>QHPX01000179.1:0-4156 GCA_003219195.1 Verrucomicrobiota bacterium
TCCTAAGTATTTCGAGGGGTTGCCCAACACGCTCTACCGGAACCGCCGCGATGGAACCTTCGAGGACGTCACGGCCAAAGCTGGCATTGCGGGCCACATCGGACGTGGCATGAGTGTGGCTTTTGCCGACTATGATAACGACGGCTTCACAGACGTCTTTGTCACAAACGACAATTTGCCCAACTTCCTGTTCCACAATCAAGGTGACGGAACGTTCGAAGAGGTTGCGCTGCAGGCTGGCGTGGCATTAACCAACAATGGCTTACCTGTGGCTAGCATGGGGGCGGATTTTCGCGATTTTGATAATGACGGACTTTGCGATCTCAGCGTTACGGCCTTGGCCGGTGAGACTTTCCCCTTGTTTCAGAATCTGGGCAAAGGTTCGTTCCAGGACGCGACGCACAAGAGCCGGCTGGCCGCACTCTCCACGACGCGCAGCGGCTGGAGCAACGGCTTCTTCGATTTTAACAATGACGGCTGGAAGGACCTGTTCACGGCTAATTCGGACGTCAACGATTTAATAGATCTTTTTGGATTCACGCACTACAAACAACCCAACAGTCTCTACGCCAACCTCGGGAACGGAACGTTCCGCGATGTTTCCTCGGAAGCAGGCTTTGATCTTGCGCGCGCACACCGCGGCAGCGCCTTTGCGGATTTTGACAACGATGGAAAAATCGACGTGGTCGTGAGCGCCCTCGGCGAGCCGGCGGAACTTTGGCAAAACGCCAGCGCCGATGTGAACCGCTGGCTCATCCTGAAGCTCATTGGTACGCGAAGCAATCGCGACGGGATCGGCGCAAAGATTCGCCTGGGTAATCAGTTCAATCACATTACCACAGCCGTAGGCTACGCTTCCTCGAGTCCCTCAACAGTGCATTTCGGAACGGGGAAGTTGGAGAAGGTTGAACGGATCGAGATTCACTGGCCAAGCTGCACGGTTCAGGTGTTGCGAAACATCGTGACCAACCAGGTTCTCGAAGTCCACGAGCCATCAAAATAAACCCGGACGCTTTCCACTGGTTACGGAGCTGTGATCTCCGTCTCCCGCTTTGCAGACTCGCGCGCCACCGCAGCCGAGCGTTGGATCTCCAGGTACTCAGCGAGGGTTTTCTTGGCAAGCTCGGACTGGCCACTCGCCTGATAGGCTTGCGCGAGCTGATAGTGCAGGCTGCCGTCATCATCGGAAGGCAGAGCTGCCTTCAGATGAGGAATTGCTTCGACGGGCTTTCCAACGGCCAGGTCGGCCCGAGCCAAGGATTTGTGTGCAGCCAGGAATTTTGGGTCGCGAATTACGGTGCGTTTGAGCAGGGGGATCGCTTCTTCCACACGCTGCAAGTCGAGCAGCGTGTCACCCACAAGGTAAGTCAACTCCGCCGACGCGGGCTGTTGCCGGAGAAGGTCCTGAAGCAATGCTAGGGCCGCGCCGTAGTCCTGCCCTAGTTTCAGGCTAATGGCGAGCTGTTTTTGGATCTGCGCGTCAGTGGGCGAAAACTTCAAGGCCTCCAGCCACTCGCCAGCAGCCTCGGCGTATCTTTTCTGACTGTTGTAAATGTGGGCTTTTAGCTCGTGCAGCTCCGCAGAGGGGGGCAACTGACCGAGCCTAGTGAACGCGTTGACTGCCAACTCGTTGTAGGCTCGTGACCGCCAGTAAAACGAGTCTGCTGTGTTGTCTCCTTTTGCCGCGGCGATCAACTCATTGTAGTGTCCCGCGTGGTAATCACACTCCAGCGTCTGAGTGGGGCATTCTGGTGCGGGAAGCTGTGATTCCTTTTTCTCTTCAGCGCTTGCCCAGTCCGGATGCCCGGTTTGTCGATAAATCTCCGCCACCGCCTTGTGAATGCCGCGCAACGTCGGTTTCTTCTCTAGCGCGCGACGATAAAGATAAAACGCACTCGAGAATTGCTGTTCCCGCAAACGCGCTTCCGCGAGCAGGCCCAGGGAATAGGAAGATTGTGGGGCGGCCCCCTGTAATTTGTCGAAAGCGCGGCCGGCAAGCGTCTCGTAAGAGTGCCCTAGTCCGTACCAGGCCTGTGGGCTTTCGGGATCAAATTCAGTGAGCTTCTGATATTGCTCCGTTGCCTCTTCGACGCGATCGAGGGAAAGCAGTGCTCCTGCGAGCATTTGATGGGCCTCCCGGTGGTCCGGTTGCAGATCCAGGAGAGTGTTGAGCGCTTCGACTGCTGCGGTCGTCTCACCCAATTGCAGACGAGCGGTCCCCAGAAAGAGCCATGCCGGAGCCAAGCGTGAATCAAGCTTGACCGCTGCCTCTAACTCCGAAATGGCCTCGCGTTTTCTGCCGGCCATTTGCAGCGCCATACCGAGATTGAGCATCAGCCCCGGGGGGACTTAAGCGCCAGACTGTTCGACTGTGGCACACAAGTCGCCGGTACCGGGATCGACATCAGGTAAAGAAGAAGTAATCCTGTAGTTTTCATGAAGGCCACGACACCAAGCTCGACACAGATTATAGGCGGACGCCGTCCGTGTCGTCACCGGTCTTCGCGTCTTCTGCTTTCTCGCCATATGCTTTTTGCAATCCATTGATTACAAAACAGTTAGAACTTTGGAGGCGGGGGGAGTCGGAATTCGGAGCCCGATTGAAAACGTGTAAGTTATTGATTTCACTAAACGCGAAAAACGATAGAAACAGCGAATTCGCCGAAGTGAGGTACACAGCGGGTACACAGCCAGATTCAGAATTTCGCTCACAGGGACGGACGCGACTGTGGTGGCGAAGGCCAATTTTGACCGTCTGCTTCCTCAACGAGCGTTCTGGCAATCTGGTCTCGCATGGTGCGCACGCGAAACACAGGTAAGTCGGGATTCACACGCACGACTGCCGCGCGCACGGCAGGTATGAGCGTGCGTGGATCACCTGTAGCCCGCGCCAGTAGATTGATGTCGGGCTGCCACGGAAACATCAAGTACAAAGTACTGTCCTGCCAAAGCATTCCCATTTAGAGGCCCTCCCGCAGTCTACACAACACGCAGAGGAAATGTGACGACTAACCATCATCGAATTATAGACCCCCGGCGGCGGGAGGATTGACTAGGCGATTCGTTGATTCCTTTCTAGTTGTGAGGTCGGAGCCGTACGTTGCGAGACTTTGATGACAGGTTTCACTCAACAGGGTTCTGGCACGTCTCGTCTTGAAAGCGGACCTACAGAGATGATTAACAGACCTGCGGACTATCAGCGTTGGAGTCGAACCCCTCAGGGTGATTGATACTACGTAACGGATTCACTTGGCCGGAAATCAGGGCTTCGCCTGATTGCTATTTCCGCGTCCTTTGCTAATTTGCTCGCCGTCGTTTCCGGCGTTTAAGTGGTCGCTCGTCCAGTATGAGGTAGCTTATATGATCCAGTTCTAATCTCAGCGATAAAGATTTACCCCGATAATTTCGTCCCGCCAATCAGTAACGACCAGCCCCCCTGATTGTCGCAAGCAGCCAACCGCTTCATGATGGCGAATGTGGACGCGTAAAGATGTCGGTACTCGGGCTCAGAGGCTCGAAAGCCCGAGAACCTATTGCGGAATCCATGTAACGAAGCTAAGAGCTTCACCTTGATAGTGTCCGGTGAACTTCCAGCAGCCGAAAGTTGGAATGTCGATGGCAATCAACATAAAAGATAGATCTTCCCTCGTCCAACCATTGGTAGCACGACCGCGCGTCACCAAAGCTAAACCGGAGGCGTTCAATCGCTCGCCTGTTACGGATAGCTGCGGTTCCGGATTTGCGCGCCAGTCGTAGCCTCGTCGCCACCAAAGGAGCTTCTGTGTGAATCCTGAATTTTTGGACTCTGAGTTTCTTAGGACCCACGTTCCGTCTATAGGTAAACGGGTCCACAGCTTTTCTGTCCCAAACCAAAAAGTACGATGCCCAGAGTGCTTTGGATATGGCGGTGGCGGGACAAAAAGACTAGCCGGCGGCTTGGTAACAGGACAGGACTCCGGCCCACGGCTTAAGCTCATTCTCTCCTCCGGAGACTCTCGCACACCAGTTCGTTGTTGCGCCACGGCCGTGTTGCCCCACCGGCATGCGACAAAAAACGCAATCATCATAAACATCCGTAACCTCAAAAAGCACATGCCTCACCCCTCCTTTATAATAGACAAAGCATCGGGAAAGATTGTTAACTCGTTTTTGACCA
>QHPX01000179.1:4198-9414 GCA_003219195.1 Verrucomicrobiota bacterium
CGGGGTCTTGCTCGAGCAGCGGCAACCACAAATCTTTCGATTTCGAGGTTGCGACATCTCATTAAGACGGAGACTCGGCTGGCCCCCGGACAACATATCAGGCTCCTAAGGATGAAACGAGCCGCCGAGCTACTTGGAAGCACCTTCCTCCGCGTTAAGGAAGTTGCAGTTATGGTTGGAGCAGGTGACGTGAGCCATTTCGTGCGAGACTTCAAGAATACTTTTAGGGTCACTCCTAATAATTTTCGTCGTACGCTCCGAGAGAATCGGGCCTCGCAAAGCCCCGAGAGCGCAGCTGATTTCGCTAATAATTTAGCCACGATAGCCACCAGCCGTCCTATTACTTCATCCGATCATACCAAGTACTAATACGAGCTTCCCGGCGACCTATGGAAACCTACGCTTATGATAGAGCCATACTCTCTTCTTCTTCTTGGCCACCAAACTTTCAAGGGGACGCTCTCACTAGACGATTCAACCGACTGCTGGCAGCAAGTAACCATTGCACTTCACAACTGTCTCAAGGAATTGAAGCATGTAGACTATTGGTTCCGAGACAATCACCCAAACAACTTCGGATTCTACGACGGCTTGCCGAGGGTTGATGCTGTCCTATTCTGGGGTATGCCTCACGTCTGGCAGCGTTACGACCGTTCGCTTCTGAAGCGTGCCACGGGGTGCCGAGCGATCATCACCATTTGCGAGGAAGTGATTACCAAGAATTCGCACTGGCGGTTTGCGTTTCGTGGTGCAGGAGCCTTCACTACGCTTGTCGATGCGCCGGTGTGGAAGAAACTCTACAATCAATGCGCCAAATGCCCCAAGACTGTCCTGATAGATCACTGGTCGCAAGACACACCTTGTGACTGGACGTATCAAATCGAGGAATGGCTAGAGAATTCAGCGCAAGAGTATTGCATCTCACGCTATGTACAGCATGAAAATGACACAACAGCCCCCGAGCGTGAGAAGAAGATCCTGACTTACCTGAAGCAGATGCATGAAGTGCCGTTCGCACAATGGCTTGCGCAAACCGATCGCCTGGAAACATTTATAATGACCCATTATGAGAGCTATGGTTACGCTATCCTTGACATGTTTGCTCGCGGCATTCGGGTACTGTGCCCGACACCGTTCCTGCCACCGCACTTCAAAGAAAAATTTCACTTTGAGACATTCAGCACCAAGAACGAGTTAATCGCACTGTTACGTACCCCGCCAGATGCGCTCAAGCTCATCAACAACAGTGCGGGCTTGACGGACTGGGGCGATGTCGCGAGACTCATTGACGACAGATTCCAAAATCTGCTAAGGCGTAGATTCCAAAATCTGTTAAGCCGAGGATTGCAGAGTCTCTTAAGCCGGTAAGCACCCCTCGGGATTTCTGCGTCATTCTGATCGCTAACAAGTAAAGCCTCCGTGCTGACTCAGATTCGCTGGATTCCGATCGTGGTATTGTTCAACACTACGTTCAAGATCACTTCTAATAATTTTCGTAGCGCGCCTCAAGAGAATCGAATCTCGTAAGCCCCGAGGCACAGCGAATCCCGCCAACATTCAGCCATCATCGCCAACGAAATCTTATTGCTTTCTTCCAATCAGATGAACTACTAACAGATTGTCTGGCGGTTTCACGTAGTCGACGGAGTTAACCGTGGAGCTTGGGTCTTCTGCTAGCTACATTGCCCTGTGGATACTGGTGCTTTTTCAAGGCTTCGTGGCGCTCGCCCTATTGAGGCAACTTGCAGATCTGCGTCCCTTTGCACAGCAAGTCGCACTCCATAAGGATCAACTACCTTTAGGGACTCCGGGCCCCGAGTTTGATGGCCGCGATTTTGGTTCCGGTCGACAGGTGTCGATCCAAGACCTAGTACAAGGTGGCGTGATCCTTTTCCTGTCTTCTGGATGCTCCGCGTGCAAGAGCCTCGCGAACACCATAGGGCGAGGCACTAAGGGCAGCTTGCCGACGATTATCGCTTTTTGCCAGGGTGCAGAGGACGCTTGCGGCGCTTTCGTCGCCCCAGAAATCCCTTTGATCTTGGAGCGAGCCGCAGAAACTGCCGAGCGCTATCGCATTGCCGCCTTTCCTACAGCGGTCGTGCTGGATGGAGAGCGAAAAATCCGAGGCTATGGGCATCCGCAGAACGCCGAAGATCTGAACAAGCTTGTGGCCAGTAGCTTGGGCCAGCTAGTGGTCAATCAGACGCCCGAGGGAACTACCTTAATTCCGAGTTTATCTCAATGAAGAGATCTCTGTGTATTACCAATACAAACCCTCTAGTCCCTGTCAGCTACGCGTTAGTGCTCGCCGCGCTGGCAGCGGGAGTCATGACTGTACCCTTTAGTCTGCGGCTGGCGATGCTGCCCTCGGCCGCGATATTTGGATGGTGCCAGATCGGCGGCCTTTGAGGGTCCTCGCTCCTTGGAGCGCTAACGCCCCTCGGGAAGGTGGCGGGTCATGACAAGCATTGGTTCCGTTGCGTTTTTGCTTACACCGCAGCCGGATCGGCGAGCGCAACGGCGATGGGCACCGCGCTGGGGTGCATCGGTCACTGGTTACGAGGTGATCGAATTGGAGCCGCCGCATTTTACTTTATCGCTCTTTCTGGCCTGCTCCTGGCTGCAAGAGAGTGGGGCTGGATTACATTCGAGTTGCCTGAATGGAAGCGTCAGACTGAAAAGTACTGGGCTAACGATGCTAATCGCTTTGGCCATAGCCGAGCCGGGATACGGGGCAGCGTTGATGTTGATTTACTGGCTCGGGCGCGCGTTCTCCGTATGGATCGCTCCAAGACTTATGAAGTCAACGTCCGACGCAGCAGAACTCCCCACAGCGGTTCTACTTGATCAGTCACTTCATCGCCGGTTTGTGGGAGTCGGATTGCTGTGGTTGGCTGCGGTCACGACGCTACTTGCTGTCCAGTCCCAATTCCACCACGGCTTCAGCTTGTTCAGCTGGTTTAGGTCATGAGCGTAATTTACCAGATCAGCTTTGCCCTCCTTTGGGCCATAGTGGTTCTCGAAGCGATCCTACTCGAAGAAATCCTGCGCATGACGGTGCGGTTTAAGCGGCTCCATTTGGATTTCCGTAGCAAAGCACAACAACTGTCCATAGGAGATCGAGCTCCACAATTCACTGCGCGTCTACTTGGAACGAACCAACTGCTCAAGAGTTCCAAGTTCAGAGGCAGCAGCACAACCCTCCTGTTTGTATCGCCCGAGGAGGCCGACTCGCCTCTGTATCGAAACCTATCGGCTGCAATCCATGGAATGTGGCATAGGGACGACGGCAAACTATATCTGGTTTGCAGCGGACGAGAAGATGATTGCCGCCGGGTCATTAGCGACCATCACGTGGATGGGTTCGAACACGGGCAAGTACCTGTGATTTTGGATGAAGGCGGTGAAATCGCCCGGCGTTTTCTAATCGGAAGCACGCCGCAAGGCGTGATGCTAGACGAAAAACTTCGAGTAAGTCGCTACGGGCGGCCTCTGCTGACTGAGGAGCCAGACCATGCAGAAACCGAGAAGAGACCAGTTCTGGCCTGACGAATTTGCGCTCAGCGGAGCAGGCTTCGCACGAATGGACAGCACAATTTCTTGCGTCCTGACACGTTTTCGACTGCGCTCCTGTTGGTCACTGATCGGCTTCTATTTGACGTTCAGGAGAGTGCGCCGTGCTGCCGGTGACGTCGGAGGCTTGTTGAAAGCCATATTCCTGGTCGAGGATCTACACACCTGTTACACGCTGTCCTTATGGACGGACGACCGGGCGATTGTCGACTTCGGTCGTGTGCGCGCTCATATAGATGCCGCCAACTCAGCCTTTGGCCCCGCCTACCGGAAAGATCTAAATCGACCGGAGATTTGGTCGGCTCAATTCCGTTTGTGGGCCGTGAGTTGTCACAATTTGAACTGGGAAGGCGTAGATTTGCGGACGGAATTGGCTGACCAATGGAGCAGGCGCGAGGAGGCCACGCGAGTGGGTATTCCTCTACAGGGGAGGTTCCATGTTGGCTGACGCTCGGTCTGCAGCGCAGTTTGCTCTCGGCATCGTATTTGGGCTGTCCACTGCAGGCAAACTACGCGACCCCAAGAGCTTCGCCCGAGGAGTGAGGGACTTTCAGATTGTTCCGGCGTCGCTGGCTTACCCCGTGGCTACGCTAATCATCCTTTTGGAAGCGTGGTTGGCCGTCTCGCACTTCACAGGCTGGCGACTGGCAGTCAGCGCTCTACTTGCAATCGGGATGTTCCTTAGTTTCACCTTGGCAGTTGGACTAAATCTGCGGCGTGGCCGGAGGCTGCCCTGTCACTGCTTCGGGGGCCGCGATCAAGAACTAATATCGGGCCAAACGCTCGTCAGATTGGCTTTGTTATTGATTTGTGAAGTGTTTGTGCTTAACGGTTCCGGGATGCTCGCAAGCAGTCGCCCCAGCGATCTCCATGTTTTGGACGGCCCAGGACTGGATGTAATCCTCTTCTGGGGGCCATTTCTCTTGATCGGGGGATCTTGGCTCTTAAGCTTACCGAATGTCGTGTACCTGCTTTGGCCGCACATCCCAGAGAAAGGCTCAGGGGGATGAAATGCGAACGAAACTCGTGGAAGGACTGACTGCGTTTGCCACTCGCAGAGGCTTTCTGCAAACCGCGGCTTCGGCATGTGGAGCCTTTGGATTGGCTTTGTTAGGTGCGGACGTCGCCAGCGGCGTATCTGCGTACTGCTGTGGTCTGTGCCTCAGCCCGAGCACCTGCACGTCCTGTGCCTGCACGTGGAGTTGGACGTGCGTGTATGGTGGTGACGGCTGCACTTACTCTTGCACCGAGTGTTTTCAAGCCGGTGGATGTTGTTGCGATGGTTGCAGCGGCGTTATTTGCTCGCAAGTGACGCAAGTGAGCTGCCCACAACCTTGCACCAATCCCGCCACCTGCGGCAACTGCTGCGTTGGTTACATCTGCGTTTGCGGCGCGTGCGTTGATTATAGGAGTTGCTCCCCAAGTGGCTACTACTGCGACTCTGACTGCCAGTGTTGCAGTGGAACGTGTGTCGGGCTCGGCCACCCAGAAGACGGCGGGCCAACATGTGGCTGATTCTTCCGCTGCTCCGGCGGATAGAGCTTAGGTTTTTCAGCGTGGGCGGTTACAAAAAGGCTAGGAGGATCGGGAAGCAAAGCAAGCTTAACAGCGATCTGAGGCTTGCCGATCAGATCGTCGCGCAT
>QHPX01000121.1:0-19447 GCA_003219195.1 Verrucomicrobiota bacterium
CCGGCGTTCGTAACAACAACGCTTATTCGACCGCGCATTGAGATCGCAATACCTCTTGTCATCGGGATCACTTTGTCGGTTGCGCTGATCCTCGTCTTCCTACTAACACGACGGCCAGCAGGTTTTGCGGAGTTCGGGTTCGGCATTCCAAATTTTCGATACATCGTGATCACAGGTGCTCTCGGGCTCACCCTGGGACTCGCCGTCACCTTGCTAAGTCATTTATTGCCGTCAAAACCCCCGTTTGACGTGTCCGGCTTTGCGCCTTTGAGGATTTGGCTCTACTTCGTTATCGGTTCTTCCATCTAGGAGGAGATTATTTTTCGCGGCCTGATTCAATCCGTAGTGGAGCGGTGGCGGATGATTACTTTCTCTGTGTTCGGTGCTTCGCTGTCGGGTGCCGTGATATTCACAGCCGCGCTGTTCGGCATCATCCACTTAGGAGCGGGCCTAGCTGTTGCTACCGGGGCAATTGTACTCGCGCTCGTTGCAGGTGAATTGAGGCGGCGGAGCGGCAGTCTTCTACCAGCTGTAATAGTCCACGCTCTTTTCAACGTCGGTGACGCTTTTTGGCCTCGCACGTGAATCCACCTAACCAGGCGATGCCGCTAGTTCGGAGATCAGAAGTCGGAGGTCAGAAGTCAGTTTTTGCGGCGGTGGTAGATGTCGATTCCGTTCGACTACGCTCAGGACAAGCTTTAACTAGTCTGCCGCGACTTGCCACTTGCGCCTGCCGGAGCCGTGGGTGAGCTTAGTCTCGTTAGATGGTGCGCACCTTTCACTACTTTCTCGCGATGGTATGCGGTCTCACGCTTGCTGCTGCAGCCGAGCCAAAGCACACATACATGCCTCCGGCTGGTTACGTTCCGGATGAAGCGACAGCGATCAAGATTGCTGTCGCGGTATGGGAGCCAATTTACGGCGCCAAGCTCATTGCCAGCGAAAAGCCGTTTCGTGCGGCGCTCCACAACGGAGTTTGGACCGTCGCGGTCGCGGAGATATCGAAGAAGGACGGCACAATCCTGCGCGTCAGTCACAGCAAATGAGAACCCATCTAACCAGGCGATTCAGCCAACCCGCCTCAGGCGGGCCGGTGCGATGACCACGCTTACTTCTTTCCGCTTGCTTTTCGCCGTGCCGCCCATCGCGCTTTCATAAGCTCGGAAAGCCTCTTCCTTCCAGCTGCGGTAATTCCGCCCTTCCTTTTTGTAGTCGAGGCATGCGCCGTCCTCCCTTTTCTCTTCGCCCATCTTGCCCTCATTGCAGCAGCAATTTTTGCACGGGCTTTACGAGACATTCTTCGTTGGCCTCTGCGCGTTGGGGAGCTTGATGGGGGATGCCGCAAAATGGCATCCAGACGTTTTTCGAGCGATCCAATTTGCCGCCGTATGCTAACGGCTTCTTCCAGTGATTTGAGCGATATGTCCATGCGTTGGGAATAGCGGCTTGATGAGCGTTCGGCAACTGTTTAAGCTCACGGGCGTTTTGCAATTAAGGGCTTGCCAATCGCGCGGAATTTATTTATCACGACGCCGTTGATGTTGAAAGGACTTTTCACCGCGCTGCTCTGCGGCTTGGCCATTGCGGGACAATTGCGCGCGCAGGAAGTGGTCGTCGCTCGCGAAGCAAAACCAAATCCTACCGAGCGAGTAGAGCCGGTTTCTGAGGGAACGGATTCAGAATCGGCGACCGCGACCGGAATGAAATCTCAAGTTCGCGAAAAGAGATCAGCTTCCACTATCCTCACGGTCGAGCAGATGCGAACGGCGGGAGCGCTCGCCGCCGAGCGACAAAAGATACAAACTCCCGCTGAGCAAACGAACTTAGTGGGAGGATCCAGTTTGCAAGGCGCAAAAGCCGCAACGCTCGCTGAGCGGCAGAAAACCGAAACTCGCGTTGAACAGGCGAGCGCACACCGGTCGCCCACCGCTCAAACCACGAATTCGGAATTGCTCAGCCCTGGCCCTGTTCGGCCGATGATGCTCGAATCCGGGAGGCAAGAACCAGCCGCTTCTCACCCGGCAAAAGCAGGGGTTAGCGGCGGGCAAACAAACGTCCCCCAGTCGGCAAACCGGGCGTTGCGCCAGAAAGAACCAATGGCTTTCGGAGCGAATAGCCCTAATGGCGACTCCGCTCCCACTCCCGCTCAATCGCCCCCTTCAGAATTGCATTTAACCAGTCGCGATCAAGGGACCAAGAAGGATGCGGTACAAGCGATCACGAAAGAAAAGACAAGCGAAACGAAACGGCCCGTTGCCCATTACAGTTACAAAACCCCAGAGGGCAAAAAGGAATCAGCTCCCGTCATCACGCAGTATTATCCGAAGCGGATCGTTCACCCGTTTGCCACGATCGATCGGCACATCGATCCCAAGCTGATGCAAGCGGCGACCATCGCGCAGGAACGCGCGCATGCGCATTCGCGCTCGATGTGCTGGCATTATGTAAAAGAGGCGTTGCTCGCTTCCGGGGTGATCGATTCCCGTCCAAAGAGCGAGCTCGCGAAAGACGCCGCCCAGGACCTCGTCAGTAATTACGGATTCAAAAAAATACCGGTGAAAGATCCCTTCGCTGCGCCGATCGGCTCGGTGCTCGTCTATGGCGCCAACCGCGCCGCCGGTCACGTCGAGATTCGCACCAAGGACGGTTTCGTGAGCGACTTCTGTTCGAAAACGCCATCGCCCCGTCCTTTGCTCGGCGTTTACGCGAAGTTGTAATTTCCCGCCAACGGCTCCACTCCGTTATATTTCCAGTTTCGATCTTAGCTAGAGGCCGAATCTCGCTGCCACTTGCGCCTCCGGGAGCCGTGGCTGAGCTTGAGCTCGTTAGGCCAGCGTGTGGGAATACGGAATCATGCTAAAAGGAGACGGATCATGGCGACCTCTGAGGTGGAACGGATACTTGATGATTGGGCGACCGCATGGTCGTCCCACGATACGGCCAAGGTCCTTGCCCTCTTTACCGATGGCGGCCATGGAGTGGGTCATGTCCGGGACACACAAAGGTGACTTCCCCAAGATGCCAGCCACGACTAAGCCCTTTTCTTCGGTGCGGGGCGCGACGATCGTCGAACTACAAGGTGGAAAGATCCGACGCTGCTCCGATTACTGGGATGCGGCGACCTTCATGAGGCAGGTCGGCCTATTGGCTGCCAATAAAGCCTTGTCCTCTCTTTTTGTTGTTCGTCTTTTTGTGTATCCATTTGTGGCGTGACAACCAAAAACCAATCAGCTCAGCCACCGCTGGCCGGTGGGATGATCAGCTTGAATTTATGAAACAGATTGTCGATGTTGCGAAAGCTCGCTCCCGTCCGCCCGAGGCGGGTAGCTGTGCTCCTTCTCGTTAGCCGCAGAGCGGTAAGAGCAAATGACTGTCAATTTAGCGATCCTATGAAAAAACACATCCTCGTTCTCGGAGCCGGCTTCGGTGGGCTCGAACTCAGCACCATGCTCTCGGAGGCGTTCGGCGAAGGCGTCGATGTGACGCTGATCGACAAAGGCGACGCCTTTACCTTCGGTTACTCGAAGCTCGACGTGATGTTCGGACGCACGACGCTCGACGCGGTGCGACTACCGTATAAGAATTTCGTGAAGCCCGGCGTGCGTCTGCTCCAAGAAACGATCTCGTTGGTCGATCCCGTCGCCAAGCGCGTGACGACCGATCGCGAAACCCACGAGGCGGATTTCTTGGTCGTCGCGCTCGGCGCCGACTACGATTTTGATGCCACGCCGGGTCTGGCGGGTGCTACCGAGTTCTACACCGTGGCGGGCGCGGCGCGGCTGGGTCAGATGCTCCCCACGTTCACCCAAGGCCACGTTCTCATCGGCGTCTGCGGGGCGCCGTTCAAATGCCCGCCGGCACCGAGCGAAGCAGCGCTGATGATGCACGATTATCTCGCGACCCGCGGCATCCGGAGCTCCTGCGAGATCACGCTCATCCTCCCGCTCGAAACCCCGGTGCCTCCGTCACCCGAGACCTCGCGGGCATTGCTCGCCGCGTTCGCGGAGCGGAACATCACCTTCGTCGCCGACCGCGAGGTGAGGTCGATCGACACTCAGCGCCGGGTGGCCACCATCGACGACGGCCGCGAGTTTCCCTACGACCTCTTCCTTGGCGTGCCAGCACACCGTGCCCCGAAAGTCCTGGAGGCCAGCGGCATGACCGAGGACGGGTATGTGCCGGTCAAGCCCAAGACGCTCGAGACGCGCTTCCCCGACGTTTACGCCGTCGGCGATTGCGCGCGACAGGGCACGGCGAAAGCCGGCTACTTCGCCGAGGGCGCCGCGCGCGCCGTCGCCACCGCACTGATCGCACGCCTGCAGAACAAAGAAGCCCCGGTGACCCACGCGGGAACGGGCTCGTGCTACATCGAGTTTGGCGCCGGGCTGATCGGTCGCGTTGACGTCGACTTCTTCTCCAATCCCGATCATCCGACGGGCACCTATCACGAGCCGTCAGTCGCCATGCGCGCCGATAAGGAGCACTTCGGTGCGAGCCGCCGCGCCCGCTGGTTTGGACTGTAGCAATGAAAGCGGCTAACCATGCGATGCAGCCTGTTCAGAGAGATCGGAAGTTCGCCACGGCGAATCCGTCCTTTAGCGGATCGGAGGTCAGAAGTCAGTCTTTTGCGGCGGTGGTAGATGTCGATCTTTTCTCCAACAGACTGGCCGCCAGTTCCAGCGCCGAGTCGCTTTTGCCGCCGAGCATGCGGGCGATTTCTTCGCGACGTGCTTTGGCGGTGACTTCGCGCAAGCTCGAATAGGTGCGGCCGCGCATGACATCTTTGGTCACGACAAATTGCGTCGAAGCGGCGGCGGCGACTTGCGGCAGATGAGTGATGCAAATCACTTGATGATCGTGGCCCAGGGTTTGCATTTTGGCGCCGACGGCGTGCGCGATCTCGCCGCCGACGTTTGTATCGATCTCGTCGAACACGAGCAGCGGGATTGCGTCGTGCGCGGCGAGCGCGGATTTGATCGCGAGCATGAGACGCGAAATTTCGCCGCTCGAAGCGATGGCCCGGAGCGGTTTTAAGGGCTCGCCCGGGTTGGGCGAGAAAAGTAACTCCACCGAATCGAACCCGTTTGCGGCCGGCTCGTCCATCCGGCTGAGCTTCGCTTCGAATTGCGACTGACGAAAGCCAAGATCGACAAGGTTCTTTCGAATAGTTTCGGAAAGTTTCGGCGCGGCTTTTGTGCGAAGCTTGCGTAGCGCGCCACTAGCTTGATTCATTTGCTCCCGAATGTTTTCGATTTCGTTCGCGAGCCGCTCCAACTCAGCGTCGCGTCCCTCGATTTTGCGCATGCGTTCAGCGGCGCGTTCGCCAAAGGCAATCACTTCGGCGATCGAGCCGCCGTATTTGCGTTTCAAAGTTTCGAAAAGCGAAACCCGCTGTTCGAGCGCGGCAAGCTGGGCCGGATCGAGGTCGAGTTTCTCGGCGTAATTGGAAAGCGAGCGCGCAATCTCGGACAGCTCGACCACGGCGGTCTCGTGTCCGGCGCTAAATTGCGCGATGGAATTGTCGATCTTTTCCAGCTCGCGCAACAAGCGCTGGGTCTCGGCCAGTTGCGAGAGAACCGAATCGTCCGCTTCCGAAAGTTTGCCGGCGACCGCGCTGGCGAGCTCGATCAACCTTTTGCTATTGCTGGCCAGTTTGTAGCGGGTTTCGATTTCTTCTTCTTCGCCTCCGACCAGATTCGCGGAGCTGATCTCGTTGATTTGATGGCGAAGAAGATCGAGCTCCAGTTCGCGCGCTGTTTCCGCGGTGTTGAGCGCGGCGTGCTCGGCAGTCAGGGTCTGCAATTGCCGGTAATGCTTTCGATATTCTTCCAGCTGTTCCTGGGCGCGCGCGAATGAATCGAGCAAGCTCAATTGCTTGTCGGGCGAAAGCAAAGATTGGTGATCGTGCGGGCCGTGCAGATCGACCAGTTCGTCGCCGAGATTCTTCAAGATCGACAAGGTGGTGGGCGAACCGTTGATAAACTGACGATTGTTGCCGCTCGCGGAAAGCGTTCGCTTGATGATGAGATCGTCTTCGCACGGTTCAACGCCCGCTTCGACAAGCTCCGGGTTTAATTTCTGCAAACTATCCCCGCTAAAAACGGCTTCCACCGTGCAAAGATCGGCCCCGGTGCGGATGAGCGATTTGTCGGCACGTTCGCCGAGCAAAAGTTGCAGCGCGCCAATGATGATGGATTTACCCGCACCGGTTTCGCCGGTGACGGCAATGAAGCCCGGCGTCATCTGCCATTCGAGCTCTTCGACGAGCGCGAGATTTTTTATTCGCAGCAAAGTGAGAACGGCGGGCATGACGGGAAGGTTGAGACTTCGTAGTTGAGAGTTAAGAGTGCCAGCTTGCCAACTCAGCTCTCAACGCTCAACTCTCAACTCACCGTCACCTTCCTCGGCACCGGCACCTCTCAGGGCGTGCCGATGATCGGGTGCGATTGTGCGGTGTGTCGATCGCCCGATCCACGTGATCAGCGGCTGCGCTCGTCAATTTATGTCGAAACCCCTGAATGCTCGTGGGTGGTGGACACGGGAACCGATTTCCGGACGCAAGCGCTCCGCGAAAATATTCGCGATGTCGATGCCGTTGTTTTCGCGCAGTCGCCCACCGCAATGCGCGATCTCAAACGCGTATTTCAGTTTGCGTTTGAAAATCCGAATCCATTTCCGGGCTATTTAAAACCGGAACCGCACGAGATCGACCGCCCGTTCGAGTTGGGCGCGACCGTGATTACGCCATTGCCGGTGCCGCACGGAAATTCCATTGTGAACGGTTATCTGTTTTCGCGCGACGGAGAAAAACTTGTCGCGTATTTGAGCGATTGCAGCGGCGTGCCGAATGCGATTGTCGATCTTATCGCAGGCGTGAAGGTTTTGATCATCGACGCTCTGCGCGACAAACCGCACCCGACTCATCTCAGTGTCGGTCAGGCGCTGGAAGCCGCTGCGCGCGTCCAGCCAGAGGCGACTTATTTTACGCACATCGCCCACGAGCTCCCGCAAGCGGCGGAATCCCGGCTCCCGGCGAGGGCGCACATCGCCTATGACGGGCTCAAGCTCAGTCTGTAGATGAGATATTGTCTTCTCGCGCTCCTGCTCGCGGCCGTACCCGACGCCCGCGCCGAGCAACCGCTCGCTGCATCGACGATCGTTCTTTACAACAAGAATGTCCCCGATTCGGTCGCGCTCGCGACCTTTTACGCTGAACAACGCGGGATCGCGCGCGATCATCTTGTCGGGCTCGAGTGTTCCACCGAAGAAGAAATCAGCCGGGAAGAGTACGACGCGACGATTGCCAATCCGCTCCGCGATGTTTTCAAGAAGCGGCAGTGGTGGACACTGCACGAAACGCCCGAGCAAAAAGAGTCCGTGACCGCGAGCACCATCCATTTCGTGGCCGTAATCAAAGGCGTGCCGCTGAAAATTCGCGCGACCGCCGCCTACCCCGGGGACGTGCCCGGCCCCGGTCCGATCGGGAATCGTAACGAAGCCTCGGTTGATTCCGAGCTCACCGTGTTCCCCTTTTTTTCGCGTCACATTTCGGGTGAGATACCCAATCCGTACTTTCAAAATTTCCGCGCGATCAGCGACTTGGAGAATGCAACCTTGCTCCTTGTCTGCCGGCTCGATGCGCCGACAGCCGCGACGGTGCGCGGCATGATTGTCGATGCGATCGCGGCGGAGAAGAACGGACTTTGGGGCCGCGCCTACGTCGATGCTGCACACAATACCGGCACCGGTATGGGCCTGGGCGATCAGTGGCTCGCTGAAAGTACGGAGCAGCTCCACAAAGTCGGGATTCCAGTTATTTACGAGGACACGCCGGCGATTTTCCCGGAAGGCTATCCGATGACGGATTGTGCTCTTTATTACGGTTGGTATGCGGGCGGGGTGGCGGGTCCGTTTACCGAACCGGGCTTCCGCTTTGTTCCCGGCGCGATCGCGGCCCACATCCATTCGTTTAGCGCGAGCACGTTGCGCGATCCGAACTCGAACTGGGTGGCGCCGCTTGTTTCCAAAGGGGCGGCCGCAAGCATCGGCAATGTCTACGAACCGTATTTGCAACTCACGGCGCACCTCGACATTTTCAACGACCGATTACTGCACGGTTTCACTTTTGCCGAGAGCGCCTATATGTCGATCCGAGTGCTTTCCTGGATGTCGGTGATGGTCGGCGATCCGCTTTATCGACCGTACGCATCGTGGTTGGAAATTAAATCGCCGCGCGATTCCACAAAACGCCCGGCCGATGAGTGGAAGATGTATCACGAATTCACGATGAAAAATATCATCCGTCCGGTTTCGGAATTTCGGACGCTGGCCCGGCAAGTTGCATCGACTTCGCACAATTGTCCGATGATGGAGGACCTCGCACTGATGGAAGCGCGCGATGGACATTTTGCGGAAGCAGCCAGCCATTTGCAGCAGGCGCGAACCTGCTACGCGCAGCGCGATGATATTCTGCGCGTCGCGTTGGAAGAAGCGGATGCATGGCTCAAACAGAACAATGCGAAGGGCGCGCTTGAAATCGTGCGCAGCGTTTTGCGGACGGCAGGCGATGCGCCGGGTGCGCCGCTGCTTAGAAAAATGGAACAGGACCTCACCGCGTCACCGGCCAGTGCGACGCCCAAGCGCTGAGACCGCGCTTACCGAATAATTCCGCGCTCGCTTTTTTCGATGAACTCGACGATCAGGGTGATCTCTTCGTTCTGCGGCAATTCCTTGCGGACCGCTTCGATCGCCTGACGCGTGTTGAATTTCGAACGATAAATCAGGCGAAACGCTTCTTTGATCCATTTCAAGCTCTCAGGCGGATAATTTTTGCGTTCCAGACCGATGAGATTAACACCGCGGATCTCTGCTGGATTGCCGTCGGCAATCATAAATGGCGGAACATCCTGCACAATTTTGGAGCAACCGCCGGTGATGGCGAATCGTCCGAGGCGGCAAAATTGATGCACGGCGGTGAGGCCGCCCATCACCGCATTGTCACCGACCTCGACGTGGCCAGCGAGCGTGCCGTTGTTTGAAAACACCACTTCATTTCCAACCTGGCAATCGTGCCCAATATGACTGTAAGCGAGAAAGCTCCCGCGATTGCCGACGCGCGTCTTTCCTTCGCTCGTCGTGCTGCGGCTGATCGTAACAAATTCGCGAAACGTATTTTCATCGCCGATTTCCAAATAAGTCGGCTCACCTTGATACTTCAGGTCCTGCGTTTGCTGCCCGATCGAGCAGGAGGCATAAAATTTATTTCCCGCGCCGGCGCGCATCGGCCCACAAAGCGTGACGTGATGTTGCAGCCAGCAATTTGGGCCGAGCACGACGTCGGCCCCGATCACGCAATACGGCCCGACGACGGTTCCTGCTCCGATCTCTGCGCTTCCATCGACAATCGCCGTCGGATGAATCTGCGCGTCGCTCATCTCTCGAGAAACGTGAACATCAGTTCGCCTTCCGAGACAACGGCGTCGTTTACCACGCAATGACATTTCGCTTTCGCCAGGCGATTGCCGCGCGCTTTCGTCAGCTCGGCGTGAATGAAGATGGTATCGCCTGGGAAAACAGGTTTGCGAAACTTCACCCCGTCCGCGCTCATGAAGTAACCGATGCGACTCGAAGTTTTTGCCAGCTTGAACAACAAGACGCTTGCCACTTGCGCCATCGCTTCCACCAGCATCACTCCCGGCATCACCGGATGCCCGGGAAAATGTCCCTGGAAAAAAGGTTCATTGATCGACACCAGCTTGACGCCCGTAATCTTATTTTCGCCTTCAAAATCCACGATCCGGTCCACCATCAGGAACGGATATCGATGCGGCAAAATTTGCATCACTTCGTCGGTATTGAGTCCGCCATCGCCACGCGGCATCGCCCGCGGCACTTCCAACGCGCTCCTTCGTGTCTGTTCGCGCGCCAGTGCGCGCGCCAGTTCCGCATTTGCCGCGTGACCGGGTTTTATCGCCACGACGTGACCGCGAATACGACGACCAACGAGCGCGAGGTCGCCGATGATATCAAGGATTTTATGCCGCACGAATTCGTCCTCGAAACGCAGCGGCTCTTTGCTTAAAACGGCGTCGCCGCGCACGACCACCGCGTTTTCAATACTGCCGCCCTTGATCAAATTTTTGTCCATGAGTGCGCGCACGTCTTCGTAATAAACAAACGTCCGCGCCGGCGCGATTTCGCGCTCGAAGATCGCCGGGGTGATTTCCGTCGAGAAGAACTGCGTGAACCGATTGTTCGGTCCGGCCTGCGTGCATGAGATGCGAAAATTCTCGTCTGGCAGCAGGACGAGGAGCGCCCCCGTCTTCGATTCGACATGTACCGGTTCGCGCACGTCGAGAAATTTTCTCGGCGCTTCCTGTGGCGTCACGCCCGCGCGCTTGATCACATCGACATATGGTTGCGCGCTGCCGTCGCCGATGGGCGGCTCGTTGGCATCCATCTCGACGATAGCGTTGTCCACGCCCATGGCGGAAAGCGCCGAGAGAATGTGTTCGACCGTGTGCACCCACACCGAGCCTTCGCCAATGGTCGTCGCGCGCTCGACCGTTTTCAGATTGTCGATCTTCGCGTCAATCGTTGGTTCGTCCTGCAGATCCTTGCGCTTGAATTTGATTCCGTGTTCGACCGGCGCGGGTTGCAACTTGAGCGAAACTTTTTCGCCCGTGTGCAGAGACGTGCCGCTGAACCCAGCGGCCTTAGCCAGAGTCTGTTGAACTTCAGGCGTAGTCATGCGGGCTAACTAACAAAGATATGACATGATGACCAGTACCGGTTGCGCCTGTAGCCGCTTCGCTGTGCGAAGCGCGACACGCGGATTGCAAAGACGCGCGCACTGCGTCGCGAACAGCGCGCCGGCTACAGGAAACGCGTTCATTTCAATTCAAAATCGCCACAGTCGAACGCCATCATCTTGTCGATGTTCGACACGCGAAACTGCTCGACCGTCGTGCCGTCATCCTGCCAAACATCGACCGATTTCTCGTTATTCTTTGAGATTAAGGCGCGAACCAAATTCGGCATCTCGCTGACGGTGCACAACGGCAATCCATCCACCGTTTTCAAGTAGCTTCCCTTCTCACCGAATCCGACGCTAAGATCAACAATCGCATTTGCGTTGTTCGTAAGCGGATTTGGCATGAGCTTCACTTGCGCGTTTCCCGGGGCCTCGGAGCTGGCTGGAAAAGTCGCTGCTTGACCGACATGCTCAACTTTCAAACGGCCGACGAGGCAACCGCGCGCATGATATTTTCCCGCCGGTAAATCTTCACCGATCTCATTTTTTCCGTCCCACGTCGTGTTGAGCGAGTCTGCGTCGACGGTGAAACTGTCGATCTTCGCTTCGCGATGCAGGACGCGCACGAGCTTCCGGTTCGTATCGTAAATGCCGAGGCTGATCGTCCCATCCATCGGTGGAGGAATAAAGCTGAGCCGAACACTTCGCACGGGCGTCGCTGAAGGCGTTTGCTCCGGCGTCGGCGACGATGTCGGGCTTGGCGATGCTGTTGGCGATTCTTGCGCGTTCGCGCCAGAAACTGACGCGAATGCAAGAGTAAGCGCTGCGATCGCTGCCTTTGTCATGCTCGAAATGACACTAGGCATAATATCGCCAGTTTAAATCCGGGAAAAGGTTGTCGCGCCGCTCGCACTCGCCGAGAAATTCTTCATCTACATTGTTTGCCCCAAACTGTTCGTGCAATCGATTGAAGCGAGCGAGGTGATCGATTGTTCGTTTTGTCGCGTATTCTTTGGCGGTTCGAGTTTTCATAAGGAACGCCCAGTCGCTCGATTGCGCGAGCAAGAGTTCGCGTGCGAGTTGTTTCAGAACGCGATCAGCGAATGGGTTGGAATGATTCAGGTGTAGGCGCGCGATTTTAGTCATGCTTCCGGCGGCCGGGTGTAAATGCGGATAAATCCAGGAGTTGCCCTGGTCGAGCCAGACTTCAAGATGACCTTTGTCGCCCCATGTCGATGTTGCAGGTTCGATCGTTTGCTGTGTCGGGTGCGCCTCGAGAAACTCGCCTGGCGTGGTGAGACGCAAATTGGATCGACATCGATCGCTCTTAATTCTCGAATCTGGGCGCGACGTTGTTCGAGAAAATGAGTGGCGTGCGCGTCCGCCGCTTTCTCCGCGGAGTTGCGGTCATACAGTTCCTTCTCCACGCCGCGGCCGGTGATGCGATGATATTTCATGCCGGAAAATTTTCGACTGCCCCGCGAGATTGGGCCAAGATGCTCAAGCGGAAGATCAAAACCGACGTCGCGATAAAATTCACGATAGGCTGGATCGCCCGGATAACCTTCGTGCCCGCTCCAGACTTGCCGGCTTGAATCGCGGTCGCGGGCGAACGCGGCCGGGCCCGCTGGCGTGTAACACGGCGCGTAAATTGCGCGATGTGGCCGCGGGTTTCCAAAGAGCAATCCGTGCGCATCGAGAACGAACCAGCGAATGTTTGCTTCCTGCAAAATCGTTTCCAAACCGGGCGCGTAGGCGCACTCCGGCAGCCAAAACCCGCTTGGATCGACATCGAAAAGATCGACATAGACATCCCGGCCGATTAAAACCTGCGCGCGCGCGGCTTCGCGCGATTGGCGTTGAATCAGTGGCAGCAATCCGTGCGTTGCGGCCGAGGCAATAACTTCGAGCGCGCCGGTTTCGCGAAGCTGCCGAAAGGCTGCGAGCAGATCGCTTTTCCATTCCTCGACAAAAAACCGGCGCGTTTTCGAAAACATGTCGGAATAGAATTCTGTGAGCTCTCGGAGTTTTGCATGATCGCGGTTCCGCTTTCGCTCGCGGTCGGCGAGATCGAGCAAAAGATCGACATGTCGCACGTAACGGTCTCGCAAAAGCTCATCCTGCAGCATCGCGCAAAGCGTCGGCGTGAGCGACATGGTGAGCTTGAACGGCACGCCCTCTTTCACCAATCGCTGCATCATGCGCAGCAGCGGAATGTAAGTCTCAGTGATCGCCTCGAAGAGCCAATCCTCCTCGAGAAAATGCTCGTGTTCCGGATGCCTAACGAATGGCAGATGAGCGTGCAGAACGAGCGCGAGAGAACCGCGGGATGTCATTCTGAGCGCAGCGAAGAATCTCTCAACCGAAGAATGCGGCCGATCAATAGAGAGATCCTTCGCATTCGCTCAGGATGACAAATTATTACAGCGTCCGGCAAAAATCCTGGAACCGATCCAGACCCTTTTTAATTACGTCGATGCTCGTGGCGTAGCTCAGTCGCACCGTCCGATCGTCGCCGAACGCTGCGCCCGGGATGACCGCGACATTTGCTTTGCTCAACAGGCGGTCGGCAAAATTTTGGGAGGTGAGACCGAGCTGGCTGATATTGACGAGCACATAAAACGCGCCTTGCGGTTTGACCGCGGTTACGTTGGGAATTTTCGAGACGCGATCGAACATGTAATTGCGGCGCATATCGAATTCCTCGCGCATGTCGGCGAGTGGTTGCTGGTCGCCCTTCAAGGCAGCGAGGGCGCCATGTTGCGAGAAGGAGGACGGATTGGCAGTCGTGTGGCTCTGAATGGAATCGACGGCTTTGGCGACCGCTTCCGGCGCAGCCAGATAGCCCAAGCGCCAGCCGGTCATCGCGTAGGACTTGCTGAAGCCGTTGACAGTGATGGTGAGATCGTACGCTTCCTTGGAAAGCGACGCGATGCTCACGTGCTGGGCATCGTCGTAAACGAGTTTCTCGTAAATTTCGTCCGACAAAATGTAAATGTCTTCCTCGGCCGCAACATCGACAATCGCCTGCAATTCGTCGCGTGTGTAAACCGAGCCGGTCGGATTGCACGGGCTGTTCAGAATCAACATCTTCGTGCGCGGCGTCATCGCGTTTTCGAAATCTTCGGCGCGCATTTTCCAGGCGTTGCGCTCCGTCGTTGGTACGATCACCGGTTCCGCGCCCGCCAGTTTCACCATGTCGGGATAACTCACCCAATATGGCGCCGGGATCACGACCTCGTCGCCCGGCTGACAGGTGGCGAGCACGGCGTTATAGCAGGCGTGCTTCGCACCGTTGCTCACCACGACTTGAGTAGCGCGATAAGTAAGCTGGTTGTCGACCGCCAATTTTTCGGCAATCGCCTGACGCAGCTCGGGAATCCCGGAGCTCGGAGTATATTTTGTGAAGCCGGCCTCCAAGGCCGCGATCGCCGCCGCTTTGATGTGCTCGGGTGTGTCGAAATCAGGTTCGCCAGCGCCGAACCCGCAAACGTCGATGCCTTCGGCTTTCATCGCTTTGGCTTTGCTGTCGATCGACAGCGTGAGCGAGGGAGCGAGTTGAGCGGCGCGTTCGGAAATTTCCATGTCGATCTTATGAGTTTGCAAAATTCAGGGAGCGCACACTATTGGCGACGGTAGAAGTTTTCAATCAAAGGTTTGAAGTTATTCTCATCCACGGCGACAATCGACATTTCGCGTTCCGCGTTCTCGACCGAGTCGGAAGCATGCGCTGCGTTGATCATGATCGTCTGGCCAAATTCTTTTCGGATCGAACCGGGTGGCGCTTTGGCCGGATCGGTCGGACCGAGGACGTCCCGAATTTTGCGGACCGCGTCCAGACCCTGATAAACAATGGCAATGCATTTTTCTGTGCCAGGTTTTTCGCGTTTCTCCGGCGGACATTCGCTCGGTTTCAATCCGGCCATGAAATCGACAATCTCCTCCCACGCGCTGCGTCCTTTTTTGGGCCCGAGCTTTTCTTCGAGAACTGGCAGCACCGGTCCGTAAAACGCCTCCGCCTGCGCTACACTCATGCAGTGGACCTTGAACCCGACGATGTAGAGGCCGGTCCGGGAAAAAACTTCGATGACGCCGCCCGGCCGCAGGTTCGGAAATTTGAAATTGTCCGGCTTGATCAGCACGAGCGTCTTCTCCACCTTCGCGCCTTTGGGAAACTCGATCGCGCGGTCGAGAATGCCGCCGTTGCGATCGGAAAACTCCGCCCACAATTTTAGATCGCTCTTGACTGCTTCGGCATCGAACGCGGCAAGAACCCCGGGCTCGAAGTAAGTCACTTTGCCGGAAAAACTGTCGGTGATGTAATCGCCAAAAGTGTCGCGAATTGTTTCGCCACTCGTGCGCTCGTGCACGATGTGTCCAACCGCGCGATGAATTTTTTCGATCGCGTCCGGTCCGCGAAAGACCAGGAACAAAACGCGCGGCCGCTGACCATTGATTTCTCCGGTGAAATTTTTCAGCACGTAATCGCGAATCAATTCCTGCGTCGCCCGATGGCCTGGATGTGTTTCGGTGACGATCGTTTCCGCGTAGCGCTTCGCCAGTTCCGCGCTTGGCGCGAACATCCGCGAACCGACGAGATCAAGCCCTGTGCGCGAAATCAATCGCGCAACGATCCCGCCGGTGCGTGATTTGCGCATCGAATATGGCGTAACGATGGCGTAGGAAAGTTCTTCGGCCTGCATGGTTGCTCCAGCGGCTTATGATTAAACCGCTCGATGCAGAAAACCGAAGCCGCTAAGCGTGAGGGAAAGTAGCTGGCCGCCTTCCCTCGCGTCAAATTTTTTCAGGTAGGAGCGATTGACCTCAATCGCCCGGGCGGTTCTGTGAACCGTCCCTACCTAAAATCGCAACCCATTTTCCCCGACGACGCACTTGCACGATGTCGATCTTGTTTCGACGAAGTGCGCGGACCAATTCTTTCTCCTGGCCGCGCAACACACCCGAAAGAATCAACCAGCGACTTCGTTTCAACTTCGGCAAAACTTCGATCAGCAATTCGCTAAACAAGTTCGCGGTGACGATGTCGATCTTGCGTGGAAAATTCCAGTGCCGCACATCTGCCAGGTGAAAATCGAGATCGTCGACCTTGTTTAGGCGCGCGTTTTCCTTCGCAGTTGCAATCGCGACCGGATCGACATCGATCCCGATCACGCTCTTGGCGCCGAAACATTTTGCCGCGAGCGCGAGAATTCCGGTGCCCGAGCCAAGATCGACAAGTGACCAGCCCGGTGTCCATCCGCGAGTCACTTGCTCGAGTAATCGCAGCGACATCGCAGTCGTCGCGTGCTCACCGGTTCCAAATGCCGCATCGGCTGGAATAACAAGGAAGGGCGATTTTCGAATCGCCCCGGCGGTTTGGAAACCGCCGCTCCTTGCTTGGTGTGGAATCACAAGCCGTTTCCCAATCCTGAGCGGTTTGCATTTTTCCTTACCCAGACGCTCTAACCAATCGCGCGGCAATCTTTCAATTCGTCCGTGGAATTCTTTGACAAGATCGCGGGCTTGCTTTCGAGACTGGCAGGCAACCTCGAGCAGCGCGCGCTTCCAACCTGGTCGTTCGATTACCGCCAGGCGGTCCCGAACACGTGATCGCAGCAGTTCTTCATTCGCGATCAACCAGCGCGGAGCGGCTAGCCTTCTCCACAAATACATGCGTCACTAAACCCCGGTGAAACTTCTCGGCATTCATCATATCACTGCGATCGCGACCGATCCGCAGCGCAATCTCGATTTTTATACCCAGGTCCTTGGCCTGCGGCTCGTGAAACGCACGGTCAACTTCGACGATCCGGGCACGTATCATCTGTATTTCGGCGACCGGACCGGAAGGCCGGGAACAATCATCACATTTTTCCCATGGCCCGGCGCGCGGCGCGGCACGCGCGGCACTGGCCAGGTAGTTGCGACCAGTTTCGCAGTCACGGCGCAATCGATCGGCTATTGGAACGACCGATTGAAAAAGGAGGGAGTGATTGCCGTAGAAAAATTTCGGCGCTTCGATGAGGAAGTCGTTCGCTTGGTCGATCCGGACGGATTGCTGCTCGAATTGATCGTCTCGGCTCATCTAGACGATGTCGATCTTGACTTTGTGAGCGCTGCGCCCACCGAATTTGCCATTCGTGCATTTCACGCGCCAACGCTGGAAGTGCGGAAAGCGAAGTCGACGGAGCAATTGCTGACGATGTTTGGCTTTCATTTGACTGCGGAAGAAGGAAGCCGGCGCCGTTTTGCCTTGAATGAAAGATCGACCAGTGCGTACGTAGACGTAATCGAGCGGCCGGATGGCCAATTTGGAAACATTGCCGCGGGCACGGTGCATCACATCGCGTTTCGGGCGGCGAACGACGAGGAGCAACTGCAGTGGCGAAACCAACTTGTCGATGTGGGCCTGCACGTCACTCCAGTGATCGATCGGCAATATTTTCATTCAATTTATTTTCGCGAACCGAACGGCATTTTGTTTGAGATCGCGACCGATGGCCCCGGATTTGCGATTGATGAGCCGGTCGAACAATTGGGCGGCAGTTTAAAGCTGCCGAAACTACTGGAAGCGGAGCGAAAATCGATCGAGCAGGTTCTTCCACCGATCGAGTTGCGTCGGGCAGCAGATCGGTAAACGGTCTTGCTTTTTATTCCCAATCTGTCGTCGAATCGTTATCAGAGGACTGGTTTAAAAGTTTTATGCTGATCGTAATGAACGTCGGTGCGACGCAACGCGAAATCGACGGCGTCGTGCGCGTAATCGAGTCGCTCGGCTTTCGGGCCCATCCGATGCCGGGCGCCACCCGCACGGCTATCGGCGTGACCGGCAACCAAGGCGCGGTCGACATTGGCCATTTCGAGAATTTGCCGGGCGTAGCGGAAGCGGTTCGCGTAACCAAACCGTACAAGTTGACCTCGCGCGATCTGCGCCCGGAACCAACCATTGTCGATGTTGGCGGCGCAAAAATCGGCGGTGGTTCACTCGCGATCATTGCCGGACCATGCGCGATCGAAAGTCGCGAGCAGGCTTTTTCGGTGGCGGAGGCGGTGCAACGAAGCGGCGCGCAATTTTTTCGCGGTGGTGCGTTCAAGCCGCGCACTTCGCCGTACGCGTTTGCGGGCCTGGGTGAAGAAGCACTGAAAATTCTGGCCGATGTTCGGGACAAGTTCGGACTCAGGGTCGTGACCGAGGCGCTCGATGAGTCGACTGTCGATCTTGTCGAAAAATACGCGGACATGATTCAGATCGGTTCGCGCAACATGCAGAATTTTACCCTGCTGCGCCGGGCGGGCCGCTCGCGATTGCCAGTTTTTTTGAAGCGCGGAATGGCCGCAACGCTGGAGGAATGGCTGCTCGCCGCCGAATACGTGATGGCGGAAGGCAATTACCAGATCGTGCTTTGCGAGCGTGGCGTGCGCACATTCGCGCAACACTCGCGCAACACGCTCGACCTGGCCGCAGTTCCGGCGGTGCGACGAATCTCACATCTGCCGGTGATTGTCGATGCAGCGCACGGGACTGGTCGAAGTTATATGGTGACGCCGCTCGCTCGCGCTGGTGTCGCTGTCGCTGCGGATGGCATCATGGTGGAAGTGCACGCGCGACCCGATGAAGCGCTTTCCGACGCTGCGCAGGCGCTCACGCTCGATGAATACGAGCAAATGGTGAAGCAAGTGCGCGCGATCCACGAGGTGATCGCGTAAGGCTGCACTCAGGCGCGAAAAACAGCGGGTGACGAGGCTCGAACTCGCGACGTCCTCCTTGGCAAGGAGGTGCTCTACCACTGAGCTACACCCGCAGTTTAAGAGGGAAGAATAATGTCCAGCGGTGTGTGCGGTGCAACATTTTAATTGTCTATTCCAGTCAAATGTTTCCGAAATTTTTGAATCCAAGGTGGCCGCGGCCAGCATCTCATCCCCAAAGGATCACTATGAAAAGATCATTCATTGTTTGTATTTGCTCGATGGCCTCGGTCGTAACCGTTTTAGGCCAGAGTCCAACGGCGCCGCCTGCCGCAAGCGCAAGCCTGGCGCAGTCTGCGACCCCTGCTGCTTCTATTGGGCCAACAGCGAGCGTGCCAGCTTCAAATGACCTGGCCGACAGAATCCAGCAACGGATCGACAAAAAGTTCAGGGGCCATCATGGCTTTGTGATCGGCGATCATGACGCCGAAGGCGGCGCTTCGGGCGAGATTCCCGGCGAAGTGATTCCGATTGTCGCGATCACCATGCTGACGGTGTTTGGTGCGCCGGTTCTTATCGTCACTGTCATCATGCTGATCAATTATGCGCGAGCTCGCTCGCTCCATCGCACTGTCCAGGCGATGGTGGAGAAAGGACAACCGGTCCCAGCGGCTTTACTTGCTCCTCCGGCTGTGCCGCGCCCGCGCTCCGATCTGCGACGTGGCGTTATTCTCATCGCCATCGGGATCGGTGTGATGACGTTTTTCGGAGTTGACGAAGGCTGGCACGATAGCGCCTGGGCATTCGGTCTCATTCCCGGGCTCATCGGCGTCGGGTATCTTATTGTTTGGAAGCTGGAAGGGAAGAAGACGGACAATCCGCCACCGGTATCATAATATCGCGACGTGGAGCTAACTGATGCGGACCTCGTTACTCGAGTTCTTGTCGATGATGACCAGCACGCTTTTGGCGAGCTGGTTCGTCGGCATCAATCGAGCGTGCGTGGTC
>QHPX01000121.1:19461-35341 GCA_003219195.1 Verrucomicrobiota bacterium
AAGCGCGCTTTTCCACCTGGCTTTACCGGATTGCATATAACTGTTTTCGGGAACACGCGCGGCGGCGGAAAGAGTTCCTCGGGATCGACGAAGAGCAATTGCAGAGCGAGCACGATCCCCATATTGTCGATCCAGGTCTAAGACATGATCTTATGCATGCTCTAAGTTTGTTGCCGCTGCATGAACGGACAGCGGTTGTACTTTGTTGCCAAAATGGTTTATCACATAATGAAGCCGCGCGCGTGCTCGACATCCCGCTCGGCACTGTTAAAACAAACGTGTTGCGAGGACGGGAAAAATTAAAACGCACGCTGGCGGCATGGGCTAATTGACAATGGACGAAAAGAATCAGGAAGAATGGTTGGATCGACAGTTACGTGAGGCGGCCCCATACATCGAGGATGACGGCTTCACTGCGCGCGTCCTCCGGAAGTTGCCTCCCACGAAACGGCGAGATCGATCGCTGCGCTCAATTATTCTCATCGGCCTCGCCGCGCTGGGAAGTGCGCTCGCCTACGTCTTGTCCGACGGCGGCCGTTTTGTCGTGATCGAAATGTCGCGATTGGCGACGATCCCGACGTTGTGGCTTTTCGCGCTCGCGCTTGGCAGCGGAATCTTAGTTATGACTGGTGGGCTTATTGCGTCCCTATCTAAGACAGCCGATCTGCAATCTTAGATCTTATATTTGCATTGTCGATCTTGCGCGCGAAGATGAGGAATGTTCACGAACATTCCGAGCGCAGCCCTTAGACAACTGGTCAAGCTTTCCGAGCGCAAAGAAGCGCTCATGACCCAAATTCAGGAGATTGATCGCCGAATGGTGGGCTTGCAGAGCAAGTTCGGCGTTCCGTCGCTCAGCGCGGGCCGCAGCGCCCCCGTCACTGTTTCGCGGGCGAGGCGGAGCCGAAATCGCCGCCGGCGCACCAAACGGGGCGCGCTCAAGGAAAAAATTGTGCGGGCCTTGCGCATCGCCGGCCACAAAGGAGCGACGATTCGCGAACTTTCGGAAAAGCTGGGAGTGCCGAGCGCGAATCTTTACGTTTGGTTTAACGGCACCGGCAAAAATGTTCGTGGGGTCAAGAAAATCGGCGTCGCGAAGTATCGATTAGGGTAGGGACAGTATGCCGTGCTGTCGGCGGACGCCGCAGCGCGCCGTCCCCTACCATCACGCTGCGCAAAGTTCGCGCGCGCGCCGTACATCCGCATCGATTTGTTGGGTCAGCGCGTCCAGGCTGTCGAATTTTTGTTCTGCTCTAAGATATCGGACAAATCGGATCTCGACATCTTCGCCGTAAATGTCTCGATTGAAATCGAGCAGATAAATTTCGAGGACTCGCTCCGATTTGTCTCCGCTCACGGTTGGTCGATAGCCGAGATTGACGACGCCGTGATACAAAACATCATTGATCCGGGCCTCCGCAAAATAAACGCCGTTGGGCGGAAATTGCTCGCTGTGCGCGCTTAAATTCGCTGTTGGATAGCCGATTTTTTTTCCGAGATTGTCGCCGCGCACCACCGTGCCCAGGATCGTGTACTCGCGGCCCAGCATCTCCGCCGCCTTGAGGAAATCTCCTTTTTCCACCGCTCGCCGGATCGCCGTGCTGCTCACCACCGTCTCATTCACGCTCACGGGCGAAATTCCAATGACGTTAAAATCAAAGCGGGCGCCGAGTTTCTTGAGAAGATCGAGGTTACCCGTGCGGTTTTTTCCGAAAGACCACTCGTGACCGACGCAAATCTCGCGCAACGGTTTCGAATTCCCGACAAGTTGCTCGACAAAACTTTCTGGCGGCGTGGATGCAAAATCTCGATTGAACTCAATCATGAGCAGATGACCGACACCGAGCGCGCGGATGAGTGCGATCTTGTGTTGCGTGGCCGTGAGCAAGTGCGGCGCCGCCTCCGGCCGCAGGACTTTCTCCGGGTGCGGATCGAATGTGACCACGACCGGCGTTCCATCCGCAGAATGCGCATGGCGCGCGGAGGTGGAGATGACCGCCTGATGGCCGCGATGAACGCCGTCGAAAACGCCGATGGCCAGAAAAATCGGGCCGCGCAGTTGGCTCAGCTCTGGAATCGAGCGCAAAATTTCCATGATTGTCGATCTTGGGATTATGCGCCGCGCATGCGCGAAACTTCCGGCAGGCTCAAGATGCGCTTCAAGATTTCTTCGCGCGACGCGTTTTTGATTTCGGCAACGCTAATTGCGTGATCGACGCCAAATCGTCCCGACTTTGTTCGGCGCAATGACTTCAAATGCGCGCCGCACCCGAGCGTTTCGCCGATGTCGTGAACATAAGTGCGAACGTAAAAGCCCTTGCTGCAAACAACGCTGAAATCGATTTCGGGAAGAGCGATCCGATCAACCGTGTAGCGATAAACATGGACGAGCCGGGGTTCCCGCTCGACCACTTTTCCCTGCCGCGCCAGCTTATAAAGTGGGACGCCGCCGTGTTTGATCGCCGAAACCATGGGAGGCATTTGGTAAAAATCGCCGCAAAACTTTTCAAAGGCGGCGCGAACTTGATTTTCATCCAGCGTGGGCACCGGCCGTTGATCAATCACTTCTCCTTGTCGATCTTGCGTGCTGGTTGTGATGCCGAGCGCAAGCGTGCCGGCGTATTTTTTGTCCTCGCTCATGAGCAGGTCCTGGATTTTCGTGCCGCGCCCGAGCGTGAGCAGGAGCAAACCGGTGGCGATGGGATCGAGCGTGCCGCAATGGCCGACTTTTTTCATCTTTGTCCACGAGAAGAACGCCGTCAGGAGTTGCAGTCAACGACGTCACAAATTGCCTTTAACACTCGCTCCTCCACTTCAGCAAGCGTGCCGCGGATGCGCGCGCCCGCGGCGAGCGTATGTCCACCGCCGCCAAATTTCTGACAGATCGCGCACACGTCTGCCTTTTCGCTCTTCGAACGCATACTCACGCGCACCTTGCCGTCCGCCAGTTCTTCAAAGAAAACTGCAACGATGACTCCACGAATGGCGCGGAGATGATCGATGAGACCCTCATTGTCTTCCGGAATAACCCCAAGTTCCGCCGCCGTTTTCAGGCTCAGCCTAAAACTGGCCACATGGCCTTTACCTTCAAAGCGCATTGTGCGCAGCAGTTCGCGCAACAATTCAACCCGCCGGCGCGGAAAATTTTCGTAAACTTGCTGGCTGACCGATCCAACATCGACACCCACGCGGACAAGCTCCGCCGCGATCTCAAAAGTCCGGGCCGTCGTGTTCCGATATTGAAACGAGCCGGTGTCGGTGCAGATCGCGACGTAAAGATTTTCGGCGATGTCACCATCGAGCGGAAGTTTTTGATTTTTGATCAGCTCGAAAAGAATTTGGCCGGTCGCCGGTGCGGTTGGATCGACATAAACGAGATCGCCGTAGCCTGGATTGCTCGGGTGATGGTCGATGTTGATCCAAATTTTCGCCGAGCGGATGGCCTCAAGCGCGGTGCCGAGTCGATTTTGGATGGCGGTGTCGAGTGCGATTGCAACATCGACATCCTCCGGGACGGAGGGTGGTTTGGTCAGAAGTTCCGCGCGGGAAAGAAAGGAATATTTTTCGAGCATTCCATCTTCATTCCAGACGCGGACGTCTTTGCCGAGTTGCTTGAGTGAAAGAGCGAGCGCGAGTTGACTGCCGAGCGCGTCGCCGTCCGGACGCACATGGCCGAGGACGGCAAAACGTTCGTGCTCGCGAAGTGCGCTATTAATTTCCGCGAACGTGCAATTGGTCATGAACGTCTTGCAGCCACCGCATTGGGGCGGGTTCGCAATATCGACAATGGTTCGCTTCTCCTGACAGCCCATAGGGCGGTGGTTACAAAACCCTTGCATCGACCGCTCATTTCGCCTTCCCCCGAGGCGCTTCGATCTCCTGCAAAATCTCGATCACGCGAGTGCCCCGCTCGATGGAATCGTCGAGATGAAAAACGAGATGCGGTGTGTATTTCAAAACGACGCGGCGCGCTAACTCAGCTTGCAATGCTGGGCGATGGGATTCCAGTTTATTAATGACGCTCGTACCGCCGGCCGGTCCGAGAACGCTGACGAAGACGTGCGCGTTTTTTAAATCGGCGGTCACATTGACCTGGTTGATGCTGACCAGCGCGCCCTCGAACGTTATTTCGCGCGCGACGATGCTGCTGAGCTCGCGTTTTAGGACTTCGTTGACGCGTAATTGTCGATGTTTCATTTTTGAATGTAGCCGCCCCGCTCTGTCGGGGCGCTGGTGTTACACGCCCACGGCGACAGAGCGCCGTGGCTACAGCGTCACAATTTTTGCGCGATCTGCTCGAGTTGATAGCACTCGATGATGTCGCCCACTTGATATTCGTTGAAGTCGCCAAGCTTGATGCCGCATTCAAGACCCGAGCGCACTTCTTTTACGTCGTCCTGGAAACGGCGCAGTGTTGAAATTCCGCCGTCATAAACCGGCTGGCGCTTCCGCAGCACACGCGCGCGGCCCGCGCGGGCGATACGGCCATCGGTGACCAGACAACCGGCGACGATGCCTTTGCTCAGCTGGAAGACTTGTTTCACCTCGGCGTGACCAATGACTGTTTCCCGATGCTCCGGATCGAGCAGGCCGGCCATCGCTTCTTTGATCTGGTCGAGCAATTCATAAATGATGCTGTAGAGCTTGACCTGGACGCCTTCGCGTTTTGCCGCGGGGACCGCCATGCTCTCAACCTTAATGTTGAAACCGACGACGACGGCATTCGATGCGCTGGCCAAAAGAATGTCCGATTCCGAGATCGGCCCCACCGCTGAGTGGATGATTTCGAGGTCGATTTTTTTGCTCTCGATCTGCTGCAACGCGCCAACGAGCGCTTCGAGGGAGCCCTGGGCGTCGCACTTCAAGACAATGCGTAAAACTTTTTTTCCATCGGCTCCTTCCAGCAAACTCTCGAGGGTGGCGCGCTGCGGTACGGTCAATTTGTCCGCACGTTTCGCCTGCAATCTTTCCTCGCTCAAAGTTTTCGCCGAACGCTCCGATTCCATAACAAGAAATTCGTCGCCGGCGTTCGGGAGTCCGGTAAAACCAAGCACTTTCACAGGTGTCGCCGGGGCGGCTTCCTCGATCGATTGGCCGCGATCGTCCATCAGCGATTTGACTTTGCCGGCGTAATCGCCGCAGATGAAAGGGTCGCCGATTTTCAGAGTGCCCATTTGCACAATCACGGTGGCGGTGGGTCCGCGGCCAGATTCCACCTGGGCTTCGATGACTGTGCCGCGGGGTGTGGCCGTGGGCGACGCTTTCAGTTCCATCACCTCCGCTTGCAGCGCCATCATCTCCAGCAGGTGATCGATGCCCGTGCCTTTGGTGGCGGAAACCGGACAGACAATCGTTTCGCCGCCCCAATCCTCCGGCGCAAGATCCCGTTCCTGCAATTGCTTTTTCACCTTGTCGATGTTCGCCGATGGGAGGTCGATCTTGTTGATTGCTACCATGATTTTCACGTGGGGCGCGGCCTTGGCATGATTAATCGCCTCGATCGTTTGCGGCATGATCCCGTCATCGGCCGCCACCACCAGCGCAACGATATCAGTGATGTTCGCGCCGCGTGCGCGCATCGCGGTAAAAGCGGCGTGGCCAGGCGTATCAATAAAAGTTATTTTCGATCCTTTATAATCGACACTGTAAGCGCCGATATGTTGCGTAATTCCACCGGCTTCGCCCGCCGCCACCCGCGTCTTGCGAATCGCGTCCAGCAACGAAGTTTTGCCGTGATCGACGTGACCCATGAAAGTGATGATGGGACCACGGGCTTTGAGTTCCTCTTTCTTGGCAATGACCGGCGGAGGCGGCGCTACCACCACCTGCTCGACTTTGTGAACGCCGCCGCCTTTCTCGCGGCGCTCTTTTTCCAGGACGAACCCGTGGCTCTCGCAAATCTTTGAGGCGATGTCCGGCTCGATTGTTTGATTGATGTTCGCGAAAATATTGAAATTCATCAGCTCGGCGATGACCTGATGCGGTTTCAAGCCGAGCTGCGTCGCGAGCTCTTTGACGATGATCGGCGGCTTGATGTGAACGATTTTCTGAGGTTCGGCTTCCGGCTCCGCTGGCGCAGCCTCGGCCGTTCCATCGACACTAACACTCGGAACTTGCGGTTCTTTGGGCGATTCAACTTTCGCTGTGGGCGCCGCGGGCTTGTCGATCTTAGCTGGCGCTATGGGCGTTTCCAGCGACGCGCGGATCCGCGAGATCGGCGGGAGAATGGCCGTCTTCTTTTTTAACTCGCCGTCTTTTTCAGATTCCTTCGGCGTCTTTTTTTCGTCGATGAGGGAAACCCTCTCAACTTCGCGATGCGGCGGTAACGCAGGTGGTTTCGCCGCAGCTTTCGCTACCGGCGGATGCGCCGCTTCCGTTTTTTTTGCCTGAGGTGCGTGGGCACGCGTCGCTTTATGCTCGGTGGTTTTCTTAGCGGCTTTGGCTTTCGGAGCGGTCGGCTTGTGAACAGCATGGGCCTTCGCCGCTTTGGCAGCGGCCGGTTTGCGCGCCGCAGTTTTCCTGGTCGTCTTTGTTGGCATTGCTGTTCTGTAAAATCTCGCTCATGGCTCGAGCGCGTTAAAGCAGAGCCATGTTACTGGGCCACCTCTTGCCGATGTACCGCCTCGTGAATCTCCCGTGCTTTCGCTTCGTCCACGGCGAGAATGTCCACAAAATCCTTTACATCGGCATCGCGCAGTCCTTCCAAATTTGTGAAACCGGATTTCACAAGCACCACTGCCTGTTCATCGGTAATCGGCAGGGCGCCGGCCAGTGTCTGGGCGGCCTGCGCAACTTTCTGTTCGACGGCGGTGGTGGCCGACGTGTCCTTATCGATGTTAATTTCCCAACCGGTAAGTCGTGAAGTCAGACGCGCGTTCTGTCCTTTTTTGCCGATCGCGAGCGAAAGCTGGTCTTCATCCACCGAAATTTGCGCGCTCTTTTTCTCAGGATCGAAGACAATATTTTTGACTTTCGCCGGCTTGAGCGCTTCGAGAACGAAGTCCTTCGGATCGGAACTCCAACGGATGATGTCGACCTTTTCGTTGTTCAATTCGCGGACAATGTTTTTGACGCGCGACCCGCGCATGCCGACGCAAGCGCCGACCGGGTCCACTTTTTCGTTCGCACTCCAAACAGCGATTTTCGTTCGATAACCGGCTTCGCGCGCGATGCCCCGGATTTCAAATCGACCGCAACGACGTAGGCGCGAAGCCGGTCGCCGACATTGTAATCTTCGACCACGACGCGCTCGCGCTGCGGCATGATCGCTTCGAATTTTCCAAGATCGAGAATCACATCGGAGCGGTCGAAGCGGCGCACGGTGCCGCTGACGATTTCGCCGGCGCGATCCTTGAACTCCTCATAAATCATTTCCTTTTCGACCTGGCGAATGCGCTGCATCATCGCTTGTTTCGCGGTCTGGGCGGCGATGCGGCCGAAATTGCGCGGCGTCACTTCCATCTCGATGGTTTCGCCGATCTTCGCTTCAGGCTTGATCTTGCGCGCTTTCACAAGCGCGATTTCGTCCTGCGGATTCTGGACATTTTCGACAACCACCAGATTGGCCAGCGCACGGATATCGCCCGATCTCGGATCAATGTCGATCCTCAGATCGCGGGCCGCGCCGACGCTTTTCTTCGAAGCCGAAAGGAGCGCATTTGAGACTGCCTCGAGCAGGATCTCGCGTTTGATGCCGCGTTCCCGCTCCAGATAATCAAGCATGGCAATAAATTCGGCGTTCATAAAAACATCTAGCCCGCAGACCAAAAGGAGTGGGACATCGATTCCCACTCCAATCAGCGCGGACTAGACGCTTACTTTAATTTTAGGGGGGCGCCCCGTCAAGCCGCTATAAATGCCAGCAAGATCGGTATGAATGGTTCGGCGCGATTAGCGCGCGGCGAATACTCGTTGCAACCCCGCAAGCGGTTCGACACAGTCAGCCCATGTCCCGCGTCACAGCGTTGCTGATCGTGACGGCAGTTTGGGCCGCAATCTATTTGCCAGCCCTCGGCTCCCTTGAAATCAAGGGCGAGGAAGGCCGGCGTATTTTGCCGGCCGTGGCCATGCTCGAGAGCGGCAACTATGTCGTGCCGAGAGTGGGAAGCGCCGCCTACTTTAGCAAGCCACCGCTCATTAACTGGGTGGTGGCAGCGTCATTCGAGATCTTTGGGCAGCGCAATGAGTGGACGGCGCGCTTGCCCTCGGCGTTTTGCGTCCTCGCAGTCGCGGTTGCATTTGTGACGGTCGCGCGAGCCAGCCTGCGGCCCACCGGCTCGGTCCTCGCTGCGCTGATTTGGCTGACGAACTTTGGAATAATCGAAAAAGGGCGTTTGATCGAGATCGAAGCGCTCTACGTTTCACTTTGCGGCCTGGCGATCATTTTTTGGCTAAGCTTTTGGGAACAGAACAAATCGCCGTGGCTCGTTTGGATTCCAGCATCCATTTTTCTCGGGCTCGGCTTGCTCGCGAAAGGCCCGATGCTTCTCCTATTTTTCTACGCCATCGTGCTCTCTGGGGTTTGGCAGGCGAAAGATGCGCGAGTCTTTTTTCATCCCGCACATCTGGTCGGCGTCGCAGTGATGCTCGGTATCTTTGCGGCATGGGCCGTTCCTTTTGCTCAAAGTGCGACCGTGAAGTTGGCGATGTTCAAGTGGTCAAGGCAATTCTCCGGCCGGCTGAGCGGAGAGGATTTCAAATTTTCCAGTTGGATCCTCAATGTTCCGCGCAGCCTCGGCTATTTTTTGCCGTGGCTTCTTTTGTTACCATGCCTGCCCAGCGCGAAATTTTCGTCTGAACGCAAGCTCGAGATCGTCCGTGGCTTGAGCTGGGGAATCGCGATTCCGCTTCTGATTGTCGATCTTGTCCCGGGATCGCTGCCGCGCTACACGATGCCGTTGCTCGCGCCGGCCTGCGTCCTCTGCGCAGCGGTCTTGACTGCGGATGAAGTTACCTGGCCAAAACTTTTTGGCGGCAAAAACTTTTTGGCGCAAGATCGGCAACGTATTGTCGCAGCGGTGGTGATCGTGACATGCGTGTGCATTTCTGCTTACGCAGCCGTGCTCGTCCCGAAATTGCGAGCGAGGCAAAAGGTCAAGTCGATTGCCATGCAAATCGATGCGGCCGTGCCGCGCGCGGAACTCCTTTATGCGCTCGATCCGGACTATCAGCCTTTTCTTTTTTATACGCACTCGAAATTGGTTTACGTAAGTGAGATTAACGATCTGCCCCTCGACGCCAGCTACGTCCTCGTCCAACCAGAGAAAGAAAAGGAAGTCGAAGAAAGCGTGCGCTGGGTGCCGCGTCGTGCACATCGCGTCCTTGGAATGACAGACTATCGTCATCGATCGATTATTCTTCTTAAGATCGATTGACGACGATGCGTCCGGTTGTTTGACAAGAATCGAATTGGTTAGCATGCTAACTAATTCCACTTTTCCATGATATCTGATTGGGAAACAATTGGTCCCCTGTTGCATGGGACCGCTCGTGCCTGGCGCCTCAAGCTGGATGAGCGGCTTAAGCCGATGGGTTTGAGCCAGGCAAAGTGGCGCACACTCTTACATCTGTCTGTGGCCACGAATGCGCTCACCCAGACGGAGATCGCGGCGCGATTGGGCGTGGAAGAACCCACCGTTGTGACGTTATTGCATCGGCTGGAGAGAGAAGGTTGGGTCACGCGCCGGAGCTCGCCGCATGATCGTCGCTGCAACACGGTCCATCTTGGTCAGCGCGCGCAGCGCATCATTGTTCAGATCAAATCGGCGGCGAATAAACTTCGGCATGAATTGCTTTCTGAGATTCCGCCGGCGGAGCTGCGAACCTGTATCAATGTGCTGACCCGAATTTGTGAGAAAGCAGAGAGGCGGGATAAACTCCGAGGAAATGCGGTGCCACACACTGTTCCTGATCGGAACGGCCAGAACAGGAGGGGGCATCCGATTCTAAGGAAAAGGGCGCTCCGCCGCGCCATGAGGGAATCCAATTGAAGCACGCGCGCCCCGGACACCAATCTATTCCTCGATGGGCGTATCTGCTTTTTATCGTCCTGGCCGTCTTCGTTCTCTATCGGATTTTTCAGCATAGGGCCGAGGTGGCCAAAGCCTCGCAACCACCAGTACGGCCAGTGCTTGTCGCAAAAGTGATCACCAAGGACGTGCCGCTTTATCTCGATGAAATCGGCACCTGCAGCGCCTATGAAACAGTGCAGGTCCAGGCGCAAGTCAGCGGGCAAATCATTGCCCGTCATTTTCAGGACGGCGCCGATGTGAAACAGGGCGATTTACTTTTCACGATTGATCCGCGCCCCTATCAAGCTGCGCGCGATCAGGCGCAGGGCCAGCTCGGCCAGGCGCAATCGAAAATGCTTCTCGATCAAATCACCCTGAAGCGTCAGCAGGAGTTGCGGGCCAGGAACGTGATTTCACCACAGGATCTCGACACCGCCCAGGCCACAGTGAAAAGCGACGAGTCTTTGGTGAAAACCGCGGAAGCAGCGGTCGCCGCCGCGCAGGTGAATCTCGATTTTTGCAACATTCATTCGCCGATCAACGGTCGCGCTGGTTTGCGACTTGTCGATGTTGGCAACGTTGTCTCCGGGGGAAATGCAGGTGGGGGAGGGGCGGTGTTGCTCACCATTCAGGGACTCGATCCGATTTATACGGATTTCACCGTTGCCGAGACGGATCTGGCTCTGGTGCGGCGTTATCTCGGCGGTCCAAACGTGAAAGTCCAAACTGATTTGTCCGATGGTTCAATTCCGCCCAGGCTGGGCGATCTTTATTTCATAGACAATGCCGTGCAACCCGGCGCGGGCACGGTCAAGGCGCGTGCCATCACGCCAAATCCAGACCGCGCTCTCTGGCCGTCGGAATTTGTTCGCGTGCGTTTCATCCTCGACGTCGTGAAAGATGCGCAGCTGGTTCCGTCGCAGGCGGTGCAGATCAGTCAAAGCGGACCGTTCGTCTTTGTCGTTAAACCGGACAACACCGTCGATTTGCGTCCAGTCAAGCCGGGCCAGCGCCAGGAGGGCGATATGACAGTGATCGAAAATGGTCTCAAGCCGGGCGAGACGATCGTCATCACCGGTCAGCTGGCTCTTGCGCCCGGGGCAAAGGTCGATCCGAAACCCTACGATGCCGGTCCTCCCAAGAGCGACCACCAGGTCGCGGCTAAAGATGCAATGTAGATAATCAGGTTGCTCGCATGGATGGGCCGGATCAACACGATGGCGCAACGAATCATAAACACGATTCGCCATATCCCGCGCAAGATCGACAACAAGCGGCGCGGCCAGTAACGGCTGGCCTGCCGCCAAAAGATACTCCCGGCGGCAAGTTAGTTCAGGTCACAGGCTCGGGTCTCTCAGGCCCGTTCATTCGGCGGCCGGTGATGACGGTTCTGTTGACGCTGTCAGTGATCGTCGCCGGAATCGCCACTTACAATAAACTCGCCGTCAACGATCTGCCGGCGGTTGATTATCCAGTCATCAACGTCACTTGCTCCTATCCGGGCGCGAATCCGACGACGATGGCGAACAACATCGCCACGCCGCTTGAGAAGCAGTTTTTGCAAATTCCCGGCCTAGACATCATCACCAGTGCGAGCACGCAGGCGAATACATCGTTCACTCTTCAGTTCAATCTCGGCAAAAGCATCATCGACGCCGCGACCGATGTGCAGGCCGCAATCCAGCGCGCGACCGGCAAGTTGCCAATCGATTTGCCCAGCCCGCCGACATTTACAAAAACGAACCCGAACGATCAGGCGATTTACCTGCTCGGTTTACTCTCCGACACGTTGACGGACGGCGATCTATATAAATATGCGTCTACTGCCGTGGCGCAGCGCATCGCCATTCTTCCCGGTGTCTCGCAGGTAAGTATCTACGGCGTGCAGAGCGCGATTCGCATCAAAGCCGATCCGGCTGGCCTTGCTTCGCGCGGACTGACGATGGATGACCTGGCGAGCGCGATCAAAGCGGGAACAGTTTATTCCGGCGCCGGGCAATTCGACGGGCCGCATCGCACCTTTGTTCTGCTGCCCAATGGGCAGATCGACCAGGCAGAAGGATATCGCAATCTGATTGTGGCGCGGAATAAAGATGGCTCGCCGGTTTATCTGCGCGACGTGGCCGATGTTCGCCAGAGCGTACAGGACGAACGGCTTTCGCGCACATTTTGGATTCGCGGTTTCAATCCGCCTGGGTCGGTCGTTGTGCTGGCGGTTTCACGACAAGCAGGTGCCAACGCAGTCGAAGTGGCAAATTCGGTTAAAGCGCTTTTTCCCGAATTGCGGGCGAGCTTGCCCGGATCGATCACACTCGTCCCGGTGTTCGATCGGTCGCAGAGCATCGTCAATTCGGTCGCAGACGTAAAATTCACACTCGTGATCGCTTTCATGCTGGTCGTGATGGTGATCTACGTTTTCCTCGGTCGTGCCACCGATACGCTCATCCCGGCTGTCGCCCTGCCGCTTTCATTGCTGCTCACCTTCGCGGTGATGCAGATGCTCAATTTTTCGATCAACAACTTGACTCTGATGGCGTTGACGCTTGCCATTGGTTTCCTTGTCGACGATGCGATCGTCTTTCTTGAAAATGTCGTCCGTCGCGCCGAACACGGCGAATCGATTGTAAAGGCCGCTTACAATACTGCCGGTGAAATTTCGTTCACCATCTTGTCGATGACACTCTCGCTCGCCGCGGTTTTCATCCCGCTTGTCTTCTTGCCCGGCTTGCTCGGTCGCATCTTCCGTGAATTTTCCGTGACCATCATCGTGGCGATTCTCGCCTCCGGTCTGGTTTCGCTTACGCTTACTCCGCTGATGTGTGCGCGCATTCTCGGCGAACGCAAGGCCGGGCATAAACGCGCTCGCATGGAAATATGGACCGGCGATTTCATCAAACGCGTCATCGCCGCTTACGGCCGCGCGTTGGACAAATTTTTAGACCGCGCGTGGCTGGCTATTCCCATCCTCCTCGGGTGCATACTCGGTCTCTGGTTTTTCTTCACTCATTTGCCGTTCACGCTATTGCCCCCGGGAGACAGCGGTTTCGTTCGCGGTGTTTTCATTGCCCAGGAAGGTTCGTCGCCCGCGCAAATGCGCGCTTTTCAACAGCAGGTCAACCAGAAGCTCAAGGACGATCCGAACATCGCGCAGTTCTTTACCCTGGCCGGTTTTTCCAGTCGCAGCGCTGCCTCGCAGGCGCTCATCTTCGGATTTCTCAAGCCGCGCAGTCAGCGGCCGCCGATTGAGCAGTGCATTCTCCAATTGCAAAAATCGATTGGTTCGATTCCCGGCATCACCGCAGTTTTGCAACCGAATCCGGTGCTCCAGATCAACGTCGGTGTTACCAATCAGACCCAGGGCCAATATGCGTACACGCTCGATGGAATTGTCCCCGATGACGTCTACGGTGCCGCCAATCAGTTGATGACGAAGCTGCGCGGTTTCAAAGGCTTCGCTTCGGTGCGCTCCGATTTCTACAACAGCACGCCCAATTTGACTGTCGATATCGACCGCGAACGTGCCGCAACTTACGGCGTCTCGACTTCCGCCGTGCAGAGTCTCTTGCGCACCGCTTACTCGCAGAACTACGTCTATTTAATTAAACAGCCGGAGGATCAGTATCAAGTCATCCTCGAAGTGAAAGACAACGAGCGCGCGCAGCCGGCCGATCTCGACAATCTTTACGTCCGGAGTAACACCGGCGGCGCAGTGGGTGGAAGCGGCGCGGCCGGCGGCGCCATCACCACTACGACTGGCACTGCATCCAATCTCGTGCCGTTGCGCGCCGTCACCTCGACCAAGCAGATCGTCGGCCCGCAGGCGGTCAATCACTACAACCAGTTCACCAGCGTAACGATTAATTTTAACTTGCTGCCGAACGTCGCGATCGGTGACGCGACGAAATTCATCGAGGACAGCTTCGCCCAAGTCCATCAGCAATTCTCGAGCGTGCAAGCCGCCTTCCAAGGCGAAGCGCTCGTTTTCCGCCAGCTGTTCAAGGCGCTTCCACTTTTACTCATCGCCGCGATCTTCGTTATGTATGTGATTCTCGGAATTCTTTACGAAAGCTATGTCCATCCCATCACCGTCCTCTTTCCCGCCATCGTGCCCGCAGTCGTTGGCGGCCTGTTCACTCTTTGGGCGTTTGGATCGACCTTGTCCCTCTACAGCGTCATCGGACTGTTTCTCCTCTTGGGCATCGTTAAGAAAAATGGAATTCTCGTGGTCGATTTCGCGCTCAAACGCATCGACGAAGGATTAACTCTGCGTGAGGCAATTCATGAAGCCAGCCTGGAGCGTTTTCGCCCAATTATGATGACAACCTTCGCCGCGCTCATGGGCGCACTGCCGCTCGCGCTCGGCGTCGGATCGGACGCCTCTTCGCGCCGCCCCCTCGGCCTGGTCATTGTCGGCGGGCTCATTTTCTCGCAGTTGATTACACTCTTTGTCACGCCGGTGATTTATCTCTGGCTCGAATGGTTCCAGGAACACGTGCTCGATAAAGTGCCCTTTCTGCGCAGCGCGCACACTCATCACGGAGGAGAGCCCGCGCCTGAACAGGCTGAATCCGGCGATGGCCGGATCGAACCAGTCCCGGCCGGAGCGCACTGAGTTGCGATCTGCTCGAAGAGATCACCGCGCGAGTCTTTTCTCTGACCTCTGTCCTCTCCGCCACGCTGCTTTTGCAAACACACGAGCCCTGCCATAATCTTTCAAATGAAAACTTACGAAAGGAGCGAGCATTATGGCTAAGTATGTCAGTCTTCTTCAGTTTACCGATCAGGGCATTCGCAACGTCAGGGATTCTATCAAACGCGCCGCCGCCGCGACCGCCGAGGCCGAGAAAATGGGCGCGAAGGTCACCGACGCATTTTGGACGATGGGCGCGTATGACGTCGTCCTCTTGCTCGACGCGCCCGATGACGAAACCATCAGTGCTTTCTCTCTCAAGGTCGGCTCACTCGGCAACGTCAAGAGCCAGACCATGCGTGCCTTCCGTCGCGAAGAGATGGAGAGCATTCTGGCGAAGATCAAATAGCCCTGGAGAAGCGGCTGTCTCGGTCGCAGTGTAGCCGCTGTCGCCAGCCGCGGTTTGCATTCTCCATTCGCGTTCATCGTAATCCGCTTACGGCATCAAGTTTAAACCCGCGACGGTAGCGAGCGAGCTGACTGAGTCGCTGACCTCCGATTTCTGACAGCTGACCGCTACTACGGCGCCTCAGGCCGTCGCGCTTCCTGGGATGAAATCTTGTGTTTCCTCGAACGTTAGTTTCTTCCGCAACTCGCGCCGGAGCAGCAAAAGATTAATGCACATCTGAAGAGCTTGGGATGCGACCGACAGATACCACACGTGCCTGATCTCGAACCCGGACGTGCGCGCGACGAGTATTGCTGGCAGAGCAAAAAGGACCAGCCGCGTCATGGAACTGAAGAGTGGCGGCCAGGTGTTGCCGATTCCCTGAAACACGCTCGACGTCGTAAAAACAATTCCTGCAGCCACGAAATTGAGCGAGACGATTTTTAAATAATCGCTGCCGAAAGCAATGACCCGCGCGTCGCGCGAAAAGAATCGAATCAGCGCCGCGGGCGCGAGCCAGACGATCGAAGCGAGAATGAGCATCATCGCGGATGCAATCCCGATTCCCGAATAAACGGAGGGGCGAACGCGATCGGCCCGACGACCGCCGAAGTTTTGTCCGACCACGGGAGCGACCGCGAAGGCCAGCGCGACAACCGGCAAAAAGAGCGCCTGCATCACACGCGCGCCCACTCCAAATCCGGCTTGGGCGGCAGATCCGAAGCCGCGAATGATCGCGTAAACAATCATGATATAGACAAAGAGCAGTACGAACTCAGCGCCCGCCGGAAC
>QHPX01000087.1 GCA_003219195.1 Verrucomicrobiota bacterium
CCGAGAATCACCACGCCATCCATTCGTCGATCGGCTTCGCCAAGCGCGTCGACAACGGCGGTAGTCCACTCTCGTTGCCAGAGATAACCTCGTTGTCTCAACGGGCCGGAAATTGTTTGCTCGCTTCGATGGCATCCCCCGAAAGCGATTGCCGCGATGCAAGCAAGTTTAGTTAGAGGCGATGTTACAGATGTCACTCTGAGTGAAGCGAAGAACCTCGTTTTTTTGCCTCTCTAATACCACAAGTCAGAGATGTTTCGCTTCGCCTTGCTCAATCTAACAATAACGCGTCTAAATCCAAAGGGTCCGATCGAAGGTCCGGTATTGGATAGCCTCACTGACGTGTTCTGTCGAAATGTCGCTCTTGCCGTCGAGGTCGGCGATTGTACGCGAGACCTTTAGAATGCGATCGTAAGCGCGGGCGCTTAAGTGCAATTCGTTCATCGCAACGCGAATCAATTCCTGCGAATCCTGGTTGAGCTTGCAATGTTCTTTGAGTTGACGGGTAGCCATGCGCGCGTTGCAATTTACTTTCGCATCATTGCGAAATCGCTTCTGCTGAAGTTGCCGCGCGCGGAGGATGCGTTCGCGAATCGCGGCAGAATTTTCCTCAGCGCGCTCACTAGCGACATCGCGATATTCAACTGCCGGCACTTCGATGTGCAGATCAATGCGATCCAGCAACGGGCCGGAGATGCGTTGCCGATACCGCTGCACCTGCAAAGGCCCACAACGGCATTCGCGCTTCAAGTCGCCAAAATAGCCGCACGGACACGGGTTCATCGCGGCAACAAGCATCAACTCCGAGGGAAACGTTACACTGCCCGCCGCCCGCGACACAGTGACCTTCCCGTCCTCAAGCGGCTGCCGCATCACCTCCAAAGCCGATCTCTTAAACTCGGGTAACTCATCTAGAAATAGAACGCCGTTGTGGGCGATGCTCACTTCACCCGGATTCGGAAACGTCCCGCCGCCGAGCAGGCCGATGTCGCTGATGGTGTGATGCGGGTCGCGGAACGGTCGCTTGGAGACGAACGACTTCTCAGAGTCCAGCAAGCCTGCGATGCTGTGAATCTTTGTGGTCTCAATCGCTTCATCGAGCGAAAGCGGCGGAATGATCGTCGGAATGCGTTTGGCCAGCATCGATTTGCCCGACCCAGGCGGACCAATCATCAGGGCGTTGTGGCCACCCGCGACGGCGACTTCGATTGCGCGTTTTACGTGGCCCTGTCCTTTCACATCGCTGAAATCGACGTCGTAACTTTGATGTGCAGCGAAGAATTTGCTCAGATCAGCGCGTGTCGGCAGAAGCGCAATTTCGCCGCGCAAAAAGGCGAACGTTTGCCGCAAATTTTGCACGCCGTAGATGTCGATCTTATCGACCATTGCGGCTTCAAGCGCGTTGGCTTCGGGAACAAACAGCGCGCGCTTGCCTCTTCGCCGTGCTTCCAACGCAACGGGCAGCACGCCTTTCACAGCACGGACAGAGCCATCCAAGGCTAGCTCACCCACGAAGCTGAAATTCTCAAATGGCGAACTGTCGAGTTCTTCGGTCACGGCGATCATTCCAAGAGCAATCGGCAAATCGAAGCTTGGTCCCTCCTTTTTGATGTCTGCCGGGGCTAGATTGATCGTCGTGCGACCACGTGGCCAATAGTAGCCGCTGTTTGCTATCGCGGTGGTGACGCGGTCGCGGCTTTCCTTCACCGCTGCATCAGGCAACCCAACGATGATGATGTTTGGATCGCCCCCAGCGCCGTTCACTTCGATTTCAACCTCGTAAGCGTCCACGCCGTAAACGGCAGCGGAATAAATTTTCGCCAGCATCGCGATAGCAGAGTCTCAGAAAACGATGCTGCCGAAAAGCGTCAAATACCCTTACAGGTCGATGCGACTCAGCGCCCAAAAGGTGTTGAAATATTGCAAATCGCGTCCGATCTCTGCTTCTGCTTCTGACTACGGAGCGATATCGCTACGATAGTTCACTGATATGTACTTCGAGGTTTGCTACGGATAGCTGATTCGTTACGAAGCGGCCAAAATGTTACGAACCAACAACGATTCGCCCAGAGCAAGGGCGGCGAAAACGAACTAGTCCCAAGGGCTGAAAAGTAAAGAGCCGCTTACATGATGCTGTGATTCGCGTTTACGACGAACGGGCAACTTGATTGAAACGCACGACCACACTGGCGGTTCCAAAGAGTGGTGAGTTCACTTTTTCCTCGCCCCCGGCGTCTGCTCCCGGTAACTTCGTCGCGAGTTGAAGGGAACGAAGAAAGCCGATGACATCTCGCGCCACGTAATAAAACGGTATGAAAACCATTCAAGATAACGGCCACAGCGACCGGCTAATTAAAAAATGCCAGCGCATTGATGGACTGAAAGCCCTGCTCAAAGAATGGGAGCTATCCGATAATCTTGATCATGATTATATTCGAGGACTGAAGGCGCGACTCCTATCCGTCAAAAACCAGCTGAGGAACATGTGCGGCCATAACGGATCACAGGGAATGGACGATTGGTAGTTAGTGAGCGAAACAAAAAGCCGCCATGCGGTGCAGCATGACGGTTGATTGTGAAACGCTGCTGCTTTGTTGGGGCGGGCGCGGCTTCAGGAATTGTTGACCACTTGCGACGCAGGTTTGCTCGCTTCGACCTAAGCGCTCACTTTCTGGATTTGCGCTGCCTGCTCTGTGAGGCTTGCTGTGAAAGCTTAAATTTCCTTCTCCTGTTACAGGTCGCTCGAAAGACTTTGGGTGGAGTATCCCTTAGCGTGCCGGCGGCAAGGTCTGAGGCTTTGCGCTTGCGCGTTTCAGCAATCCGAATAGATCACTGTCAGTAGAAAAGACGAGCGTCGTATCTTTCGTAAGCACTTTCCGATATGTGTCCATGCTCTTGAGGAAATTGTAGAATTCGGCGGCTTGCGGATTCTGGGTGTAAGCCCGCGCATAAATCTCGGTGGCTTTCGCGTCGGATTCGCCACGGATCTGTTGCACCTGCCGGTAAGCGGTCGATTGAATTTCATTTAAGTCGCGTTCTTTTTGTCCGGCGATGCGTGCCGCTTCCCCTTCGCCTTCCGAGCGAAATCGCTGCGCAATCTGCCCGCGTTCGCTCATCATTCGCTGGTAGATTCGACCGAGCACATCAGGATTGTAATTCACGCGTTTGAGCCGGAGGTCGAGCAGCTCGATGCCAAACTCCGACAATTTTCCTGCCGCTTTCGTCTTAATCTCGTCCTCGATTTTCAATCGCCCATAATCGATCGGCGGCAGGACTCCAATCGTTCCCAAGCCTGTTGGCACATTTTTTAGATTTTCATCGCGCAGCGGTTTGCGATTCTTGTCGATGCGAACAATCTCGATCAGGTCGTGTTTGGCGACAGCGTTGCGTGTCTCGCTTCCAAGAATGTCTTCCAACCGCGATTGCGCGCTTCGTTCATCGCGCAACCGGACAAAATAGGTCTTGGCGTCGTTGATTCGCCAGCGGGCAAATGTATCGACATGAATGTAAGTCTTGTCCCGGGTTGGAATGGCAACGGGCGCGCCATCCCATTCGAGAAATCGCTTATCGATTCGGTTGACTTCTTGAATGATGGGAAGCTTAAAGTGCAATCCCGGGTCCGTGATTGGTTCTCCAACCGGTTTGCCGAATTGCGTAATGATTACTTGTTCCGTCTGGTGAACGGCGAAGAAACATCCTTGCAACGCGCGCAAAAAGACGAACGCGAGGACGATTGACACGAGCCAAAGACAACCGCGCTTGCTCATTTCTTTTCCAGGGGTTTTCCGGTGAGCGGCAGGACCGGCAACAGATTTCGCATCGAATCGTCGATAATGATTTTCTC
>QHPX01000088.1 GCA_003219195.1 Verrucomicrobiota bacterium
GCCCATGGTTTCGAGATAAAGCCGCGTGCGGGTGATTTCGGGCGCCTTGATGTATTGCTCGAGCATGGCATTGAACGACGCGACGTCGCCCTGCGCCTCATTCACGCGCTTGAACCGATAGCCCTCGGCCGCGCGAATCGCCTGGTCGGCCTGACCCTTCGCTCTGGGCACCGCTTCATTGTAATCACCGTTCGCGATGTTAATGGCGTTTTCGCGGTCTTGTTGCGCTTTGTTGACTTCGTTAAAGGAGGCCTGGACCTCGGCCGGAGGGTTGACGTTCTTCAGTTGTACCTGATCGACGCGGACGCCCAGCATGTAGCGTTTCGCCAGTTCCTGCATTCGTGCCAGGGCCGAGACCTCGATGTCTTGCCGGCCGATCGTAATGACCTCGTCCACCGTTCGGTCGCCGATCACTTCGCGCATCGCTGCTTCCGATAAATCGCGTAACGTTTGGGCAGGATTACGGACGTCGAACAGGTACTGCTTGGGATCGTCGATGCGGTATTGCACGACCCATTCCACGAGTGCGGCGTTTAGGTCGCCTGTAACCATCGACCTTTCTTCTCCCCCCTCTCTTGCCGGTTGGTCGGGATTTGTGTAGCCCGGAGTGAAGAAGCCGAACTCAAGTTTCAACTGCCGCCGCGTCGGCACGACAGCTACTTTGTCGATGCCCAAGGGAAGTTTGAAATGCAGCCCTGGCTCGACCGTTTTTAAAAACTTGCCGAAGCGAAGGACGACCCCCTCCGATTCGGCCTGTACCGTGTAGCACGCTGTCCATATCAGAGTCACTAGGAGAATGACGATGGCAACACCGGCAACCAATCGCGCGAGCCTTTCTGAACGGAGCGTAAACAAGTGAACCCACAGCGGAAAGACGAAAGTTCCTGTTTTTGACCGTCGTCCAAAAACATTCGCGCGTTGCGGTCCCGAATAACATGCTCGACCAGTGAAAATGGAAGAAACAAACATCGACAAAGTCTAGATCCTTCAGGTTGACGACGATCCCGATATGCGTTTGCTGATGCCGGCCCTCTGCAAGAATTTGGACCATGTCGTGCTCACGGCGGGAACGGTCGCTGAGGCGTTGCAATTGGCCAACGGCCTAAAATTAAACCTGTATTAAATCTGTGTATACTCGATGTGCGGCTTCCGGACGGCACCGGCATCGAACTGTGTCAGCGACTGCGTAAGTTGCAGCCGGATGTCCCGATCGTTATTACTCCGCCTACGCAGACGACGCGGTTCAGCGGGAAGCGCTCTCAATATGCCGCGATGCCTAGTTGCAGAAACCAGTCTCTGCTGCCGAGTTGGAGCAAACTATTGTCGGATTGCTCAATCGAAAAGAGCAAGACTGAAACCACGGTCAGCCTTGCGAGTCCAAAACTTTGCCGCTGCGATTACGCAGCAAAAATTTAACGATTTTAGAAACGGTGATCGAAACCGCTCGCGCCCAAATTATTCTAAATAACAACGCCGGATAAGACGCCGGCAAATTTGGAGGAAGGCAGACAAACGGAGAAGCGGAATGTTTGGAATCCGGATCGTATGTCGGGTCGATTTGCGATCCAAGGTCACGGAAACGGGCGGCAAGCGCGGGGTCGTCGCTGAAAAAAGCGCCTGGCCAATGGCGTTCGACAAACTTCCGAGCCGGTTGGCCCCGGTAGAAGTCATGGATAAAAACAGCGCACGGTTTGCCGGTGGCCAGGAGCCGGAGCGCCAGTTTCAGCGCGCGAAATTCTTTTGGGCCATCAATAAGAACTGCATCCCCGGTTTGAACCCGTTGCGGGAGTATCTCGCGAGAATCCCCGTAGAGAAGTTCGGCATTCGCGTACGGCCTGAGCTTCGCTTCGGCGATGGCCGCATGCGTTGGATCGAGATCAAACTCAACGCTCACAATTCGCGCTTGCGGGAAACAACGTGTCAGCATGAGGGTGCTCTCGCCACGCATGCGGCCCGATTCCAGGATCTGTTTCGGACCAAACGGACGCACCGCCGCATAAAAGAAAAACATTCCGCGCGGGCCGATGCCTTTGAATCCGCTTTCACGCGGCACGGCCTCGATCGCACGCCGAAAATCGGGCAACAGCCGATCGGCTCGTCCCGCTATCGACGTTGCGTTAAGCGTCGCTTTGTCCTCGGGGTCGCGCATATGCTAATCAACGGCGGCTCGCTGCCTCAGGCAACGAGAACGAGTGCGCGGAATTTTGACCACCCGTGGTTGGTTTGATGTTGGTTACCAGCTGGCTGCTATGTTTTACTCTCATAATTATACGGGCCTGTAGCTCAGCGGTTAGAGCAGGGGACTCATAATTCAAGAAAGAGTTTTTGCGCGTGTTTTCGCTGCGTTGCACAGCATCACGGACGCTAGGTGTTTCCGGCCAATACCGTTCGCACCGCGTTACGCAGAGTTGCGTGTTTTTGCAGCCAAAAATCCTCAGACCGTAGGAAACGACCGTGAAAATTTTCTTAGTTCGGATTCTTTTTCTCGTCCGCTGAGTCGGGCAGCAAATGTGATCACCTGCAGCCTCTGGATCCCCAGGCTCTGCAGCCTCTGGAGCGTCTGCCTTTTTGCTGTTCGGTGTCTGGGGCTCTAGATGCATTCCCTGACCCTGAGCACCCTGGCCTTGAGCAGGGAGAGCTGGGAGTGCAGCCAAGATTTCGTCAAACCGATCGTGCGGTGATTGACGCGGCACTCTCGCGCAATGGCGCGGTAGCTAACGTGCTCCCGTGGTTCAGCGAGCAATTCCACGACTCGGCGGTAAGTTTCGGGCCGGATCGCGGCCAATCGTTCAGTCGTGTAGCAGCCTGGACGTTTAGGGGCGATCCGGCAATTCACGTCTGGGTCGTTTGACGATTGCATTACGTTCGCATGAACATTTACCATTGCTCGGAGATAAACGCAAACGTAGCTGCCATGACAATCAGCGTAGTCGCCAATTTGATTTGGCTAGCGCAAGCGCAGTCCTTTTAGGGCAAGAAAAAAAGACTTGCCTGAACAGAGGCCGAACTTAGATTAAGAAAAGATGAGTGCGAGATGCCACGGCTGGTGGGCATCGTGGTTGCGCCATTGCGGCGTGAACGGCGTGATTGCTGCCTGCGCCGTTGCGCTCGCTCTCGCTGGCTCGCCTCAGGGTCATGAGAGTATCCATCGAGGCGCGGCGTGGCCAAGCCATTCCTGCGCGATCACATTGCTTGAAGCGGGTAAATGCATCAAAGCAATCGAAAGTCATACCAGGCCGCTGGTGCGCAGAACGCCCGCTGTCGTCGCGCCGGGTCAGCTACCAAAACTAAGTCCGATCTGGGTTCCGAAGCTTTTCCTGGAAGCGTGTCGCTGCGAGCACGGGCCACCGGCGCTTTCTTAGGCGCTTTGTCTTAGGGCGTCTCTTACGGCACGCCACTTCAGCGTACCTAGACTGATCGATTTTCGATCAGCCAAAACACCTACAAACAAACTTCAAACTCCATTTCCACATTCGACAAATCACCTTTTATGAAAACGAAAACTTCACCCACAACAAATTTAATGAACCGCTTGCCTGCACGTAGTGGCAACTTGGACTGCGATTGCCGCTGTGCCTGCGGATTTCGTATCGCTTCAGTGACAATCGCGGTCATAACCACACTAAGTTTGATCCCGACCCTAACGGCAACGCCGACCTCTACGCCCGCTTGCGATCCGATAACTCCGGTGATCGAACAATATGGAATCGGCCAGAGTAGTTCCGGAGATACTCCGTTAAATTGGGAAGCTTTTATCCCACCCGGCGGTGGAACACACCCGGCGATAATTGTTATTCACGGTGGCGGCTTCAAGGGTGGTGATTTTACTGATACACGAACGGATCAAGATTTGGTTTGCGCTGGTTTTTGCGTTTTCGACATCGAATATCGTCTCGCGCCTCCCGGAAAACTTGATGGACAAGGCAGCGACCCTGGCCGTTATCCAGAGCAGACCGATGACGTGGCCACGGCGATTCGGGCCGCCAGGAATCCAGCGCGAACGTCGGTGGCATTTGGCAGAGTTAACGGCAAAGTAGGCGCCGTTGGCGGGAGTGCCGGTGCCTCACATGCTGCCTACTGTGCCGCGGCTCCGACCCTCGGAGGCGACCAGTTGGACGCTGCCGTGCTCCTAAGCGGGGCATACGATTTTCACGATCCGGCTTCGCTTATCGATACCAGGTGTGCAGAGTTTGGCGCAGACGTTCGCAATTACGTTGGTTGCTCGCCTGGCCCTGCTTGTGACAGTGACGAAGGATTGCTCGATCTGGCTTCGCCTTATCGGAGATTTACCAGCTCTTCTTCGCCGGTTTTTATTATCGCGACCAATCTCGATCCGATGCCGCCCAATCAGTTCACGATCTTAGTGAGCAACGTGGCGGCGGTAGGCGTGCCCAATTGTGAACAGCTTCTCATAACAGAAAGGCCGGGGCCAGATGGATGCACTCGGCATTCCTTCGAGTATTGGCCGGATGTGAAAGATCAGGCAATTGCGTTTCTCAATACGTCGTTAAATGATCCCGGTGGAGGCAGTCAACCCATTGATCCCGAACGTCACAACCGCCTGCGGTAGGGTAGCGGAGTCGCCGCTTTGCAGAAACTACTCTCGATACCGTACGATGATCCGCTTACTCCTGCGCTGCTCCGGCTCGATCCAATGTTCGATCCGCTTTGGAATGATCCGCGCTTCCAAAAACTTGCATCTGGCATGCCGAAAGAAGTGAAATAGGGGCGATTGATCTCAATCGCGTAGGCGGTTCAGTGAACCGTCGTTACGTCAGGCGGGACGTTTGAGCTTGGCGAGAAAGGTTGGTCGTAAGGCTGTGCATCGCAGATTGATTCGACTGGTCGCGGGCTTTTCACAGCAGACGCGCACCGCCACAACGGAAAAAGATTCATCGTTAACGCCGACGAAAAGCTGACAGCCTTTCTCGAACTTGAAAGAATCGCGCAAGATGACAGTGATTGAAATCAGACCGCACCGAAATTCGTATTTTCGATTGCAACGGCGCGCTCGCACGCATTATCGCGCGGTTCTGCGCATAATTGATTGCCTGATTTGTGACGCAAGCGCGCTGAGTGTTTTGTGACGCGAGATACTCGAACAGTGAAAGATGCCAGTTGAGCACGGCTGCCAGAATTGGCAGACAAAACCGCGCGATGTTCAGGAGCTTATCTTGCGTATTACAATTTCGTTAAAACATACGGCTCGCTTCGTTGCACGCCCGCGATGGAAGCGGGGGTTGAAAAGAGCGCGTGGACAGTGTCTGATTTGGTGAATGCAGCCTAAAGAGATTACAGAGCTTAAAGACGCCATCCGAGAAACGCATGGCTGCGAATCGCTTCACGTCGAATCTGTTCCCGTGAAAGAAGTTTTCGAGGGTCAAACTGCATGGGAAGGAACCGTTGAAGTGTTCGATCTTGTCGGTCACGAAAAGGCTAAACGAGCGTATACGTGGAGCTACCGCGACGGCGATCAAAACAAGTCCATTGCCGTTCTGGAAATACCACCCGTGGATTCACCGCAGAGCGCCGTTAAGGTCGCGATTGCTAGCAAGGCGAGGAAATGACTCTTTTAAACGGTCTGCTTCTTGTCGGACTTGGCTTTCTCGTTGGGTTCGCCTGTGCGCAAATCTCGAAGCGATGGAAGGCGCAAATTGATTGGAATCGTAAAGAATCATTCCGTGATGGCTACATACACGGCTGGCTAGCCCGCCATGCCAAAAACGAACTGCGGCGTGACTGGGCGAAATTTACGTTCTCTGATGAATCCATTGAATCATTTAATGAGCAAATGAGGGAAAATAGATTGCCGCCGCCCCACGGCTCAAATTAGGACACTACCCGTTTTTATGGCTCCCTGATAATTCGCACAAGTTCCGACCTCGCGCCGGTGTTTACGTCAACCGTCAAGATGTTTCCCACCCCCGGGCGCCGAGCGCGATTCGATGTGGCCGGAGGAGCTAATGGTTGCTCGCGGCTTTGTCGTCCGCACTTTCCTTCGCCTGAGCGGCGGGCGTTTCCGTGCTGAACGAGACGATCTTGCCGGTCTTTGCGTTGACCAAGACTTCGGTGATATCCTTACTCTCCGGCCTAACGATATCGAAGGACCAGACGAGAGCGTGGTGCTCTTTCTCAATCTCCGCGCTTTGGATCTTCCCGCGCGGCACCTTCGCCAGGGCAGTTTTCTCCGCCTGCGATTTGGTGATTTTCGCCTGGGCGATAAGCTCCGCTTCGCTCTGCGCGGCGAACCCGGAAGTGGTAACGAAAATCGTCGTTAGGGCGATCGCCCCAGCCCAATGGTATCTGTTTTGCATGCGGACTTCGACGCCGTGGCGAGTTCATCTGTTCAGTTTTTCTGTTCGGCGCGTATTCGCCGAGCGACGACTGGTCACGCGGGATTGCCGTTGACTTCAAGTGACGCGTGCCGCAAATTTTCTGATCGAGGTAGAAACTCGCGTCATGAATCACGAGCCATCGTTCGCCGTGGTGGTGCCGTTCTTCAACGAAGAGCGGAACGTTAGGGCAGTGTGCGGCGAGTTAAGGGGCATTCTGGAAACGATGCTTCCCGGGGGTGAAGTCATCCTGGTTGATGATGGGAGCACCGATAAGACCTGGGCGAAACTGGAAGAGATTGCGCTCACCTGGCCGCAATGCCGTGTCTTTCATTTGAGCGAAAATCAAGGCCAGTCGGCCGCGTTGCTTTTAGGCTTCGACAAATCCGTGGCGCCGATCCTGGTCACGATGGATGGCGACGGCCAGAGCGATCCCCGGGATATCGAAAAGCTGTTGGTTAAATTGGAAGGTGTCGACATGGTGGTGGGAGCGCGAGTTGTGCGTCAGGATTCCTGGTTGCGCCGGAAGATTTCCTGGATCGCTAATTCCATTCGGTCCGAATTGTTAGGCGATGGGGTCTCCGATGCCGGCTGCGCCTTGAAAGTTTTTCGCCGGGACGTGGTGGGTGCCTTTATCCCGATCCGCACCCTTTACTCCTTCATGCCGGCGCTGGCCGTCGCGGCTGGTTTCCGAGTCATCGAGGAGCCGGTGAACCACCGTCCCCGCAAGAACGGAACTTCGAAATATACGGTCCGCAGTTTTCTCCTTCTGCCTATTCTTGATTTCATTGGCCTGGAGTGGTTCCGGACGCGACGCTGCCCGGGCCGTGCGATGCGAAGTCTTGACGAACATCTTGCCATTGAAACCTTGGGCGAAGAGCTCTATCGGCGCGCAGTTCGCAGGTGGCTGAGAATAGTCGGATGGGCGGCGGCGATTTGCCTTATCGGATTCGGGTTGATGCTTGCGCCGCGCAAACAGGGCGAAGGTCGAACGACCCAAAAGATAAGTCTCCATCGGGCGGAAAGAATCGCCCTGCATGATTTTCCTAAAGGACGGCTCGGATCAGTCCAACTGAGTATGCGTGACGACCGCCTCACTTGGACGATCGATGTCCAACCGCCGGCCTCGGCGGATTTGCGTGAGATCGAAATCGATGCGGCCGACGGCCACGTGATCGCAGCGCGTGTCGAAACCGCCGAAGAGGAGGCTCTCGAAGCGGCGGTGGAGGACCAACATGGCCATCCGAGACGGCTCGTTCCCCAGTGACTTCTGCGCCGGGCGGTGTTAGCTCGACGGGAGCGCCTGGCTCAGCCGGTTGAGCTCTGCATTAGGCGAGACGGATAGCTGTCCTTTGGCCTAACGAACCTATGTCCGCGACGGACCGGAGCGAAGCATCAAGCGTCTTCTACTTTCCCGCGGCGCTTGCTTTGATCGTCCTCGGGACGGCATTTCATCTTCTTTATAGCACTCACCTGGAACTCGTCGGCGACGAGGCCTACTACTGGCTTTGGTCGCGCCATCCCGATATCTGTTACCTTGACAAAGGCCCGATGATTGCCTGGCTGATCTGGGCGGGAACGGCACTTTTTGGCCAGACGGTTTTCGGCGTTCGTTTTTTCGCGGTGCTGCTCGCCGGCGGCACCGGTCTGGCCATGCTTTTGCTCACTCGGCGGCTGTTTTCCGACCGCGCGGCATTCTGGGCCGTCGTGATCGCATCCGTCGTCCCTCTTTTTGCGGTCGGCGCTTCGCTCATGACGATCGACACGGTCTATGTCTTCTTTTGGAGCTGGGCGGCCCTGGCCTTCTGGCGGGCGAAAGACCACGAGAACATTGGACCTTGGGTTCTTACCGGCGCCCTCGTCGGTCTCGGCGTGCTCTCAAAATACACTGCGGCGATCGAGTTAATCTCCTTCACCGCGTTCTGTCTCTGGGATCGGCCGAGTAGAGCACATCTGCGGCGCGGCACATTCTGGGCCATGGTAGGGACAGCGTGCCTTTTTTTTCTCCCGGCGATCGTTTGGAATTACCGGCATCACTGGCCGACGAGTGACTGGTTGTTCCATCGCGGCGCGTTGGACAAAGGCTTGGCGTTTCATCCGACATTTGTCCTCGCTTTTCTTGTCGAACAAGCGGGAGTAATTTCGCCACTTCTCTTTCTAGGACTTATCTTCCTTTTCGTCCGACCGTCACTCTTACCAACGCCGAAACTCGCCACTGGTTATGCGGCGGCCCTTTTCCTTCCGCTCTTTGCACTCTATCTCTTGTTGAGCTTGCATTATCACGGACCGCCGAACTGGACTGCGGCGGCCTATGTTGGTGGAGTCATTCTGCTGGCCGCGAACTGGCCGGGCTTGGCGAAAGCTCGTCGCTGGGCGCGCTGGGGACCCATCACGGCCCTTGTTCTCGCCTCGGTCGAAACGGCCATGCTTCTCGAAACCCGGTGGCTCAACCTCCCATCTCGGGTTGACCCCCTGGACCGCGCCCGCGGTTCGCGCAGCCTCGCGGCCGAGGTAGCGCAGCGACAACAGTCGACTGGAGCTCGATTTGTCATGGCCGATAACTATATTACTGCGGCCCTGCTCTCTTTCTATCTGCCGGGCCAACCGGAGACATTTGTGCCCGGGGTTAAGCGCCCGCTGAACCAGTTGGAGCTTTGGTCTAACTATGATCAGAGATATCCGACCGGTAACGCGTTGATCGTTGCCAAACGCCCCACCTTCCCGCACGCGCTTGGCCAGAGCTTTGCCCATCTGACACCGCTCGGGCCCGTCGAGGCAATCGACGGTCAAAGAATGGTGGGCCGATACTACTTATTCCTCGGGCAGCGCAATCGAGAGAGCGATCATTACTAAAGTCTCGCTAAGTGCGACGGTTGCTCTCGGCGATTCGAAGCCGCGTGCCCGGAGGCATTGGTCAAGGAATGCGGCGCGTTGACCGGAATGCTCAAAGACTCGAGCTGCGTGGCGAGAATTAGACGGCCGGCTTCGACGGCAGGATGGGCGGTGTGGCTGCGTCGCCAAGCAGGATCCGAAGAATGAACGTGCAGCGTTCCCTTAACGTTTACGAAGTGCGACCGCGAACCGATAAGCGCGGCTTTGATTTGATTTCCGATGCGCTGCCATTCGGTGCGCTGTGGTACGCCGAGCCAAGCGCAATCAGCAACGCAGTCGGTTACGCGAAGTTTTACAGCCGTTCACTGATGCTGTGATTCGCGTTTACGATGAAGTTGGCAACGTGATTGAGACACACGAGCACGTTGGCGATTTCAAAGAGCCGTCAGCGCGAATCATGCTTGGAATTTCGAGCAAAGCAAAAAGCGGCCACGCCTGTGAAGCGTAACCGCTGGTTGTGAAATGCTGCTGCTTGTTTGGGCTACGCAGCTTTACCGATTGTTAAGAATGTTCGCGGTATCACGAGATTCGATAAGCTGCGCGCCTCTCGCTGGCGCTCTGCTTCGCCGCACGTAGTACCGGGGCCGAACCGGGCGCGACCGCGCGGCGAAGCTTCTAACACGAATCGCATCGGCTGACAGGATTTATGCACCGGCCGGGAATGCAATCACGTCGGCCTGCTTTGTCCCGACCGGCGTGAAGGTGACGCGCTGCGCCTGCAAAATGCTGTGCTCGCGGCGCAAGTGACCGTAGGTTTTTATCGCGAGCGCTCCGCCGTCCTTGTGTCCGAGCCAGCGCGAAACGGTTGGAACATCGATGCCGCTCTCAATGCAGGTCGTCGCGAACAGATGCCGCAAATCATGATGCGTGATGCGCGGCAACCTTAGCTTACGTGCTGCGCTGTTGATCGCGTTCTGTGCCTCGTTCACCCGAAACACCTTTGCGTTGAGCGGTTCGTCAGCACGCTCTCTTCGCATTCCTTCAAAGAGCACGCGCGCATCGGGAATCATTGGAACTCGCCGCACCGTCCAATTTTTCGTGCCGGTTTCCGCGTCACCGCGCACGACAATTTCACCGGCCGCGAGATCCAGGTCGCGCCACTCAATCTCCGCTGCTTCGCTTTTCCTGCACCCGGAGAACGCCAATCCACGCAGAAGATCGGCGCAGTCGCGCGAGCACCACGCTCCGGCGCGCTCCACTGCCTCCACGAGCTGCAAAAACTCTGCGCGGCTCGGCAGCGCGAGTTGCTTCGGACGCACCGGCACGCGTTCCAGCTTCGCCGCCGGATTGCCATAAATGATTCCCGCTTCAATCGCCACGTCGAACACGTGCCGCAGCCCCGCCAGCGTGTTGTTGAATCGCGTCGAAGACGCGACCTTGCGAAACTTGCGCGCCCATTGGGTGCAATCCGTTTTCGTGATGCGGCGCAATTCACGTTGCGCCAGTCCCGGCCAACTTTTGAGCAATGACGTAAACACTTGTTTCCAATAGTGGCGCGTGCTTGGCTTAATCGTCACGTCATCGGCGAGATTTTGCAGATGAATGGCCAGCGCTTCGGCAAACGTTATTCTTGCCGATGAGTGATTTGCAGCGGCGACTTGTTTCTCCCGATGCTGACGCAGAAATTCCGCGAGGCGTGCCTTCGCTACAGAGAAGTGCGACGTGCGCAGGCTTTTCCAAATTTCTTTGTTGTTGTTGAATGTGCGAGCATAATAGCGACCGGACTTATGGCGCACCAAGTTTTGCTGGCTGGTCTTTTCCCAGGTTTTAACGGGCGTTGTTTTCTCGGAGGTTTTCATGGTTTATTGTCGGTTTGCGCAGTGACCGTAGAAAACCCGTGAAAATAGCAAGGAAAAGATTTTAGGTGCTCGTTATTCACCTATGAAAATGGGCCTGTAGCTCAGCGGTTAGAGCAGGGGACTCATAATCCCTTGGTCCCAGGTTCGAATCCTGGCGGGCCCAATTTCAGAGATCAGAAGACGGATTTGAAAATTCCTTTTCAGCGCGTTGTGCGGGGAACGTGCGTCGTAATTGAAATCGCCATCTTAAGCGCGCTCGTTCTGGCAACGCGGTGCGCGAATTATCAGGACGTGTTCGTTGCCGGGAACGTTTATTTCACCGATGCGGATTGTTACGCGCGGATGACGCGCGTTCGCATGTGCCAGCAACATCCGGGCTTGATCGTGCGTCATCACAATTTCGAAAATTATCCGCGCGGCACAACTCCGCACACGACTGCGCCGCTCGATTATCTCATTCTCACATTGTCGATCTTGCTCAAGCCCTTCACCGTGCACACGACCGATCTTGCCGGCGCGTTCATCTCGCCGCTGCTCGGACTGCTCGGCGGCTGGTTTCTCTGGTGGTGGTCGAAACTAATGAAATTCCGTTATCGCTGGGCGCCGCTTATTCTCTACGCCATCAGCCCAATTCTCGTTCACGCGACGGAGCTTGGACGGCCCGACCATCAATCGCTCTCGATCCTGCTCGTCACCATCGCGATCTGCGCGGAATGGACCTGGCAAGGTGGAAGTTCCCGAAAAACCAATGCTATACGTGATTCACGTATAGCATGGTCCACGCTGAGTGGCGTTGCGTGGGGTTTGGCGATCTGGGTATCGCTTTATGAACCGCTGGTTTTGTTCCTCATCGTGCTTGCAACCAGGGGGCTGCAAGATCGGTATCTTCTTTTTGCGAAAGATCGGCGCATTGGCTGGATCTTGTTCGCGGCAATCATTACGTTTGCGTTCGTCGTCGAGAGACGCGGGCCGCAGTTGTCGATCTTTCATTCCGGAGAGCTTTTCCGGAACTGGTCGCGCTCGATTGGCGAACTCGCTCGCGTCTGGCCGGCGAATTCGATCTGGTTTCACTGGGCCGGGTACATGATTGCGGTGGCGCCGTTGCTTATTTGGGTTCTTGCCCGAGAGCGAAATAACGGCGCGCCCGGCGGTCGCGCCCAAGCAATATTCATTCTCGCACTTCTCCTGGCGACCTATTGCTTCACAATCTGGCAGGCACGCTGGGCTTATTTTTTCATGTCGATCTTCGCGATCGCGCTTCCCCTTTTACTGGAGCCGATCAAATCACGAACCGCGGTTTGGATTGCCTTTGCCTTGTCGATCTTTCCGATTCTTGGTGATTGGGACGAACGGCTTTGGCCGAACGAAACGGAGTACGGGCGCCGAGTGGAGCAGCGCAATGAATCGGTGCAGTTGCGCGATCTGGCGATCAATTTGAAATCGTCGGAGGCGCATCCGTTTCTCGCGCCGTGGTGGATTTCTCCATCCATTGCGTATTGGTCGGGTCAACCTGGGGTGGCGGGCAGTTCGCACGAGAGCCTTGAGGGAGTCGGGGATAGTGCGCGCTTTTTTCTTGCGGAAGATTGGGGAATGGCACGGGTCATTCTGGGCGAGCATAAGGTGACATGGGTGCTGGCTTACGATTCCGAACGAGTGGCACGAAATTCCGCGGCAGTGCTGGGTGTGGCCGTGCCGCGCCAAGCGCTGTGCTCGGTTCTAGACAGAACATCCACCCAGGTGCCGCGATTCCTGGCCTTTTCGGCTCAAAATGGGGCCGGCAAACTCTATCGAGTTGGTAATAATCGGTGAAAAAGTGGTGGATTTCCTATGAGAATACGTTGACAGAATCGATGAGTTTTACAATAATAGCGCGTGTTAAGAAAATTCATCCCGCAAAAACCAATGCCGGCGATGGAAGAAGGGTCGCCGCATTCAGCTGCGGATGACTACAACCGGCTTCCGCGGGGCGAACAATCAAACACATCACCATCCACAACTGACTACCAAAAACATATGGCAGAACATTCCGGCAAAGACATCCTCTCGAGCGATGTCGAAATCAAAGGCTCGATCAAATTTCAGAAAGAACTTCTTATCGACGGGAAGGTTGAAGGAGAAATCAATTCTGATGGTGTGCTAACGATTGGCGAGAATGCGGATATCCGAGGCGAGATCAAGACCAAGTCGATCACGGTGTTTGGGAAGGTGCAGGGCAACATCACCGTGGCCGAGCGTTGCGAGCTAAAAGCAAAATGCACCCTGCAGGGAGATTTGAAAGCGGCCCGGCTTGTCATCGAAGAGGGAGCAACCTTTATTGGAAAATCGGAAGTGACCAGCGGAACAAGCCCGGCAAAACCGGTAACGGGGCGGCCGGAAATTGTCCGGCACGATGAGCCGGTCAAAGCCGCCTTTGCCGCTCGCACATAAAGAGAGGGGTTTTCGCTTAGCAAAACAGTGGCCAAGCCGTCGCCTGCCAAGCTCAGTGTGGAATGTCCACACTGTGGCTTCAAGCAGATGGAGTATGCGGCGGCGAAGAGCACGCTCTGCCGCCAGTGCGGACGCTATTTCTCTCCATTTGCGCCTAGACCAGGACTAAAGCTCCAGACTAAAGACCAAGCGGCCGCGACGCTGGAACCTTTCGGTTTTCGCAAACTTGAAGGTCTCTGGAACAAGCAACGAACTCGGGTGGTAGGCTGCTTTGAGTGCAAGCGCAAACACGAAGTCAGCGACGCCGCAACATCGACAAACTGCCCGGGCTGCAGTGCGCACATCGATCTCCGCGATTACAAGATTGCAACCAGCTTTAGCCGATCGATTCGAACGCGGGGCGATGTTCATCTGATGGCCAAAGGCGATCTTAGCAGCACAAGTGTTGTTTGCAGGTCGGCCCTGCTCGAGGGCAAGTTGCGCGGCAATCTCCAGTGCGAGACCTCAGCCACAATTAACTTCGCCGGAAAAATCCCGGGCCGCCTTGTCGCCAATTATGTCTGCGTTGAGCGAAAAGCCGACGTGCAATGTTACCGACGCGTGAGAGTGGCGAACATCGACATAAAAGGACGGATGTCCGGAGAAATAATTGCCACTGGCGCCGTCAACGTTCATAAAACCGGAGTGCTTGACGGCAATGTAACCGCGAAATCGATCACGATCGACAAAGGCGGAGTCTTTTCCGGCCAGCTTGTGATTGGACAGGCCAATCTTACACAAGCCGAATTGTTGCCGGAGCAAAAACCAGCAGCCGCGAGTACGCTCGAATCCAGCATCCCGGGAACTGCGGGGCACCCTCTGCCCGCCACCTAAAGCTTCGCGTCGATGCAAAAACTGCGTCCACGCAGTCCCTACGAAAGACTCGGCGGGTACGTGCATCTGCCGCGTTTAATCGACAAAGCCAGATTGCACCGAAAAGGCCTGCTCAACGGCTACAATTACAAAACCGTCGGCTTCGACAAGCATTTGCTCGCGTTTTTAAAACTCAACCCGGATGCATTTGAAGAAGCGGCGCAGCACCTGGATGACGATCATGCCGTTTTAACCTGGGTGCAGGAACGTGGCGTCAAGCATTCTCCGGAAGCGATCGAGCAATGGAGTGAGGTGATGATTTCCCGTCACCCGGACACGGCCGCAAAAAAAGCGCGCTTCTTGCATTTTCTCAAAGAAGCGGGCGGCGAAGGTCGCACGGATATTCGGACTTACTTTGATCTCATCGAATTCGATGAAGGTCGACTCAAATAAGACCGACAGGTTGCTGTAGCGGCGGTCTATGACCGTCGATCAAAATTAGTGCGACGCTCATAAAACGCCGCTACCCTTCGCGAAGATCTCATTGGCCTCTTCCAGCGTTTCTTTGCTTCCGATATCGAGCCATTTCCCTTTGAACTGGAAAGTTTTCACCGGCTTGCGCTGGTAAAGCCATTGCACAAACAGGCCCGGCTGATCGGGATTATTTCCCGCGGCAAGGTAGGTGGTCAGGAGGGCGGCGGCTTCGCGCGAGTAATAATAAACCGCAAGGGCGGCCAGAGTGCTTCGCGGTTTCTCCGGCTTTTCCTCAAAGTGCGTGATGGTGCTGTTCGAATCGATCGTGATGTTGCCATATTTTTTAATCGCCTCCAGATCGCCGATGTCATAAATGCCGACCGTCGCTACGGTCTTCTTCGCGTAGTCAACAAAGCCCCGGAGCGATTCGTTAAACAGGTTATCGCCTGCTATGATCAACCAATCGCTCTCCGCCAAATTCTCTTGGGTAATCACAAAACTAATATCTCCGATCGCGCCTAATTTATCGTCATCGCTTTTCGAACCGTCATCGATGATTTTGAGCTTGAGCGCTGGTTGTCGATCTTGATAACGCACTGCCCAAGCCTGAAAATCATTCGCGAACTTGTTGTTGGTTACGATGTAAACAGCTTCAAGGTTCGGAACATCGGCTAGATTATCCAAGACCCATTCGATTATGGGCCTGCCTGCGATTTCCAGTAACGGCTTGGCCTTGTCGAGCGTGAGTGGATAAAGGCGGGTGGCATAACCAGCAGCGAGAATCATTACGTCCATGCAGGTGCGAGACGATAGAGAGCGGGGAAAAACGAGCCAGCGATTTCAGTGCTCGAGCACACTCACCGCCGCCCGCTGCAGATGTCTTTGGAGCGTGGCGATGCGTTGTGAATCGGTGATTTTGCTCCGAGTGGAGCAGTCAGCGACATAAAAAGTGTCGATAGCCGCTCCATTCTGCGTGCTGATGCGCGAGAGCGCAATGGAAACGCCTTCGCGGTCGAGGCACGCGAGAAGATCGTAGAGCAAGCCGAGACGGTCCGGCGTTTGAATTTGGATGAGCGTGTAAGTGGGATGTGCCCTGTTATCCATCCCGATGCGAGTGGGAAATTCTATTTCCTGCACAAGACGATGTCGGCTTTGACCCCTCGCCTTTTCCATTAACTGCCCAAAATCGAAGTCCACGCTCTCGAGCGCGGCATGCAAGGTTTTTTCGACCAGCTCAAGCTCCGCCTTGTCGGTAACCGCGCGCGCTCTTGTGTCGCAAACTCGAAAAATGTCGAGAACGACGTTGTCTCCGCGGGAAAAAATGTCCGCGCTCAAGATATTAATTGGGACGACCGAAAACGAGCCGGCGATTTTGGCCAGCAGTTGTTCGCGGTCCCAGGTGCAGAAGCTGACGATGCTGTGACCCTGCTCGGGAAAAGCTTTCCAGTTGATCGCCGGAGCCAACGGCTGGTCGCCCCGAAGGGATACATTCTCGAGAAATCCGCGAAAAAGTTCAAGATGCCCGACAATTTCGGGAACGTTGAAAGCGCGAAAATAATTGTCCGGCATGAAGTCAAAGTGCGCTTCAATCTCCTCCCCATAATCGCGGGGAAGATTATCGGCGATGGAGCGTTGCAGGCTTTCACGCCCGATTTTTGTTTGTTCGTAGTAGGATTTTTGGTCGGCGAGGTATTGCGAAGTCGCATCGAAGAGTTGCCAGACGAGCGATTCCTTCCAGTCCGACCATGCTTCCGCGCTCGTGCCCTGGCCGTCAGCCAAAGTGAGGAGCATCAGTGTATTCAAGTTCTTCTGATCCCTCACGATGTTGCCCAACTCCACCACCGTGGCTGGATCATCGAGATTTCTCTGTTGCGCAATATTGGAGAGCGTGAGGTGATGGTCGACGAGAAGAATAAGGGATTTGCGCTGCTCGGAAGACAACTGAAGACGCGTTGCGACGCGCTGGGCAAAAAGCGCGCTCGCTTCGGAGTGCGGCCGCGCCCCCACTGCTTTGCCCGTGTCATGCAAAAGCAGCGCCAGGTAAAGAATAAAAGGATCGTCAAGTCGCTCAAAGAGCTTCCGATACGAAACCAGTTTCGGATCAGCCGTCTGCGCCAGCGCGTCGAGTTTGTCGATGCAAACCAGTGTGTGCTCGTCCGCCGTGTAACGGTGACGAAACTCGTGTTGCACAAGGCAGGTCAGTTGGCCAAACTCGGGAATGTAGCGTCCGAGGAAATCCACGCGATGCATCATTCGAAGGACGCGTCCCACTTCCCCCTTTTGCGATAGGATCGTCTTAAAGACTTCGCGCGGGGCTTTGGCATATTGATATGTACGCGTGATTTGCCTGAGACTTCGGTTAAGCAAGTCCGCCAGGTCCGGACTAACATCCAGAGCGCGCTGCTGCGCGAGCTGAAACACGTGCATCATCTGCGCCGGGTCTTTGTGAAAGAGATCGCGTTGATCGGTGTTGAGTTGTCCATTGCGAATGAAAAGCGGCCCAACCCGCGTCTCGTCGCTGCGCACCAACGGCAGAAAACTGAAAAGGGAACGTGTTCTTTCCGTGGCCCGTCCGCTCGCAAATTGTTCTGTGATCCGCTCCGTCACGCGAAAAATGTTTCGTGTGTGCTCATAGTACTCCCGCATGAGCGCCTCGCTTCGGAGCTGCCCCCGCTCCGAGGAATAGTTCAAGCGTTTTGCGATCTGCTCCTGCATATTAAGATGCAGAAAGTCTGTGGCCCGCCCCGTCGCGTAGTGCAGATCCGTACGAATGCGAAGAAGGAAATCGCAAGCCCGCTCGATCCGGCGCTGATCGGATTCGCTCAACCAATCTTTTCCGACAAGGTGAGTCGTCGTCAGGGCGCCTTCCTTGAAATAAGTCATCCAGAGCAGATTTTGATAATCGCGCAAACCACCGCATCCGCTTTTCAGGTGTGGCTCTTGCATATAAACGCTGTCGCCAAATTTTTTGTGGCGCGCGATTTGGTCCTGCATCCGCATCTCGACGTAGCGCCGCTCATTGCCGGCCACACATTTTGAGCGGAATTGGTCTCGAAATTCTCGCGCCAGCTCGGCATCTCCCGCCAGATAACGCGACTCGAGCATTGAGGTTTTTGTGCGCATGTCGCGATTGGCCTGGGTGATGGCCTCCTTAATCGAGCGCGTGGAATGACCGACCTTGAAACCGATATCCCAGAGCAAATAGAGAATTTGCTCAACGATTTGCTCGAGGTAGGGCGGGACTTTTCCGGCGCTTTTGTCATGCAAGAGCATGACGTCGACATCGCTAAAAGGATTGAGCTCTCCCCGGCCATACCCGCCAAGCGCGATAAGGGCGAGCCGCAGCTTTGCCTTCTCCTCGCTCCCCGCTGAGGCGGTCGCAGCGGTGAAAACGTGTCGCAATAGAACATCGACTAGATCGGCCCGTCGCGCGCAAATTTCACGGCCACCACCACCAGCCTGGTGTTTCAGGCGCAATCGATGTTCTTCGATCTTCAGAAATTTTCTGTAGAACGGAAGGACTTCCGTCGGACGTCTTGCGCCGGTGGCGGCGAGTTGGTTCTCGGCGTGCGCCAGAACTTGTTCGAGATGGCGAGACATGGTGATTGTCGATCTTAGCGCGGGATGTTCTCACCGCCAACGAAGGCGTCGAGGCGGGGGCCTAAGGCGGCTGACAGAGTCTACACGCAATCGACTTCGTCACAGCTCGATCGCGTAACGCTTCATTTTATTGTAAAGCGTCGGCCGCTGGATGCCGAGAAGCTGGGCGGCTTTCTTCTTGTTCCCATGACATTGCGCGAGCGCCTGAAGAATTGTGTTCCGCTCCATGTCATCCAGGGTCTGCACGCCGGCTCGCTGCGCAATTCCGCGCTCGGTCTGCTGCAGCGCGTTGGGCAACTGTAATTCTGTGGGCAACTCTTTCACACCAATCAGATTGTGCCGCGCCAGGACCACCGCGTACTCCATTGCATTCTGCAATTCGCGCACGTTACCTGGCCAGGCGTAGTCGAGCAATTTCTCGAAAGCATCCGGCGCGATCGTTGGCTCGGGTTTGCCCAGTTGCTGCGCGAATTGTTTCACAAACGAAGCGACCAATGGCGGAATATCCTGTTTTCGTTCTCGTAGCGGCGGCACTTCGATCTGAAATGTATTGAGCCGATAATACAAATCCGAGCGCAGGCGATTCTCGGCGAGCGCTTGTGCCACGGGTCGATTGGTCGCGGCGATAACGCGGAAATCGGCCTTGAGCGTGCGCGTGCTGCCCAGCGGCCGGTACTCGCGCTCCTGCAACACGCGCAAAAAACGCGTCTGCAAATCCGCTGGCATATCGGAAATCTCATCGAGAAACAAAGTGCCTCCACCGGCCGCGGCGATCATTCCCGGAAAATCGTTCATCGCGCCGGTGAACGCCCCTTTTACATAGCCAAAGAGTTCCCCCTCGATCATCGTCTGTGGAAATGCGGCGCAGTTGAGCTTTACCATCGGTTTGGCAGCGCGACGGCTGCGCGTGTGGATCACATTGGCGATTACTTCTTTGCCCGTCCCGCTTTCCCCCGTGATTAAGACATTTGCTTCCGAAGGCGCCATCGCTTCGATCAGTTCGTCGATCTCTTGCATCACCTTGCTTTTAAAAACAGGAGCCAGCCGCGTCTCGGCAATTTCAAGACGCTTCTCCAGTTGTTCTGTTTTCTGCCGCAGTTCTTTCGTCTCGCGGAGAAGCAATTCCTTTTCCAAAGCTTTCTCGACCAAACTGAGCAACTCTTCTGGCGCGTACGGTTTGCTGATGAAATGAAAAGCACCGCGCTTGATCGACTCGATCGCGTTGCTCAAGGAATCGTGCGCCGTCAAAATGATGACTTGGGTCCCTGGAGACTCAGCTTTGATTTGATCGAGTGTTTGCAGCCCTTCCGCGTCGGGTAGCTGTAGATCAAGCAAAACCAGGTCAGGCGACTTCGTCTTCAACAATCGAAGGCCGTGCGAAGCGGTGCCGGAAGTCTCAACCTGGTAACCGTAGCGGCCGAGAAGCGCCTCCAGCGTGAAGAGGATCGGCCGCTCATCGTCAATGATGAGAATTCGGCGCTGCGCTGTTGTCATGGAGATGATGCTCGCGCCAAACCCGTTTGCGGTTGACCGCTGTTAGAATTGGTCGGTTCAAGATTCAGGCCCAATACTTCAACCCTCTTTTGCGGACAAAGGCAACGTAATTGTCGTGACCAGAACCGATTCCGTTGGATCATAATGGGCGCGCAACTTGCCGCCGTGAGCTTCGACAATAATGCGCGCAAGATTTAGTCCAAGTCCATAATGACCGGGACTGATCTCCCGAAGCGGTTTGCGTCCCCAGTTTTCGGTAGATAATTCGAATCGCGATTTTGGCTCGCGAAGCGTGAAGACAAATCGGTCATTGTCGATCTGCGCGATGACACCGAGCGTACCTTTGCCACGCGCATGTCGAAAAGCGTTGTTGAAAAGTTCGATGAACGCCTGCTGCAGCAGTTGCGGATCGACCTCGAGGATGGTCCCGCTCAAGTGGACGTCCCAACTGATGGCCGTACTCTCCTGCGGGAAATCAGTCGCGACCTTCTTGCGCAGGTCCTCCATAAAATCCGCGGCTCCATAAAGCATGAATTCCGTTTTAATCTGACCCAATCCCGCGGACACCTTCTGCAAAATCGTGGTCGGCCCAGAGAGCGCTTCGCGCAACCGTTTGATCTCGGCCTTGATTTCCGCATCCGCGGTTAACTCGCCGATATAGGCGCTTTGCAGCTCGGCTGCGTTCAAATGATTGCGCAGATCGTGACTCAATTGCCGAACGAACCGCACGATATCGATCCACGGAACACTTAACGAATCACCTTGGTTCTCGGGGCCCGCGCTTGCCATAGTTCGGCGCAAAAGTTATCGCTATTCTCGGAGTGAAAACGTCTCATCGCCCGGCTGTTCGCCTTCGGCAACCCGGATATGCGAATCATTGCCCGCCAGATGACGCAGAACGTGAAACACGTCTTCGGGATCGCCGTCGATGGCGCGGGCAATTTCTTCGGACGTTTTCCCGGCGGCGGCGCTAAGGTTTTCACGCACCTGTTTTTGCAGCTGCAACAATTTTGTCGCCGCCTTTTTCCCTGCCTCCACTCCAGGCTGATGGTAAGCATTGATGTTGACGAGGGATCCATAAAAACCGACCGCGCGCTCGTAGAGCGCGATCAATGCTCCGACGTTAAACGCGTTCACTTCCGGGATGCTCATCGTGATCGATTCACGGCCGCTCTCATACAGTGCACTGCGTGTCCCGCGCAGGAATCCCTGAAGATAATCGCCGCTGGTAATGCCGTCCTCCACTTCGAAGGCTATACCATGTCGATCTTTGCGAACTTCGATGAAAGTGACGAAGAAATTCAAAACACCGTCGCGCAATTGCTGGAGGTAAGCGTGCTGATCGGTCGACCCTTTGTTCCCGTAAACGGCGATGCCTTGATGAACGACGTTTCCATCAAGGTCTTTTTCTTTGCCTAACGATTCCATCACGAGTTGCTGCAAATATTTGCTGAACAAGGCCAGCCGATCCTTATACGGCAAAATGACCATGTCTTTTTCGCCACGACCGTTGCCAGCGTAGTACCACATCAACGCCAGAAGCATCGCTGCGTTCTGCGCGATATCGGGCACACGCGTCCGTTCGTCCATGGCCGCGGCCCCTGATAGGAAGTTGTCGATATTAAAACCTTCGAGCGCCATCGGCACGAGCCCAACCGCGCTCATGACGGAGGTTCGTCCGCCAATCCAATCGTGCATCGGGAAACGCGCCAGCCATCCATTTTTCGTCGCGTATTTGTCCAGGTCGCTGCCCGCGCCGGTCACCGCGACCGCGTGTCTGCCGAATTGAAACCCCTTCGCTTTGAATTTTGCTTCCGCTTCCAACATCCCGTTGCGCGTTTCCTTCGTGCCGCCAGACTTCGAAACGACGATCACGAGCGTCCGCCCAAGTTCTTTGTCCATCTTGCCGCAGACCCGATCGAAACCATCGGGATCAGTGTTGTCGAAAAAATAAATGTCCATCGGATCGCGCGGTGATCCGAGTGCGTCGGCCACGAATTGCGGTCCGAGCGCCGAGCCGCCGATCCCGATGAGGAGGATGTGTTCAAAGCGTTTTCCATTTTTGGCCGCGATTTTTCCGGCATGAACATCCGCCGCAAAGCTTTTGATGCGTTTGTTCGTCTCTTCGATATCGGCGCGCAGTTGCTTGTTCGGTGCCAGTGCCGGATTGCGCAACCAATAATGACCGACCATTCGCTTTTCATCCGGATTGGCGATCGCTCCCGCCTCGAGCTCCCGCATCGCGGCAAACGCCTTGTCGATCTTGGGCTGCATTTTCTCGAAAAAATCGTCCGGAAACTTCATCCGGCTAATGTCGATGGAAAAATCGAGCTTGTCGTAGCGGAGAAAATATCGCTGGAAACGTTGCCAGAGCGAGGAGGAAGCCATGATTAAGCTAACCGCAGTGGGCGCCTTGAAACAACTATCGTGACGGTGTCGGTTGTTTTCTGGGAACGGCGTTTGACCGAATCGGCACTTCCTCTTGCGAGGCAACTTCATATTCCGACTTCGGTACGCCGATGAGCCAATGATCAAACCAGCCGACAATATTTTCCAATCGCTCGATGCGATGCCACGGTTGGCCAGAACGCGAAAGCTCGTGCGATTCATTGGGAAAACGCACCATCACGGTCGGGACCTTGCGGAACTTTAGCGCGCGGAACATTTCTTCCCCGCCTGCGCCCGGTGGTGTGCGGAAATCGGACTCGCCGAGAATGAACATCATCGGTGTCTTCACATTCTTGATGTAGGTGAGCGGCGAGCGCGCCTTGAATTCCTGCTCGGCGTCAAACGGCGGCGCTTTGAACCACGTCGGCTGAAAGAGAGTAAGGTCGGCCGTGTACCACCAGTTCATCCAACTGGCGATGTCGCGTTGCGAAACAGCTGCGGCGAACCGCGTCGTTTGTCCTACCACCCAGTTGGTAAGCAATCCGCCGCCGCTCCCGCCGGTCACGCCCAGTTTGTTCTTGTCGATGTAACCGCGCCGAATCACCTCATCTACTCCGGCCATCAAATCTTTGTAATCGTCGCCCGGATAATGGTACTGAATCACGTTGCCAAAATCCTGACCGTAGGTGGTGCTGCCACGCGGATTCGGATAGAGCACGACATAACCTTTCGCGGCCATCCACTGGAACTCGTGTTCGAAGATATATCCATAGGCTGCATGCGGTCCACCGTGAATGTTCAGGATGAGCGGATATTTTTTCGCAGGATTAAAGTCGGGTGGTTTCTGCACCCACGCCTGGATGCTTTTGCCGTCAAAGCTCCTGTAAGAAACTTCTTCCGGCTCGGTCAGGTTGAGCTGTGAAAAAAGTTTCTCATTGATGTTGGTCAACTGCGCGGGCTCGCCGCTGCCAGTGTGCAAGATGAACAAATCATTGATGTGCGTAGGCGTGGATACCGTGTAGATAATTCTCGAGCCATCGGTCGACGCGCGAAAATTTCCGACCGCTTGGTTACCGTGCGTCAGATCGGTTGACGCGCCGGTAGTGACGTCGAACGACGCGAGAATCGTCTCACCCTCTTTTCCATAAACCTCAATCAAATTGCGTCCGTCTGGAGTCCACAGCGGAACGTTCCGACCGCCGGCGCGCGGGGCCGCATTATCGCCAAAAACGCCGGAGCCCACGTCATAGTCAAACTTGGCGGTGACATTACGCGGTTTCGCATTTGGCGAAAGATCGACAATCCACAAGTCGGGCTGCGTGTATGATGTGATTGGCTGCGTTGTCGAGGCAACAAAGGCTATTTGCTTGCCGTCCGGATTGAGCGACAAGTCGCCCACCTCCATGTCGATCGTGTTCAGCTTCGTCGGAGTTCCGCCGTTTATGCCGATGGAGTAGAGCTCGCTCTTTGGCAGTTCGTAATACGGCTCGTCCACCCGTAGCGACGTGAAGTAAATCTGCGCGCTGTCTTTTGCCCACATCACGTTGCCTTCGTCGAACCCGCCGAAAGTAAGTTGTCGCGGCTGCACTTTTTCCTCCGCGCTGCGCGGGGCCCGCACCACCCAGATATGCTGCCTGCGCTTCGGGTCGGCATACCCTTCGTTGTCCTCCCGATACACAGCACGCGTGATCACGTGAATGTCGCTCTCGTGTTCAGCCTCGGCTTCTACTTTCTTTGCGGCCTTCTCGCCTTCATTCCTGGCCGGGCCGCTTTTCTCCGCCGATTTCTTTGAAGGTTCGGTTGAAGGCGAGGGAGGAATTTCGCTCACCGCCTTTTTCAATTCCTCTTCCTTGCGCTTTTTCTTTTCCTGTTTTGCCAGATCATCCGCATTCGTGTCGCTCGTGAACGCAATCGATTTTCCATCCGGCGACCACACAGGATTGCCTGCACCTTTTGGCAAATCGGTGAACGAAAACGAATCGCCGCCGGCCATCGGCAAGATCGACAATTGAGAAAACTCCGGCTTGCCGTCCTTTTCGGTCGTGCGCAGGAAAAGCAGATACTTCCCGTCCGGCGACCAGCGCGGCGCTGAATCGTGGTCGCCTTTGGTCAATTGATGCGGCTCTTCTCCAGCGGCTGTCGGCACCGACCAGATCGAAGTGTTATAACCTTCCTTCTTTTCGTTCACCGTCACGCGCACAAAGGCAACCCGGGATCCATCCGGGGAGACTTGCGGATCGCCGATCCAGACGAATTCCCAAAGATCTTTCTCGGTAATGTTTCGTTTTTGGGCGAAGACGCTGCCGATGCCGGCAACGAAAACAACCAGGTAGGTTACGGTTAAGCGCATAAGTTTTCTTTAATCAAATGACGAAGTCAAAAATCAAAAATACGAGATCGACATCCATTTCATTCATTCAGGCTTTCGAGCTTTGTCATTTGGATTTGGTCATTATCCGTCACATGTGCTCGATGACGTTGTCGCCGAACTGCGAGCATTTGATCTCCGTCGCACCATCCATGAGGCGCGCGAAATCGTAAGTGACGCGCTTGCTCGCAATCGCGCCGTTTAGACCTTTGAGAATAAGATCGGCGGCTTCTGTCCAGTTCATGTAGCGGAACATCATTTCCCCCGACAGGATGACGGAGCCGGGATTCACTTTGTCCTGATTTGCGTACTTCGGCGCCGTGCCATGCGTCGCTTCGAAAACGGCGTGGCCGGTGATGTAATTGATGTTGCCACCAGGTGCGATGCCGATTCCGCCGACTTGTGCGGCGAGCGCGTCGCTCAAGTAATCGCCGTTCAAGTTTAGGGTGGCAATAACGTCGAAATCTTCCGGCCGCGTCAGGACTTGCTGTAGTGTGATATCTGCGATCGCATCTTTGATTATGATGCCAGCGCCCGGTTTGCCCATTGGAATCTCGCACCACGGGCCGCCGTCGATTTCTTCCGCGCCGAAATAACTTTTCGCGATCTCGTAGCCCCAATCACGAAACGCGCCTTCGGTGAATTTCATGATGTTACCTTTGTGCACGAGGGTTACGCTCTTGCGCTGGTTTAGGATCGCGTAACTGATCGCGCTGTGGATCAAGCGCACGCTGCCGTGCCGGCTGACCGGTTTGATCCCAAGACCGACCATGACATTATCTTTCTCCGGCGCGCCCACTTTTTCCCAAAAGTCCGCCGCCTTCTCGCGTGTGCCGAACCGGATCTTGTCGAATTCTTTGGGAAATTCTTTGGCAAAAAAATCGAGGATCTTCTGCGACTCGGGAGTCCCGGCCGCATATTCGATTCCAGCGTAAATGTCCTCCGTGTTCTCGCGAAAAATCACCATGTTCACCTTTTCCGGATGCTTCACGGGCGAGGGGACACCTTTGAAATACTGGATCGGCCGCAAACAGACGAAAAGATCGAGAAGCTGACGGAGCGCGACGTTGAGCGAGCGAATGCCGCCCCCAACTGGGGTCGTGAGCGGACCTTTAATGCCGACTAAAAATTCGCGGAATGCTTCGATCGTGTCGTCTGGCAACCAATTGTCGAACCTGTCCTTGGCCGCCTGACCGGCGAAAACTTCGAACCATGAGATTTTCCTTTTGCCAGAGTACGCTTTTTCAACCGCTGCATCAAAGACGCGGACGCTTGCCGCCCAAATATCCGGCCCGGTCCCGTCCCCGCGGATGAACGGGATAATTGGCCGATCCGGCACGTTTAATTTGTCGGTTCTTGAAATTTTCTCGCCGGCTGGCGGCGCGATGTCGTTGTACGGCATAACGGTTGAATCTATCGACCGGGCGTCCACGGTGCAAAATAATCCGGCGTTGTCCGAAATCGGCCGCTCTCTAAATACTGAAGCTCTCGAACAATGCAGCGCGTACGGGAGTCGAACCCGTGCACCAGCCTTGAGAGGGCTGTGTCCTAACCACTAGACGAACGCGCCGTTGTCGCGCCAATGATCTTAAAGGCACGGTTCTCTGTCGGCAAGCCGGTCTTCCCAAGCGTGACGATCGATTGAATACCGAGCGTATCAGTGCTCGTTCTCTTCGGCGGGGCTCGGGACGGGAGAGGCGCTTGGCGCGGGCGCGGGCGACGGGCGCACTCGGGACTGAGCGAGCGACGCCAAATGCGCCGCGTGCATGGCATCGAGCCCGCTTTTTACTTGCGGATCTTTGGCAAGCGCCTGCATGTGCGCGTAGTAAATGCCATAGTATTGCCGAAGCCGTTCCCGCTTCTCCAAATCCGTGTGCGCCGATTCAGCCGCTTTCTTCGCAGCCATGACGTCTGCATTATTAGCCACTTGGTTTCGGAGCCGTCTCCATTCGAGGTGTAGTCGATAGTCATCCGCCGTTTTACCAAGCGAGGTTTGCTTGAAGATTTCATCGAGTTGCGATAACTCCGGAAGATCAGGCAAAGTTGATGTGGTTGCAGCCGGAGGGTTCTGCTCATTTCTTTTTGAGGTAAGATCGACGTCCGGCCGCACCGCCTCTTGCGCGGACAACGTCAGCGTTGCTCCGCTAATTGCTGCCAAGATAACCAGCTTAATCAATGTCATCTCGTTGTTCCCTGACTTGGTCGGGGTGACAGGATTTGAACCTGCGACCTCGTGGTCCCAAACCACGCGCTCTACCAAGCTAAGCTACACCCCGGGCTTTGAAATGGATATCATGCGCGGCGGCCCCTCGCATGCGGAAACTTGGTGCGGTCGACCTGTCGCCGCGGCGACCGCTCTCCAAGCTCGCCGCAGCGAGTCCATCCCTTGCCAGACTAGGCTACACCCCGCCGTGCGGAGTCTTAACATGCGTTCTCCTTGCGCGCATCCAATTTTCGCGACCGCTCCCGACCAACACATGCGAACAGCCTGAAAATAAATCATTAGGAAATACACGTTGCGCACTTCTCATTTTCAGCGAGTGTTCCGTCCTCGGATTTAGCTGCGGCCCGGTTGGCTGCTTCGTTTCCTCCTCATTCCGCCGCTGCATGTTTAAGCACGAAAAACTCCAGCTGCTGATCTTCATTGTCCTAATCGGATTGCAGGTTTTGGGCGTGCTCGGCCTTCTCCACCGCTTCCACCTATCTTATCTGCCCGTCATGCTGGTGGTCTTTTTCTGGGGCGGAATCAGCACGACACTTTATTTGCATCGGTATCTGACACATCGCGGCTTCGAAATGCGGGAGTGGCTCAAGTTCCTTTTTGCAACTGGCTCGGCTGTGACCCTCGCTGGCGATCCGGTCATGTGGGTTGGTGACCATCGTTATCACCATTTGAAATCCGATACCAACGAAGACATCCACAGTCCGGTGCACGGATTTCCTTACGCCCACATGATGTGGCTGGTCCGTAAGCCACCCGGATTCCGCGACCGTTCAAAACGTTACGCCGCCGATGTTCGCAAAATCTGGTACTGTCGGTTATGGGAAAATTCAGCCCTTTACGTGCTGCCTCATCTGGCGGTGGCCACGGTTCTTTTTCTTACTTTCGGTTTCGCCGGGATGTTGTGGTGCATCTACGTGCCGATGCTCTTGATTTACAACGTCACTTGGGCGGTCAATTCTATCTGCCACATGCCGCGATTTGGATATCGCAGCTTTCACACCTCCGACCACAGCCGAAACAACTATCTGATCGGCGTCGTCGGGTTTGGCGAGGGTTACCACAACAATCATCATGCTCAGCCGCGTTGCGCCGCGCACGGCTTGCGTTGGTGGGAATTCGACGTCACTCGCTACGTCATCTGGTTGCTGGAGAAATGCGGACTCGCTTGGGACGTGGTTTGGCCGGTCGCAAACGACGCCGAGGAAAAAGATCCGGTCGCCGCTTCAAGCGAAGCGGTAAAATTCGTGCCGGCATGACCAAAGCGGCGCCGTCGCTTTAAGGTTCGTAGCCCAGATTGGGCGCAAGCCGTTTTTCCACCGCCGCAATCGTCTCGCCGGTTCGCGCCGCATAATCAATCACCTGATCTCGCGCGATTTGTCCGACGCCGAAATATTTCGCGTCGGGATGCGAGAAATAAAGGCCGCTCACACTTGCACCCGGATGCATGGCAAATGATTCGGTCAATTTGATGTCGATCTTATTTTCGGCCCCCAGTAAATCGAACAGAGTCCGTTTTTCCGCGTGGTCAGGACAGGCCGGATAACCCGCAGCGGGACGAATGCCGCGATATTTTTCGCGAAGAAGATCGGCATGCGATAGTTTTTCATTGCGCCCAAACGCCCACGCGATCCGCGCTTGTTTGTGCAAATGCTCGGCAAACGCTTCCGCTAGTCGGTCCGCCAATGCCTTCGTCAGAATCGCGTTATAATCATCGTGCTCGGCGGAAAACTTCTTCGCTAATTCATCCGCGCCGTGGATCGTGACCGCAAAGCCGCCCAGATAATCTTGTAGCGGCGGTCTATGACCATCGGTTTTCGGCGCGATGTAATCCGCCAGGCAATGATTGAATTGTCCGGCCGGTTTTTGCATTTGCTGACGCAGGAAATGGAAGGTCGCAAGTTTCTGGCTTCGTTTTTCATCGACACAAAGATCGACATCGTCGCCCACGGAGTTTGCCGGCCAGAACGCGAAGACACCCCGCGCCGTCAGCAGACTTTTCGCGACGATCCGATCGAGCAGTTCTACTGCGTCATCAAAAAGTTCCTGCGCCTGCTTCCCAATCACCGGGTCATCGAAGATCGCTGGATAACGGCCGCGTAATTCCCAAACGTGGAAAAACGGCGACCAATCGATGAACTCAAGGAGTGTGTTCAGCGAAATATGCGTGATCGGCCTCACAATCTTGTCATCCTGAGCGACGCGTGGCGAAGTGACGGTGCTAAGCACTCGCGTGCCTAAAGACTCTGGTCTTGGCGGTTGGTACGCATTCCAATCAATCGACGCCCGATTCGCGCGAGCCAAAGTGAGCGTGAGTAATTTCTTTTCGCGACCCTTCGCGGCATGTTCTTCCCGCAAACGCGCGTATTCATCGCGTGTTTTCGCAGCGAATTCCGGTTTTAATTGTTCGCTCAATAATGAATTCACTACTCCGACGGCGCGGGAGGCGTCGAGCACGTGCACCGTAATCGCTCGATAATGCGGCGCGATTTTCACCGCGGTGTGCGCACGACTCGTCGTGGCGCCGCCGATTAACAAGGGCAGCTCGAAATTCTCGCGCTCCATTTCTTGGGCCACGTGCGCCATCTCATCAAGCGACGGCGTGATCAGTCCGCTCAGACCGATCGCATCTGCTTTCTTGGTGCGCGCCGTCTCCAAGATCTTCGCGGCCGGCACCATCACGCCAAGATCGACAACCTCGTAGTTGTTACACTGCAACACGACGCCCACGATGTTTTTGCCGATATCGTGTACGTCGCCTTTGACCGTCGCCATGACGATGCGGCCCTGCGGTTTTGCGCCCGCCGATTTCTCAGCTTCCATGAACGGCATCAAATACGCGACCGCTTTCTTCATCACGCGCGCGCTCTTTACCACTTGCGGCAAAAACATTTTTCCCGCGCCGAATAAATCGCCGACCACGCTCATCCCGGCCATGAGCGGGCCTTCGATCACGTCGAGCGGCCGCTTACACTTCTGCCGGGCTTCCTCAGTATCGGTGTCGATGTAATCGACGATGCCCTTGACGAGCGCGTGTTTCAGCCGTTCTTCGACAGACTCCCCGCGCCACGCTTCATCTTTCACCGGAGTTTTATCTTTGGCCCTAACCTTCTCGGCGAAATCGACGAGCCGCTCGGTCGCGTCGGCCCGCCGATTTAATAGCACATCCTCGACCCGTTCGCGCAACTCCGGTGCGATCTCTTCGTAAACCGCGAGCTGGCCGGCATTGACAATTCCCATGTCGAGACCGGCGCCGATTGCATGAAAGAGAAACGCAGCGTGCATCGCTTCGCGCACGGCATTGTTGCCGCGGAACGAAAATGAAATGTTACTCACGCCGCCGCTCACACACGCGCCAGGCAGATTCTTTTTGATCCAGCGCGTCGCTTCAATGAAATCGACCGCGTAATTGCGATGTTCGTCTAAGCCGGTCGCAACCGTCAGGATGTTGGGATCGAAGATAATGTCGTTAGGCGGAAACCCTGCGCGCTCGGTCAACAATTTGTAGGCGCGCGCGCAGATGTCGATCTTGCGCTCGAAAGTATCCGCCTGGCCTTGCTCGTCGAATGCCATCACGATCACTGCGGCGCCAGAGCGCCTGACAAGTTGCGCTTGCCGGAGAAATTCTTCTTCGCCATTCTTCAAGCTGATCGAATTCACGACCGCTTTGCCCTGCACGCACTTGAGGCCCGCTTCGATCACGCTCCATTTCGAGCTGTCGATCATAATCGGCACCCGCGCGATGTCGGGCTCGCTGCCAATCAAATTCAAAAAGCGGGCCATGGCCGCGTCCGAATCGATCATTCCTTCGTCCATATTGACGTCGATAATGTTCGCGCCGCCCTGGACTTGCTGGCGCGCCACGGTCAGTGCGCCCTCGAAATCTTCACCAAGAATTAACTTCGAAAATTTTGGCGAACCGGTGATGTTCGTTCGCTCGCCAATCACAGCAAAACCAAACTCCGATGTGATATTGAGCGGCTCAAGACCGGAAAGTTGTAACACGTCGCTACTTGTGCGGCCTGGGATTTCCCGCGGCGGGCAACCGCGCACCGCCTTTGCAATTTCACGAATGTGCTCCGGGGTTGTTCCGCAACACCCGCCCACCAGATTGAGCCAGCCGTTTTTCGCCCACTTCTGCAATTTTGGCGCGAGTGATTTCGGCGTTTCCGGAAAACCGGTTTCCGAAAGCGGATCGGGGAGGCCCGCGTTCGGATATGCGCTCATATAATATGGCGAGATGCGCGCCAGCTCCTCAATGTAAGGTTCCATCTCGTCCGGCCCGAGCGAGCAATTCAATCCGACGACAATCGGTCGCGCGTGCGCAATGGAAATTAAAAATGCTTCGACCGTCTGCCCACTCAACGTCCGGCCCGAGCGATCGGTGACGGTGCCCGAGATGATGAGCGGAAGTTGTTTCTCAGTTTTTTCAAAGACTTCGGCGATTGCAAAGAGCGCGGCTTTCGCGTTCAGCGTGTCGAAGATTGTCTCGACGAGTAGAAGATCGACATCTCCTTCGACGAGCGCGGTTACCTGGTCGAAGTAAGTCTGGCGCAGTTGATCGAACGTCACCGCGCGAAAGCTCGGGTCATTTACGTCCGGCGAGATGGATGCGGTGACGGGCAGGGGACCAATCGATCCGGCGACAAATCGGCGACTTTTGGTTTCTTCTTCAAAGCGATTCGCGGCGTGGCGCGCGATTTTCGCCGCGGCAATGTTCATTTCGCGGACGAGCGCGCGAAGATCGACGTCGTTCACGACGCGTTGAAAAAATCGCCAATCTTTGCGACCTTTTGCCGATTCTCCTCGAAACAGAAAATCGTGCAAACCGATGGTGGTGGCGCTGAAGGTATTTGTTTCGATAATGTCAGCGCCCGCGCTGAGATATTCGGTGTGGATTTCTTCAATGATTTCCGGACGCGTGAGATTCAGCAACTCCAGGCTGCCTTTGAGGTCTTTGCCCTTCCAATCGCGAAAGCGTTCTCCTCGATAATCCTGCTCGGAAAGCTTGTAGCGCTGGATCATCGTGCCCATGGCGCCATCGAGAACGACGATGCGCTCGCGCAGCACTGTCTCCAATGGATAAAGTTCCGACGCCATAATAAACTGAGAACTAAGCGGGGTTTATGCCAGGGATCAAGGAACAAATTGACGCATCATGATGCGTAGATGTGTTAGAACTAATTGTAGCCACGGCGCTGTGCGCCGTCTCCCGGAACGCGCCACAGGCACGCGGCTACAGTTGTCGATCTTGCTGCTGAAGCTCCCGCAGAAATGATTTGCCCGCACCACGAAGTTTTTCTTCCAGCCGTAGCGTGCAAACACAATCGCAGCAGGCCCACGGTTCTATTCCATTTTCGTGCCGGCAATTGCGTCGCGAGTGCGCGTCCTTTACACTTAGTAAATCGAAGTATTCTTCCCAGTATGGGCGTTCTTCCGCCAGCGGCGGATCACAGAAACAAGTCTCAGCCCAAGTCGCGGCACCCGCATCGTCCACGCGCGCTTGCTGCACGTTGTGCTGGTATTCGTCCCCGCGATCGAGCCGCGGCCGAGTATTTGCTGGTCGATTGCGTGGATGAGAGCGGGCTTTTTTCCTGGCTTGACGCGAGTTTTATAAGATAGCGCATTGGCGAAAATATTAGCACGGCAGGTTTTCTGCTGCTAGAGACCCGTTCGGCTTCGCTCAGGGCAAGCTCCGGCAGCTGCGACGCGGGCTTTTCAATCACAAGATCGACAATTAAATCTGAAGCGTGGAAGCGATCCGATTATTCAAGTCGCTCAATTCCCAACAGCGGAACACGTTCGTTGCCTGTTTTCTCGGCTGGGCGCTCGACGCTCTCGATTTTTTCCTGGTCACATTCGTGCTGGTACCGATCTCGCACGATTTCGGTCACACCATTCCGCAAGTGGCCTTCGCCATCACGGTGACGCTCATGATGCGCCCGCTCGGCGCATTCATTTTCGGGTTGCTCGGCGATAAATTCGGACGGCGTGTCCCGCTTATGATCGACATAATTTTTTACTCGGTCATGGAATTGCTGACTGCGTTTGCTCCGAACTTCACGATCTTCCTGCTATTGCGCGCGTTGTTTGGAATTGGAATGGGTGGCGAATGGGGCCTCGGCGCGTCGCTGGCGATGGAGTCGCTACCGACACAGGCGCGCGGACTGTTCTCCGGGATTTTGCAACAAGGTTACGCATTCGGTTATCTGCTCGCGGCGCTGGTTTACTGGATTGTCTTTCCAATGTTCGGTTGGCGCGGTCTCTTCATCGCGGGCGCGTTGCCCGCGCTGCTCGTCATTTACATTCGCGCGCGCGTTCCGGAGTCGCCGGTTTGGCAACGCAATCGCGAAGAGAAACAAGTCGCACGAATAAACATCCGGGCCTTTATCAGGCAGCACGGCGGTTTGTTTATATACGCCGCTCTGCTTATGACCGCTTTTAACTACATGTCGCACGGTACGCAGGATCTTTACGCAACGTTTCTCGAGAAACAGCGCGGCTTCGGCGTGAGCGCGAAATCGATGATCACGATCATTTACTCGTTAGGCGCGATCTGTGGCGGAACCGTGGTCGGTTTTCTGTCGCAACGATGGGGACGCCGGCGCTCCATTATTTTATCGGCGATATGCGGAATGCTTCTGATTCCGATCTGGATTTTTGCGCCGACCACGGCTTTGCTGATCGTGGGCGGCTTTCTCATGCAATTCATGGTGCAGGGCGCGTGGGGCGTTGTGCCGGTGCATTTGAATGAATTATCGCCGCCGGATTTTCGCGGGACGTTCCCGGGTTTGGCTTATCAACTGGGAAATTTCGCCGCCGCTTATGCGGCACAACAGCAAGCCTGGCTGGCCGAACATTTTCGCAGCGCGAACGGCCAGCCGAACTACGCGCTGACGATGGCGCTCGTCGAAAGCGTGGTGTTTCTCGCCATCATTTTCCTCGCGGTTATCGGACGCGAAGAGCGCGGCAAAGAATTTTAATCGTGACGAAGAGCGCCCGGCGCCAAACTCGGCCCTTCGCCGGGCGGTCGTGGCGAGACGGCCGCCTCAGCCGGCGCGTGATAGACGCCCGGACCGTAGCGTTGTTCGATAATCGCCTCCGCAATTCTGTCCGCGAGTAATTCGCGATACTCCGCGTCACGAGCTTCGCCACCTTCGCGGCGGTTGCTCAAGAAACCGCATTCGACCAGGACGGCGGGATACGCCGCCAGGCGCAGGACGTGGAAATTAGCCGTGTGGACGCCACGGTTCGCGGAATGCGGAATCGTCATCAACTTCGCTTGAATCCGATTGGCCAGCTCGGCTGCATTGGCGAAATGGTAGTAGGTCTCGAAGCCGTGAATGCCGCGCCTACGGGAATCGTTGAAATGGATGCTGACAAAAATGGAATTTTTCTGCGCATTCTCGATCGAAACGCGTTGATCAAGTGAAATGAAAACGTCGCTCGAGCGCGTCATGACGGTTTTCAATTGGGACTCGAGCAATTTGCGCTCCAGACGTCTGGCTACGTCCAAGGTGGCAATTTTTTCAGCGCCCCCGAAACGGCGATACGCTCCGTTATCTTTTCCGCCATGTCCGGCGTCGACCACGACTGTGTTAAACGTCTTGCTCGTGTTCTTTGTCACGGCTTTGGGAGCCGTCGCGCAGGCTGCGAGTAAGCCAGAAAGCGCAAATGCACAGATGCGTCGAATCAGTCGTGGCATTCCCATTATTTACCTTAAACCCATCTCTCTGCCAGAAAGTTTTAGGCCAGGGCGAGCGCTTCTACCGCATCCGCACAAAAAAACCGCTTGTTTTTTGTGCGACCGGAATTAATGGCGTTACCTTATTTTATGCGTACTCGACCTGTCGTTCATCCGTTGCTCCTAGCTTTCGGCCTCTTAATCTGCGCCAAGGACGAGAATTTTGCCGCCAAACCGCAGCCGCAAAATACAAAAGCGGCGGCCAGTCCAGCCGCAAGTGCTCCGGCGAGCTCGCCGGCGCGGCCGACCACCAAACCGGTTGTCGATCAAACGGCGCAGGTGATTATTTTTGGTTATCACCGCTTTGTCGATAACGTGCGGCATCCGGATACGGAGATCACGCCCGCCGCGTTTGAAGCGCAGATGAAGGAACTCAAAGATCGCGGCATCACTGTGATCGGCATGCAGGATCTTCTCGCTTGGAAGCGCGGTGAAAAAAGTGTTCCGCCGCGCTGCGCTATCATCACTTTAGATGACGGATGGAAATCACAGTACGAAGTCGCGTGGCCGATCCTAAAAAAATTCGGCTATACGCATACGATGTTTATTTATACTGAAGGCGTTCAAGGCGGACATTTTGGTGGCGGGCAAGCAATTACTTGGGAGCAACTCGCGGAGATGCGTGATGCCGGTGTGGACATTCAAGGGCATACCGCGACCCATCAGGATTTGCGCAAACCGTACGATAAAGTGGCCAAGAAGCGATTGAGTCCGCCGGAATACGAGCAATGGCTGCAGAATGAGGTCGCCGGTTCCAAACAACTTCTCGAACAAAGGCTCGGCGTTAGAGTGAATTGCTTCGCGGTGCCGTACGGATTTTACAATCAGCACGTCAAAGACGTTGCGCGCAACGCCGGTTATGAAGCGATGTTTACGGTTTATGGCCAGCCGATCACTTACAACGCGCCGCTTGATTCGTTAGGCCGTTACCTGATCGAAGCGAACAAGCCAAAAGTTTTTGAGGACGCGGTCAAGATGATCAGCACATCCAGCGGCGGCGGTGGCCAGCCGGTCGCCGAAGTGGCTACCACGAACCTTTCCACCTCACCGGCCGATGGCGAAACGGTCCGGACAGCACTGCCGCTCATTAAAGCGAACCTCAGTGCGATCGGTCCGGCCGATCCCGGCAGTGTCCAACTTCGAGTCAGTGGGTTGGGTTTGGTTCCCGCGACTTACGATCCGAAAACAGGAACAGTTGCCTATCAGGTCACGCAAAAACTGCGCGAGAAAACGTGCACTGTGATTCTGAGCGTAAAATCCGGAGGCAAAAAAATCGAGGCCCACTGGACCTTTGGGATCGACGAGACTGGGGCGGCAGCATCGAAACCTCTATCTCCAACTCCGACTCCGAAGAAATAAACGGCCGACGGCGCGTTTCGACTGAATGTTTTCGCAACTCGGCGATAAACTACAGGATGTTTTCAAGGACCTGCGCGGCCATGGGAAGATCAGCGAATCCAACATCGACAGCGCGCTGCGCCAGGTCCGGCTCGCTTTGCTCGAGGCCGACGTCGATTTTCAGGTCGCGAAAAATTTCATCTCGCGTGTCCAAGCAAAAGCGCTCGGCGAAGACGTTCTGCGCAGCATCACCCCGGGTCAGCAAATCGTTAAGATTTTCCACGATGAGCTGACTGCGCTCCTCGGCGGCGACAGCGTGCCGCTTAATCTCAGTAAGCCCGGAAGAATCTTGATTATCGGGCTGAATGGTTCGGGCAAGACTACTTCGGCGGCGAAGTTGGCGCGCCTGCTGAAAAAACAAAATCGCGCGCCCGCACTCGTTGCCTGCGATTTGCAAAGACCGGCGGCGGTTGAGCAACTCGCCACGCTGGGAAAGCAAATTGACGTTCCGGCGTTTGTTCCAGATCCAAAGGAGAAGAACGTTCAACGTGCGGCGGCGGCGGCACTCGAATGGCAAGATCGACAAGCAACTAACATCGACATCTTCGACACGGCTGGTCGTCAGGAGATCGATCAGCCGTTGCTCGAGGAACTCAAATCACTCAAAGAGTTTTTGCAGCCGCAGGAAACTTTGCTTGTTGTCGATGCGGCGACCGGTCAGCAAGCCGTCAGCATCGCGACGCATTTTAACGACGCGCTCCAAATTACAGGGATCATTTTGACGAAGCTCGACGGCGATGCGCGCGGCGGCGCGGCCTTGTCGATGCGAGAAGTAACGCGATGCCCGATCAAATTCGTAGGCACGGGCGAAAAACTCGACCAGTTCGAACCATTTATTCCGGAACGTCTGGCCGGCCGCATTCTTGGAATGGGCGACGTAGTTGGTTTGGTCGAAAAAGCGGCGGAAGCCGTTGATGAGGAAGAAGCGGCGCGTCTCGAACGCAAAATGCGCACGGCGTCATTCGATTTCAACGATTTCCTGGCCCAATTCAAAATGATGCGAAAGATGGGCCCGCTGGAGAATATTCTTGGCATGTTGCCGGGCGCGAGTAACGTGCAGGGCCTCTCGATTGACGAGAAGCAGCTCAAGCGCACCGAAGCCATCGTGCTTTCGATGACCAGCGAAGAGCGGACGCGCCCCGACCTTTTAAACGCGCGGCGTCGTCAGCGTATCGCTCGCGGTAGCGGCAGCACCGTCACAGAGGTAAATGATTTGCTCCGCCGCTTTGACCAAATGCGGAAGATGATGAAAAGCGCGGGCAAAATGAAAAAGATGATGGCGCAAATGGCGCGAACGAGGAGTTAAACCATGGCAGTTTCAATCAGATTACGAAGAGAAGGCGCGCTGAACCGCCCGTATTACAAGGTGGTCGTGGCCGACAGCCGCAGCCCGCGCGATGGAAAATTCATCGAGATCATCGGGACGTACGATCCAAAGAAGCCCGGTCACAACAGTACGCTTAAGCTTGATCGCGCCGAATATTGGATCGCGCGGGGCGCCCAGCCCTCCGACACGGTGCGCAGTTTGATTATGAAAAACAAAAAACAGGCGACGACCGCACCGGGGGTGCAAGTGGAGCAGGGGACCTCTCATCCGCCCGCGGCGAGCTAAGATCGACATGAAGGAGTTTCTTGAGTTCGTCATTCGCCAGCTCGTGGAATTTCCTGACGAAGTAATGATCTCGGAGATTCCAAGCGGCAAAATGACGATCTTCAAACTGCAACTTCGCCAGAGCGACGTCGGCCGCATCATTGGTCGCAACGGCCAGACCATTCACGCCATTCGCGCGCTTTTGGCCAGTTCAGCCGCCCGCCACGGCCAGCGCGCCAGCCTCGAAATCGTGGAGTAATTGTAGCTGCACCTGTCCTCAGCGGTGGTCTGCCGCCAGAGAACGGCGGCAGCTACAATCATTGGACGTTGGGCGTTGAACGTTGGACGTTTGCTTCTTCGTGAAGATCGACATTCTCACCCTGTTTCCCGAAATTTGCCGCGCGCCCTTGAGCGAAAGCATCATGAAACGGGCACAGGAAAACGGAATTGTCCATCTTCACATTTATGATTTGCGCGATTGGACAACGGACAAACATCACGTTATCGATGATGCGCCCTTCGGTGGCGGACCCGGGATGGTCATGAAACCGGAACCGATTTTCGCGGCCGTTGAATCACTGCGAAATGAACACAGCACGGTTGTTCTGATGGCGCCCCAGGGAGAACGTTTCACACAAACCACGGCGGAGAAATTCGCTAGGAGCGAACACCTTGTCGTCATTTGCGGACATTACGAAGGGATCGATCATCGCGTGATCGAACATCTCGTCGATGCGGAGATTTCGATTGGCGATTACGTGTTGACCAACGGGGCCATCGCCGCAGTCGTTCTTGTCGATGCAACCGTGCGCTTGTTGCCGGGCGTGCTCGGCGATGAGCAGTCCGCTGCGGAAGATAGTTTTAGTGCCGGATTACTGGAAGCACCGCAGTACACACGGCCGGCCGAATTTCGCGGTTGGAAGGTTCCCGAGATTTTACTTTCCGGAAATCACGCCGAGATCGCGGCGTGGCGGAAAAACGAAGCATTGCGTCGCACCCGCGAAAATCGGCCGGATTTGCTGAGGTAACGGCCGTTCAGCGAACCGCCCGCGGGCGATTGAGGTCACTCGCCCTTACCGGATCTTGCCGAGAATCACGCATGCGTTGATCCCGCCGAAGCCGAACGAATTGGTCATGACATGATTCAATTCCGCTTCGCGTCCGTGATTCGGAACAACGTCGAGATCGCAGGCCGGGTCTGGATTTTGATAATTGATCGTCGGTGGAATCCATTCTCGATCTAATGCAAGTGCGCAGATTGCGACCTCCATTGCGCCGGTCGCGCCAAGCGCATGCGCAGTGTAGCCTTTTGTGCCGCTGACCGGAATCCGCCGGGCGTGCTCGCCAAAAACTTCTTTAATCGACAACGTCTCGGTACTGTCATTGAGCTGGGTCGAGCTGGCGTGCGCGTTGATATAATCGATCTGCTCGGGGGTCAACTCCGCATCCCGCAGTGCGTCGCGCATCGTGCGAATACAAGATTCGCCGCTCGGCAGTGGCGCGGTCATGTGAAAGGCGTCGTTGTTTAAGCTGTAACCGAGAACTTCGGCGTAAATTTTCGCGCCGCGTGCTCGCGCATGTTCGACCTCTTCCACGATGAGCGAGGCGGCTCCTTCTCCCATGACAAATCCGTCGCGCAGACGATCGAATGGACGCGACGCGACGCCGGGATCATCGCACCGACTCATCGTCTTAATAATGTCGAATGCACCGATAGTTAGCGCGCTCAGCGGAGCCTCGGCGCCGCCGGCCACGATCACGTCGGCAAAATCGTCCCGGATATAACGCAGCGCTTCACCGATGGAAACGGTGCCGCTCGCGCAACTGTTCGAGTTCGTCGTGCCGACGCCGCGGAAGCCGAATTCAATTGCGATGTTTGAATGCGCGGATCCACCGAAGACCTGGATCGCCAGCATCGGGTTCACTCCGCGCGCGCCCTTTTTCAAATAACGAATGTGCTGATCCTCCGCCTTGCAGACGCCACCTAGGGCGGTGCCGAAACTAACACCGACGCGCTCCTGCGGCTGTTCGCGCGAATAGCTCAACCCCGCGTCAGCAAGCGCGAGCTGGGCCGAGGCGACGGCAAACTGTGCATAACGATCGAGCCGCTTCAGCCGCTGCGGTGTAAAAAATTGCTCTGGGCTCCAGTCTAGAATTTCACCGGCACAACGCACCTGGAACGGGCGCGGGTCGAAGCTTGAGATGCGACTGATACCGCTTTTCTCCGCGAGAATCGCATTCCAAAAAACTCCGCGCCCGTGACCGATGCAGGTAATTGGGCCAATCCCTGTGATAACAGCACGTCTTCGGCTCATGCCGTGACCTTGTTTGCCCTCGTCTCGACGTATGATTTCATGCAGCGCAATGTTTTATTGGCGATGTTGTAAATGAAAACGTCCCCGATAATTTTGTCGGCAATTGGCGCGAAGAAATTCACGCGAAATGTCAGATCGTGCTTAATCTCCACCAACACTCCATTCGGGGCATCCTGAAATGTCCAGATGACGCGCATCCCTTTAGTGAACGCCTTCAAATGATGAAAGCGCACTTCAAGCTTCTCGCGATCGATGACTTGCTCCGAGGTCCAGGAAATTGGAATACCGGAGCGCGTCGCCGCCATTACCACGACGTTGCGATCTGGACTGCGCTTGAGATAGCGGATGTAACGGTAGTGCGGCAAAATCTTTGGCCAAAGCTCCAGGTTCGCCGCCGTTTCGAAGATCGACATCTTCGGCGCGCGCATCACAATCGAGTTGGTCTTGTGCATTTCGTTTGCTCGAAAAGTTAACTTACATGCACATGGCGCCTTGTCCGTACGACGAGGACGGATTCCGCTCACCAGAACACGGGTCCAGCGCTAGCGCTTGATTTGGCGTCGGGCCGGCGCAGGGCAACCGGTACAGCCCACGTTGGCGGAAGCGCTACCTAACAGGTGCGGCCATTCGTCACTCCCTCGTCCGAGCCAGACCAGAAAAGTAACACGACTGTTGCTTTTGCGGACCGTCAGGATGTGTCGAATTTGTGAGCTCTCACTCTTGCCTAGTTCATCACCAGTCACATGGTTTAATTACAGTCGCGTGTAGCTGCATCCGCTTCCTGTGCCAGCTGCGTTAGGAGGGCAAAGAACGCTTGTGATTGGCCGATGAAAAGCCCCATGTCCGTTAGGAACTGAACAACGCCCATGGCAATGCCGTCCGTTTCGGTCGGTCGAATGATCGAACATCGCGGGAGGTCTGTGCTCAGGAACGGACACGGTTCGGGCATGATCAGGCTTTTGTTGAAGTTCTGGTTGGGCACCGACAGATCAGGAAACGTCACCGATACGCCGGTTACCGGATCCACAGCAGTCAATGGCGGCGCATTGCCGGCCTTGTCCGACCAGGTTTGAAAGTGCATAGTTTCCGTGGGACCGATACTGATCAGGATTCTCAAGACTTCCACACTGGTGGCCCTTTGCGCCTGCGCGGGATAGAGGCTAGTCCCACCCTGTTCGATCGTCGCGAAGTGGAAACCCGCTGTATTCGCGATCGCCTGCAGGAAATTGGGGTCCGTTGTGTCAGCATCGGTTCGAGGAATTGCCGTGTGCTGGTTGACCCCTAAGGTGGGGACGGCCTGCGGGAAGACGAAGTTTGGTTCGAGGTCAGGGTTGTGGTTGTCTATGCGGTAGCGCGTCCACCAACTGGTGTCGATAGTGAGCTGCATAAGATTTGTTAGCCTCGGCTTTCCACTGGACCCAGTAGCGGCGCTACCCGGCAAAGTGCGGAACTGATTCGGTGTTGTCGTGGATGTATGTGGGCATGTCTTCATCCAGGACTTCAATGGCCGCTGTATAATGTGGATTCCCGGTCCCGAATGGGACTTCGTGGTCTTGGACGCCGCCGAGTTCGTTGTATTGAACCCAAAAGTCGGTCTCGAGTATTTCCGCCGCCGCTGCGAACCGGAGCAGGGCTGCGTCTCCCGACGTTATACCGCCACTCGCTCGTGCCGTGGGAGCGTTGGCCAACAGTCCGGCGCCGATGGTTCCCGCTCCAACGGCGAGCGATTTGCCCAAAAAGGAACGGCGACTGATGGAACTATACTGGCTCTTACCAAAATCATTTATTGTTTTCATACCTATAGAATCGGAACGATCTCCCCGAACGCAACACCGGAAAAGTAACACCGTTGTTACTTTTGCGGACCGTCGGAGCGCGATCAGTACTGCAGCCAACCGCTGGCATTCTTCCAACGCCGGCTCATTCGGGCGGGAAAATCTTCCAGGATCCTGGTAGTAGGGATGCGGGTAATTAGAACGGAGGAAACGGAGGGAATGGAGGGAACGGAAAGAACGGAAAACCGAAGTCATCGAAAATAATGATTTCGTTGAAACGTCGAAAGCGACGAAACCGATCATCGCGATCAAAGTCCCCGTCGTTGAAACGGTGGAAGCGACGAAAGCCGGATGCGGAGTTTAGCATTGGAGCCCGCTGCATCGACATCCGCCCTGTCGAACCTAGCATGGGAGCATGGCGCATCGGCATCCGCGCCGTCGAAGTACCGTGCCCTCTCATCTGCGCCGTCGCAGTCGAGACCGCGAAAACGCACTGTAGCACGCAACTGAGGAGAATGATTTTTTTCCAGTTCATAATCTTATGGGTTTGTAAAAATTAAACCCGCCGAGGATTTGAAAGTATCGTCGCGCGCCGCACCGGAAAGGTAACGCCGTTGTTACTTTTGCGGACTGTCAGAATGCGTGAGTCAATCCGCTTTTCTAACGTTTAATCTCTTGTCTCCGATCTACGAGTTGCCGACGCAGCGCGTCGGCATTTTATGACAGTTCGCGAATCGCGTAGCCAACGTGGCGCACGGTGTGGATTAATGGCGGCGCATCGCTTGACCCTGCGGCTTACTTTGTCCGTCTGCTGCCAATCGGCTCTGCCGGTCCGCTTTGGCCGCCGGGGAGGAGATCGACACGAATAAGCGGATCGCTCGGCAACACAACTGGCCCTTCCCACCGGAGGAAGCCAGCGGGAGGAGGATTTGTCAGCCAGATTTGCGTGTCCGGCACATGGATAAATAATTTGGCAATCAACGGGATCTCTGGATGGATTACGAAGCGATCGCCTTTAAGGAGCCGGCCCCCCATCCGCATCTGATCGAGACCACCGTGTAAAATTTCGACCGTAACCGCGCGCGGCTTCGGTGTGAAGCCGACTGCTTTAAGTTCGATTTGGTCTCCATCAACGAGGCGCTTCCGCAGATTCTGGAGCGAGAGCGTGAATCCAAACCCTGCAAAAGTCCGGCCCGTTTCAACGTCTATGCTCTCAGACCAATGTTTGAGCTCGCTATCCTGATAGTTCTGTGCCGTCGCCGTCTTCGATAGAAAATTCACAGCAAACTCACGAGACAGATTTCCGTTTTTGCTCTCTTTCCACAACC
>QHPX01000099.1 GCA_003219195.1 Verrucomicrobiota bacterium
CACACCCCTGCGACGGAACATCGACGATTGGATTTCGCTCTCTTTAATACGATGCTCGTCGAATGCTAACGATACTTTTCCTGGGTGACGTCGTTGGCGAGCCGGGACGCAAGGCGGTCATCGCGCGATTGCCGCAATTGAAGGAAGAGCACGCGATCGATTTCACGATCGTCAACGGTGAGAACGCGGCCGGCGGTCGCGGCATCACTGGGAAGATCACGATTGAGCTTTTGCGCGCAGGCGTGTCCGTGATCACGACCGGCGATCATATTTGGGACCAAAAAGATGTTGTCGCCTTTCTCGATCTCGAGCCGCGGCTGCTCCGGCCGATAAATTATCCGGCTGGAGCGCCCGGCCATGGAACAATTGTGCTGGAGACGGCCAAGGGAAAAATCGGCGTAGTCAATGTGCAAGCGCGCACGTTTATGCAGCCGATTCTGGAGAACCCGTTTCATGCCGTGGAGGCAGCGGTCGCAAAAATGCATGAGGAGACCGCGAACATCGTTGTCGATGTCCACGGTGAGACAACGAGCGAGAAAATCGCGCTCGGCCGGTTTCTCGATGGAAAAGTCTCGGCTGTGATCGGCACCCACACGCATGTGCAAACGGCGGACGAACAAATTTTTCCCGGCGGCACAGCGTTCATGTGCGACGCGGGAATGTGCGGCCCGGTCAATTCCATTCTGGGCCGCGCTATCGAGCCGATCCTGCAACGTTTCATTTCAAATCTGCCCGCGTCATTTCCGGTCGCGGCCGGAGAAGTGCGGCTGCGTGGCGCTTTGATCGAAATCGACCAAACAAGCGGCCGCGCCGTGCGCATCCTGCGAGTGGATGAAGCCGCTCCAACGTTCAGCGAAACATCCGCCGAGATTTCGCCCGAAACAACTGGCGATCCGCCTTAAGCCTCAGCTCAAGACTTGCTGCCGTTCTGCGAATCGACCGTTTCTTTCGGCGGCGCGAATCGCCTTTTCCGGCGGCTCGCCGGCAACGGCGAAAGCGTCATAGTGACATTGCGGCCGGTTATCTTCGGCTCCATTTCCACTTGCGACATGCCGGAGAGATCGTCGCGCACCTTCTCCATCAGCTGCATGCCAAATTCCTGGTGCGCCATTTCGCGGCCGCGAAATTGGAGTTGGACACGCACCTTGTTGCCGCGCTCGAGAAATTCTTCGCCGTGCCGAATTTTCGTCAGGTAATCGTGATCATCGATGTTCACCCGGAACTTGATCTCCTTCAGTCTCGTGCCGGACGGTTTCTTGTCCTTTTCCTGCTTCGATATGTCGTAGCGAAACTTTCCCAGCGCGACGATCTTACAAACCGGCGGCGCCGCTGTGGGCGCAACTTCCACAAGATCGAGACCGCGACCTTGAGCTTCGCGCAAGGCGTCGGACAATTTCATGACGCCAAGCTGTTGACCGGAGGAGCCTAAAATGACCCGGACTTCGCGGGCGCGAATCCGACCGTTTACACGAAATTGTGGTTGCAGATTAAATCAAGCTCCTGGCCGGCGAAGCGGGAGTGCACCGTAACGCCGTTATTTCGTTCATCGCAAATCCTCAACGTTCGGCTTTCGCAAAACGCTGACACACTCGGCCTCGCCGCGGCTGCGATGACCGCGACGACGGGCCCGCAAATCGCGAGCCGAGGGGAAGTTGTAAGCAACATTTCTGCGCTGGCAAGATGAATCTGATTGTCGATCTTGTTTTCATTGAGCAGGTGGCGCGCCGAAATGGGCGGCAAACGCCGTATAAGCTTCGGCGTCGTCAAGCATGGCATCGAGCGCCGCGGCCAATGGTTGCAATTTCGCAAAGCCGGAAAAAACCGCACGGTCCCCAATTTCGCTGTCGAGCACGAAGGTTGGCCGCTGTGTCACTTGCAACAAGTGAAAATCGGCCGTGTCTGCGCGCACCCGTGCTTCAACAACTGGCGAACGCGCGCGCTCGAGTAATTTTTTTGCATCGACATTCGCGGCGCGCGCGCCGATCTCCGCGGCTATTTCCCATTCGCCGGTTCGCTTTCCCTCGCGCAAGCCCGCGTATGCGAGGGCAAGCCGAACGCGATCGTCGATAATTCCATAATCTTTGGCGGCGACCGCCACGCAATTTGGCGCCAGATATTCCGACCGGACGGGTTCATCGTACCAAGCGGTGCTCAGCATAACTGGCGAGCGCATGAGCATTCCGCTACGGCGATAAAACCATGCCTCTTGCGCACGCGAAAGCGGCAGTCCAGTTTTGTCGAGCAGCGCGATCTTCCACTGAAATTCGACTTGGCCGTGATAGCGTTTTTTTAATTCAGCCCAGGCCGGCTCGGCCCAAAAACACCACGAGGAAATCACATCCAGATAATAGGTGACGGAAAGGCGCATCGTCTTCCTATGTTGAACGTTCAACGCCCAAGTTCAACATTCAACTTCCAAAGTATTTACCTGGTTGCCGCTAAGATCGACATGGTGGATTTGAATCACATTTTTCTTTTCATCGCGGTGATTTCGCCGCTGCTGGTTTTGGCGCGCGCGTGGCGTCCTGGTGAAACTCATCGCGGCTGGCGCATCGCCGCTCTCGTCGTTCTCGCGACTACGGCTGCATCCTGGGTTGTTTTCCGGCAACAAGCTGGATACATCGGCGGCAGCGTTTGGTTCGCGCTCTTGTTTGTTCCTGCGATCGGGTTGCGAAAAGTGACCGAGCTGGCCGCACAAGATCGCTACCGATCAGCGAGAAAACTCGCGACCGCGCTCCAAATTCTCCATCCGAGCGCAGAGTTGCGCGAGCAGGTTGCCTTTTTTCGCGTCCTGGAATCGCGTCAGAATGATGAAAATGCTGTCTCGCCCTCGCCGATCCAACGCGGCATGAGACAGCAAGATCGACATCGTCATCTCTGGAAAGCGCCCGCGGTTCTCGTCTTTATTCTCCTGAATATTGCGGTGTTCCTCTTCGAGATTTCATTCGGTGATTGGACTGATCCTAGAACTTTGCGCCAGCTCGGCGCGCTCGAACCTTACGCAGTCGTGGTGCAGGGCGAGTACTGGCGTCTTTTCACCGCGCTTTTTTTACATGCCGGCTCCGCGCATCTCTTTTTTAACGTTTTAGCACTTTACGTTCTTGGCCCGCCGCTGGAGCGATCGATCGGCGCGTTGCGGTTTGCGGCCTGTTATTTAATTTCCGGATTTGGATCCAGCGGGGGTGTTGTGCTGCTCACCATGTTTGGGCTCGTTCACGCCACACAACTCGTCGGCGCGTCCGGATGTGTAATGGGTATCGTCGGCGCATGGGCGGGATTTTTACTTCGTCATCATCACGTGCCGCGCGCCAGGCAGCGCCTGGCCAACGTCGCGATGATCGTTGTGATTCAGGTCGCGTTTGATCTCTCCACGCCGCAAGTGAGCATGGCGGCGCATCTGTGCGGATTGATTACGGGCTTTTTCGCCGGACTTGCCATCGCGCCGAAGAAGATCCCGTTGAGACAGCCGGCCCGCATCGTGCAATAACGGCACAATTGGCCCACGTTATGCACGAAAGAAGATCGACATCTTCCTTCGAGGCAATACTTGCCCCATGAACTTTTCCTGATTAACTCCCGCTCAATCTCCTCCGCTCCGCGCCCATGCCGACCTTTCAAACTTATAACGTGACGCCGACTCTGCCGGCTGCGCTCGAGCCGTTGCGCGAGATGAGCTTCAATCTTTGGTGGACATGGGAGCCTTCCGCGCGCCGCCTTTTCCGGCATCTCGACCCCGAGCTTTGGAACCGGACGAATCACAATCCCGTGCGCATGCTCCAGCTCTCGCGCCAATCGCGCCTCGAAGAAGTCTCGCAGGACAAAGCTTTCCTGCGCGAGCTGAAGCAGGTTCATGACGCATTCCGCAATTATCTTGGACGCGAAGACACCTATGGAAAAACGGGCGCAGGCGGTGCGATCAAAAATCCGATCGCCTATTTTTCGGCCGAGTTTGGCTTTCACGAATCGATCCCAAATTATTCCGGCGGTTTGGGCATTCTGGCGGGCGACCATTGCAAATCGGCCAGCGATCTCGATCTCAACTTCGTCGCGATCGGCCTGCTTTATCGACATGGTTATTTCAAGCAGCAGATCGACAAGGAGGGCCTGCAGGAAGCAATCAATCTCAATCAAAACTTCCACCATTTGCCGATCCGCGAGATGCGCCGCGGCGACGCGAACCTGCTCATCTCGGTGCGAATTTTAGATCGCGAAGTTTTCGCCAAGGTTTGGCAACTGCAGGTGGGCCGCGTCAGCCTTTATCTTCTCGATACCGACACTCCGGAAAACAATGCCGAGGACCGATTGATCACCGCGGAGCTTTATGGAGGCGATCTCGAAATGCGGATGCGGCAGGAGATCATGCTCGGGATTGGCGGGGTCAAAGCGCTGAGCGCGCTCGGCATCGAAGCAGAAGTGTTTCACATGAACGAGGGGCACTCGGCCTTCCTCGCGCTCGAACGCATTCGTCTCAATGTGGTCGAGCGGAAGCTGGATTTTTATTCCGCGCTGCAAGTGGCAGCTGCGGCCAACGTTTTCACCACCCACACGCCCGTGCCGGCTGGCAACGATTCGTTCCCGCGTGAGATGATGAAAAAATATTTTGGCGGTTTTGCGAAGGAATTGCAGATTCCATTCGAGGAACTTTTCCGCTTCGGACAATCAAGCGTCGATCCCGCCGATGCTTTCAGCATGACGATTCTTGCTCTGCGGCTCAGCCGGCAGGCGAACGGCGTGAGCAAATTGCACGGCGAAGTGAGTCGCGCGCTCTGGAAAGATGTTTGGGCCGGCGTGCCCGTTCACGAAGTGCCTATCGTCAGTATCACCAACGGCATTCACACCAAAACCTGGATGGCGCCGGAGTTTTCCGCGCTCTATCACAAGCACCTCGGCGATTGGGAAGAGCAGCTCACTGAGCCGGATTTCTGGCGTCGCGTCGTCGACATTCCCGATGCGCAACTTTGGGAGACGCATCAAAAACTTAAACTTCGTCTCGTCGAGTTTGTGCGCGAGCGTGTGCGCATGCGCCGGGAGCGCATCGGCGAATCGCCGGAAGCGATTCGCAACGTCAATCTCATTCTCGATCCGGAAATTTTGACAATCGGATTTGCGCGACGCTTTGCCACCTACAAACGCGGCGCACTTTTATTTAACGACAAGGAACGGCTGCATCGATTGCTCAACGACACGACGCGGCCCGTGCAGTTTATTTTCGCGGGCAAAGCCCATCCGCGCGATGAAGCCGGCAAGGCGCTCATCCAGCAGGTCTACAAATTCAGTCGCGAAACAGGCTTCGGGAACCGCGTCGTTTTTATCGAAGACTACGACAGTTACATCGCCCGCCGTCTCGTGCAGGGGGTTGATCTGTGGCTCAACCATCCGCTGCGCCCGCTGGAAGCGAGCGGCACGAGTGGAATGAAATTGGCGCCGAACGCCGGGATCAACCTCAGCGTTCTCGATGGCTGGTGGCGCGAAGGTTACAATGGCAACAACGGCTGGGCGATTGGCCCCGAGATCGACAACGGCACGGTCGAGTTTCAAAACGAAGTGGACGCGAGCAGCCTTTATCAATTGCTCGAAAACCAGATCATCCCACTTTATTACGCGAAACCGGACGGCAAACTTCCCCTCGCCTGGTTGCAATTGATGCGCGAAACAATTCGCAGCATCACGCCGGCTTTCAACACGCACCGGATGGTGAAAGAATATGCGGAGCGGCTCTACATTCCAGCCGCCAGATCGCACCAGGATTTTTCCCGCGACAGTTGCACTGCGGCCACGCAGCTGAGCCAATGGAAAGCGCAGATGCGAAAAGATTGGCCGCAAGTGCGTATTCAGGACGTGCAAGTCGGCAATCAAGATAGACAAAGCATTTCGGTCGGCGAATCGCTGCAACTAAGCGCGCGCATTCATCTCGGCGCGGTCGATCCGAAACACGTTCGCGTCGAAGCCTACCATGGCGAAGCCGATAATGGCGGCATTCGCAATCCCGCCGCCACCGTTCTCGATCAAAGCAGCCAGGTCGATGGTGACGGCAATTATCTTTACCAGGGATCGGCTCCGGCGTCCGAGAGCGGCGCCTACGGATTCAGTGTTCGCGTCGTCCCGACGCACCCGCACCTCATGCAAACACACGAGCTGCGGCTGATCACCTGGTCGTGAACTTTCCGGGGCAGCGCGCGTCTCGTGCGTGCTGTTCCGCGTCTCGCGGAACAGAAAAGTTGCTGATTAACGTTGCGAGGAACGAGAATGTTTTGGAATAATGTCGGACGAGACGTCCGCCATCGCGCGCGGGACACGCGCTACCCTTCAATCGCGCTGAGCGCTTTCATAAACTCAGCGAAATCTTTGCCATTGCGCGCGGCGTGGTTGAGAGCCTCAAGGCGCGCATCCAGAAATGCTTCCGGCAAAGCAACGCGACGCGACTGCGATCCGTTTGCGAAAACTATTTCGTCCCACTGAATCGAGGAAATTTCGTCGTTGAAGCGGGCGACCGAGCGACCACGGAAAAATGCGCGCGTTGTTTCCGGCGGTGTAAAGATCGACATCTTGATTTCGTCCTCGGTCACGACGCGCCGCATCGAGCCTTGACGCATCAGCTCGTAATACAATCCGCGCTCAAGATCGACATTATGATATTCGAGATCGATCGATTGCAGCCACGGATCGCCCCAGGAAAGCTTCTCTTCTTCCTGCAACGTATTGAGCAGAAATTTCTTGGCCGTCCAATCGACGCGATCGCGCGTCGTCATCACATCGCGCTGTAAATCATTGAGGACATTTTCCCATTCGCGCAAAATCCATTGTCGATCTTCCGAGATGTCGATCTTGGCGGCAGCCCGAAGATAAATGCGCTGGACATCGATCGCAGAGATCTTCCGGCCATCCTTGAGCTCGATGATCCAATCGTAAGTCTGATCGCGGCTGATCGATTTGTTCGCGTCAATCGGCTGCGCGATTTCAAGCTGTGGCGCCTCGCCGCGTTCAATCAGATCGAGCACGAGCGCGGTCGTCCCGATTTTCATCGCCGTCGCCCATTCGCTCATGTTCGAGTCGCCCAGGATGACGTGGAAGCGCCGATAACGGCTGGCATCGACATGCGGTTCGTCGCGGGTATTGATGAGCGGCCGCCGGTTCATCGTGTCGATGCTGACGATGACGCTAAAAAAATCCGCGCGCTGCGAAATTTGATACACACCGGGCTGACTCGGCGTGCTCTCGGCTTCGACGCCCATTTTTCCGGCTCCGGCAAAAATTTGGCGCGTGATCAAAAACGGCAGAATGGCGGCGACGAGCTGGTCCCACGCCACATCGCGGCGCATCAGGTAATTGTCGTGGCAACCGTAGCTGTGCCCGACAAAGTCGGTGTTGTTTTTGTAAAGACGAACTTCATACCCGGGTTGAAGTTTCGCGTTTCGACGCCTCGCGCACTCGGCCAGGATGCGTTCGCCGGCCTTGTCCTGCGCGACAACTTGCCTGAGCATGCTGCATTCCGGCGTGGAATATTCCGGATGCGCATGATCGTTGTAAAAACGCGCGCCGTTTGAAAGGACAAGGTCGCTTTTGATTTCCTCGAAACTGAGTGGCCGGTTCTTGTCGATCTCGTAATAAGCCGACTCGTCCGTGTCCTGGAGCAATTCTCTTGCGCGAAAACCGCGCGCATCGAGGTGGGGATCTTCCAGCTCGTAATCCCACTTCATCAGCGCGCCGTGTTCGGTGTAGCGCCGCACCAGCTCGATCGACTCCGCTACAACATCGACATTTTCCGCGCCGCTGACCGTGATGCCGTACTCGGTCTCGAGTCCAAAGACGCGTTTCATTTCCGCGCGCGGTTCGCCCATAATAGCGGGAAGCTAACAGCTTCCCTACAGTTCTCGGGAGCGCGCGATCATCAGATGACGCCGGATGATGCGCGCGATCGCAAATCGGACGTTGGCTTCACCGGCGCAATTTTGACGACGTTTTCGGGATCGTAGTTGACGAGCTTGAGCCATTCCTCGATGACGTCGGTCGGCGGGAAGATGTCGTTCTCGATGTACTCGGCGTTGAAGGAAATGCGCAGATCGTCTTCGCGAATTCCTTCTTCCTGTTGAGTAGCGATGGCGCGTTTGATCGCGATCGCTTTCGCGCGCTCGACGACGGAGGCGATGATCGCGCCACTGAGCAAGTCGCTGCGATAGAGAACTTCTTTTCGTCCGCTGCGCAGGGTTACTTCGAGAAACTTATTTTCCTCCCGCCGGGCAAATTGGCTCTCGAGCAGACGATCGATCAACCGGTCGATCGCCTCGCCGATCGCGGCGCTCTCCTTGGTCAGCGCTCCATCGTATGGCAAATCGTTCGTCAGATAAATTCGGTAAATATCTCGCGCGCCCTGTTTGTTCGGACGATTGACTTTTATTTTGCGATCGATCCGTCCGGGACGCAGGATGGCGGGGTCGATCAAGTCGGCCCGATTGGAAGCGAGAATAATGACGACATCGTTGAGCGAATCGATCCCGTCCATTTCTGAGCAGAACATCGGCACGAGCGTCGAAAGAATATTCGAGTAACGCGAGGCGCGGCGCGTCCCGAGAATTGATTCGGCCTCGTCGATAAAAAGGAAAGGCATGAAACCTTCCCGCCGCTTTTCACGCGCGGTCGCGAAAATCTCGCGCACCATCCGCTCCGATTCGCCCACCCACATGTTCAAAATTTCGGGACCTTTGACGTGCATGAAATATTCGCGCATCTCCACTCCGGTTTTTTCGCGAAGTTGTTTGGTCAAATTGTAGGCGGTCGC
>QHPX01000100.1 GCA_003219195.1 Verrucomicrobiota bacterium
CACCACGATCTCGACCCGCCGGTTTTCGCGCTGTTCCTCGATCGACCCGTTGGGCGAGACGCGAAACTTCGTTTGCCCGAAACCGCGCGCCTCGATTTGGGCGGGACTTATCCTCATCGCTTCGACCAAATATTGTTTCACGCTGTCGGCCCGGCGTTGACTCAGCTCCAGATTGTATTCCGGCCCGCCGAATGAGTCCGTGTAACCTTCGACCGTAAACGTCGCGTTTGGATTGCGCTTGATCAGCGTCCCGAGCTTTTGCAGTTGTGAGATGGCGCTCGGTTGCAAGGCCGCGCTATCGTACTCGAAAAGTTGATCGTCCGGCATCCGCAGTTTCGTTCCCGAGCCGAGCGGACCCTTTTGCGCGAGCAACTGATCGAGATCGCTGAAACCGGGCGCGCCTTTCTTGTTCGGACCGGCGCTGTCCCCGGGAATTTTGCTCGTAAAGGTGTTCGGTTGCTTGATCGTTGTGCTCGTGGCCAGCTCCGTTCCACTCAGTGCCGGCTGCGGGCGGCCGGAAGTCGCGGCATCGTTCAGCAAAGATTGCTCATGCGTTGCATTCGGATTGTTCGAAAGAGTTTGGGCGGTGGTGCGCTCAATTTCATTGAGCACCGAATTCACGTCCGGTTGTTCCACTTTCGGTTGCTCGGGCAGGACATCGCGGGTGTCGTCCGGCATCGCCGTGCTGGCCTGGATGTCCTGCAGAAGCTTGTCGAATGATTTCTTTTCATCCGGTAATTGCACATCGGTCTTGTCAGGCTCCGGTTTCGCCGCCGGGCTTGCCTGGTCGAGACTGCTCTTCTCCAGCTGCTGTCCAAGATCGACATTCTTGATTTTGAAGGTCGGCGTTTGCTGCATCCCAGCGAGGACCGCATTCACAGATTGAAAACGGGTCCGGTAAAAATAAGTGCAGAGGGCGAGGTGTAATCCCAGCGAAACGATCAATCCAAACCAAAGCCAACTGCGCTCTTTGCTGCCCTTTAAAAGCGCGTCGTACTCAAGATCATCAAACTCGGAAACTCGCATCGTTTCGTTCCAACAAACCGGCAGTGCGACTAAAATGTCAAACTACCGCCCCGCCCGCACGCGTCCGATCGACAAACGCGGCCGCCGCCCGACGAATCTCATCCGCTACCCGCGCCGCGGGCGAAACAAACTTCGGCGTGAACCAGGGAAACAACCCGATCAAATCGTGCGTAACCAAAATTTGTCCGTCACAATGTTCCCCCGAACCGATGCCGATGGTCGGGATCCCAATCGTGTTCGTGATTTGTTTGGCAAGATCGCCAATCACAATTTCCAAAACAACCGAGAACGCACCCGCTTTTTCCACGGCGCGCGCATCGGCGATCAGCGCTTCGGCTTCCGGTCGCGTCCGGCCTTTCACTTTGTAGCCGCCTTCTTCTCGCACACTTTGCGGCAACATCCCGATGTGAGCCATGAACGGAATGCCCGCGCCGGTGATCGCTTCAATTTGGGCAACGTGGCTGGCGCCGCCTTCGAGCTTCACCCCTTGCGCGCCAACATCGACAAATTGTTTCGCCGTCGCCAACGCCTGCTCGGCTGTGTCGTAGGTGCGAATCGGCATGTCGGCGACGAGCAAGGCGCGCTTGACGCCACGCGCCACCGCGCGCGTGTGATGCAACATCTCTTCGAGCGTCACGCGCGTGGTGTCTTCATACCCGAGCACCACCATGCCCAGCGAATCGCCCACCAGGATAATATCGATCCCACTTTCATCGAGCAGGCGCGCCGTCGGATAATCGTAAGCCGTGAGCGCGGTAATTTTCTCGCCACGCTTTTTCATTTCTCGAAAATCTTTCATTGAGAATCCCAATTGTCGCTTAAACGCATTACTTTAGCCGATTCACCGAGTTGCGCGAGTAACTCGCGGACCGTCTTCGTCTGGTCCGGTAGTACCAGCTCCGGCCGGATCTTGGCGAGCGGCTGAAGCACAAACTTTCTCAAATGCATGCGCGGATGTGGCACCTGCAATTGTTCACTGTCGATCTTAAGATTCCCACAATAAAGGAGATCGATGTCGATCTTGCGCGAAACGTTTCGCAAATGATTGCGTGCGCGGCCCAACGACTCTTCGATTCGACGCAGTTCTGCAAGCAGCTCCGCCGGATCGCCGTCGTAATCGAATTCAAGCACCGCATTCAAAAACTTTCCCGCGCCTGGTTCGCAACCCATCGGATCGGTTTCATAAATAGCTGAGGAAAGAATTGGCGGCGCGACGTCCGCAAGATCGACAATCTCTTTTCGCGCTGCGCGCAAATTTTCCATTCGATCGCCGAGGTTCGATCCCAATGCGACACCGGTTCTCATGGAATGTCTGTAGGGGCGGCTGTCCTCATTGTCATGTCGAGCGTTAGTCGAGACATCTCTTACTCTTAACAATGAGAGATTCCTCGACTCCGCTCGGAATGACAAAAACAGCTGCGCGCGAGGACACGCGCCTCTCCGCCGATGGTGAAAGCGCCGCTACAATCCAAGCACATCCTGCATCGAATAAAGCCCGGGCGGTTTATCAACGATCCACTCGGCTGCGCGCAACGCGCCGCGAGCAAAAATTTCTCGACTGCTGGCGCGATGCGTTAGCTCCATTCGCTCGCCCGGCCCGGCAAAGACGACCGTGTGCTCGCCCACCACATCACCCTCACGAATCGATCGCGTCGGGATTTCATTGTCGATCTTTCGTGCTTTCTTCAAAATTTCCGCGAGCGTTTTCGCCGTCCCGCTCGGCGCGTCTTTCTTCATGCGATGGTGCGTTTCAATAATTTCGACATCAAACTCGTCGCGCAGGATTTCCGCGGCGCTGTGTGTCAAAGCAAAAAGCGCGTTCACGCCGATGCTGAAATTCGATGCGAAAACGATCGGCACCGATTGTCCCGCCTTTTCGATTGCCTCGCGCTGCGCGGGCGAGTGTCCAGTCGTGCCGATGACGAGCGATTGTCGATCTTGCAATGCGGCGCGGCAAATCTCTTCGATCGCATCAGCATGACTGAAATCGATTGCGACATCGCAATTTTTCATCGCCGGCTCAATCGCGTCGCCAAGATCACATTGCGCAACGATTTCGATATTCGACTCGCGGCTGGCAAGATCGACAATCGTCTTTCCCATGCGACCGGCGGCGCCAATGAGCAAAACGCGAATCTTTTTCATTTCGTGCGCTCGAATGCGTCGATCGTTTTTCGCAAACGCGTCCGGTTCGCCTCGCTCATCTCGCACAACGGCAGACGCACTTCGCTGGAGATCGCGCCGCGCCAGCCGAGCGCAGTTTTTACCGGCACCGGGTTGGGCTCGATGAACAGATCCTTGAAGAGCGGGAACAACCGTCGATGTAATTTTGCTGCCGATTTTACATCGCCGGATTCATAGGCGCGGACGAGCGCGCAAACTTCCGCCGGAAATAAATTCGACGCTACGCTGACAACTCCGGCCGCGCCGACAGCCATAAAGGGCAGCGTAAGCGAATCATCGCCGCTCAGGATCGTGAATTCGTCAGGCAAACGCGCCCGCAATTCGCTCACGCGTTCGACACTTCCGCTCGCTTCTTTGATCGAGACAATGTTTCGGCATTCACCGGCGAGTCGCACAACCGTGTCAGGCAAAATATCCACGCCGCAACGGCCGGGGATGTTGTAAAGCAAGATCGGCAATGCTGTCGCCTCAGCGGTTGCTTTGAAATGCCGAAACAATCCTTCCTGGCTTGGCTTGTTGTAATAAGGCGCAACGAGAAGCGCGCCATCAGCGCCGAGCCTTTCGGCCATTTTCGTGTCCGCCACGGCGTGATGCGTGGCGTTCGAACCCGTGCCGGCCAGGACCACGCAGCGTTTCTTCGCGATTGTAACCACTAGCCGGATCACTTGCTCGCGTTCGTCATGTGAAAGCGTAGGCGACTCACCGGTCGTGCCGACTGCGACCACGCCGCTAATGCCGGCAGCGATTTGTCCTTCGATTAAATTTTCGAAGGCAGCAACGTCAATCGCATCATCGCGAAATGGCGTGACGAGCGCTGTGAACGTGCCGCGAAACATCAGTCAATTCGTGGCGCAACTTTCCGATTTGCGCAATTTGCAAATCGCGAGTTGGAAACTTGCGCCACGGTTACAACTCGATCGTGCCTTCAAAAACAAACTCAGCCGGACCGGTGAGGGTAACATCGCGAAACCGATCGCCATCCTTTTTGAAATTGACACTGAGCTCGCTGCCGCTGCGCACGATGACACCAATTGGCCCGCCAGCATTTTCGATTGCGGCAAAAATGAGCGCGCTCGCGACCACGCCCGTGCCGCACGCGAGCGTTTCGTTTTCCACACCACGTTCATAGGTACGGACGGCGATTCGTTTCGTACCTCGTTTCTCGAGGAAATTTACGTTTGCGCCCTTTGGCAAAAACATTTCGTGATAACGAATGGCCCCGCCCGCCCGCCGGACATCGACATCGTCAATTTGCGAAACCGGAACAACAACATGCGGCACTCCGGTGTTGATAAAATGGACCGTCTTGGTTTTGCCAGCGAGGCGAAGCGCGATATTCAATCGCAAATCGGTCGGCTTGCTCATTTGCAACGTTACCAACTCATCGTGAAGCTCGGCGCCAATCACGCCGGCCGGAGTTTCAAAAGAAATCTTTCCCGGCGCGCCGGCGACCTTATGCGCGAAACGCGCAAAGCAGCGCGCACCATTGCCGCACATTTCCGCTTCACCGCCGTCGCTGTTAAAGTAGCGCATCCGAAAGTCCGCGCCGTTCCGCGCTTCCTCCAGCAGCAGAATTCCATCGGCGCCAATGCCGCGGTGACGATCGCAAATGCGTGCGATTTGGTCGGAATTGAGATGAATGTTTCCGGCACGATTGTCGATCATCACGAAATCGTTTCCGGCGCCGCTCATCTTCGTGAATCGCAGCATATTCCGCCTATTGTAGTGGCGGCTGGCTGTCTTGTCATGTCGAGCGGAGCTCGGAATGACAAAAGGAGCGTTGCTCTCCTCCGGATTCGCCGCTTAGTTTGCGCTCATGCGCCAGCTGCTCACAGCTATCTGTGCGTGCGTCATTGCGCAGTCAGCCCGTGCCGACGATCTCAACGCGCTCATTCTCGATCAGATCAAACAAATGCCGCAAGGCGGCCGTTATTCAGTCTCGCGGTTCGCCAAGATCCGCTTGCAATCCGCCGCCCACTTCGAGTCAGGCAAATTTTTCATTCTTCCGTCCGCGCCTTATCCGAGTTTTTGCTCGGGCGCGACCTATCTCGTGTTTATCAAGACCATCGAGACGTTGCGCGCGCGGGGAGAATTGCACCTCGATTTCGCCACTCTCGAGCAGCTCATCATTCGTGATCAACATGATGGCGAAGGCATTTGGGGTCGCTGGAATGCCAACGGCCCGGGGACAGCCCGCCTCTTTCACGAGCTCGGACTTGGCCACAACTTCGACGATTTCAACGAGGCGCGCCCCGGCGATTTTATGAAAATATTCTGGTCGCGGGAGGTGGGCAGAAGTGAGCACGGACATTCCACGATTTTTCTCGGAATGGAGAACCGGCTCGGCATGGAATATGTCCGCTACTGGTCGAGCAACATTCCGTCGGGCTACGGAGAAAAGAGTGTGCCGCGCAACAAGATTGCCTCCGCAATTTTCTCGCGGCTCGAGACGCCGGCCAATCTATCGCGCATCGCCTCGGCGCCGGAGGTCGATTCTTATCTTGCGTCTCTCCTGCGGAAGCGCTCCAGCTTCGCCGAGGCGACGCAAAAATGCGGCCTATAATTGCTCAGCATTAAGGCGAATGAGCGAAAAAACGCTGACCATCAACGAAATTTATCAATCGATCCAGGGCGAGAGCACCTGGGCCGGGCAGCGTTGTGCTTTTGTGCGGCTGACGTTCTGCAATCTGCGCTGCAATTATTGCGACACCGAGTACGCGTTTTACGAAGGGAAAAAGCAGATGCTGAAGGAGATTGTCGATCTTGTCGCAGCGTTTCATTGTCCGCTCGTTGAGATCACCGGCGGCGAACCGTTGCTGCAAAAAAATGTGCTGCCGCTGATGTCGATCTTATGCGACGCCGGCCACACCGTTCTACTCGAGACGAGCGGAGCGCACGACATCTCGAAAGTCGATCCGCGTGTCCATCGGATTATGGATTTGAAAACGCCGGGCAGCGGCGAGGTCGACAAGAACTTTTGGTTAAACATCGAGCATCTCACTTTGCTCGACGAAGTGAAATTCGTGATCGGCTCACGCGAAGATTATGAATGGTCGTGCGAAAAAGTTGACCGCTTCGATCTGATCAAGCGCTGTCACGCCGTTTTGTTCTCGCCCATTTTCGGCCGGATTGATCCGCGCCAAATCGTGGAATGGATACTGGCCGATCGCCTCAATGTTCGTTTTCAGCTGCAAATGCACAAGTTCATCTGGACGCCGACGCAGCGCGGAGTCTGACGCTGTAGCCACGCGCCTGTGGCGCGTTAAGACGGCCCACAGGGCCGTGGCTACAGTCAATGCTTTGGCGCGCGAACGGTGCCCGTCTCGATCGCGGCCTTGCGTTGTTCGACGATGCGGTTCGCGATTTCTTCCACCGTTTGCTCGAGCAGCATGCGCAGATGCGTATTTTTTCGATAATCGGAAGGCGCGATGTGTTTGAGGCGGTCGGCGTGAGTGGAGAGCTGATAGCATTTGCTGAATCCGGCGCGCTGCGGGTCGTCGGGATTGTAAACAGCAATGGCCTGGCCTCCGTTTTTTTTCATCACCGTAAAGCAAGGCACATCGGTCGGTCCGTCACCGATGTAGATCATGTTTGGAAACGGGATGGCGCGAATGTCGGCGTCCATGTGGTCATTTGCATCCTGCGACGTGTCGAGCCGGCCTTTGTTAATACGAAAAAGAAATTGCGTCTTTTGGGTGTGACTAATCACGCGCTTGGGAAAAGTGATCCGGCCCTCTTCGTCCTCGGCAAATTCGCAGCCGAAAATGGCGCGCACGTAAGGCTGCAAACGGCTGCCGTCGAACAACACCTTCAGCCCGGATGAAATGATGTAATGCTCGACCGTAATTCCGTTGGCAACGCGCTCGGCCGTGAGCAACCCCTCTTCAAAATCTTCGAACATTTCTGGTAATCCTTTGTAGAAGTTTAATTTTTTTGCCGAGCTTTTTTAGATCGACATTCGTGGGGCGATCCATGCTGAGCGTGTCGAGCAGCACTTTCATATAAGCAAGCTCGTTGTCGTAGCCGTTCTCGCTCACGAGATCGGTGCAGCGCCGCCAAAAAACTTTCGCCATTGATGCCGAAAGCGGGAAAGACCACTTCATCCTGCATGTAACTCGGGCTCAGCGTTTGATCGTAATCGTAAACGATCGCGATGGTGTTGTGCGGCGTCGACATCGTCTTATTGAGCGATTGAACGATTTAGTGATTCAGCGAATTCCCGGACGTACGAGAAGAAATCTTCAAACAGGGCATCATAAATTCTTCCGCGCTCGGGATGATATTGCACGGCCAGGGCAAACGGATAATCGCGCAGGCGCATTTGCTCGATAATGTCGTCGGTCGCGCACCAGGCTTCGACGATAAAGCCGTCCGCGACGCGGTCGACCGCCTGATGATGCGAGCTGTTCACCCTTTCGAAACGATGCCGGGCGGCGCGCTCGCTTCGCAGCGGTTGAATATCATGATCCTTCATCTCGGGAAGTTTATGACCGGGAATGTCGAGCTTGAGCGTGCCGCCGAGCGCGACGTTTAGAAGCTGGAGCCCTTTGCAAATGGCAAGGATCGGCAGACCTCGCGCGACAGTCTTTGCGACCGCCTCGAACTCCCAGCGATCCCGCGCAAGATCGACATCTTTCTCCAGGACGGTTGGATCGATAACTTCCTGTCGCAGAAATTCCGGAGAAATGTCGGAGCCGCCAGTCAAAAGCAATCCATCCATTTCTTCCAATGCCACCGTGCCTTTGCGCGCATCGCAAAGATGAATATCGGGATGCTTGTCGAAAAATGGTTGAAACCATTTCTCATCCTTCTCCCGCATCCAAGTGACCAGGTTAGGCATCGCGCAATGTGCGATTCGTCAGGTGGACTGTAAAGGTGATGCACGCTGGGCGAGAAGAAACCGAACATAAATAAATATCGCCGCCGCCGCCGGAATCATGAAATAGCTGGCCTCGGTCCCGAGTTCCCCACCGTTAATCCATGCCGGCCCGGAAAAAGTGGCGTCAAAGAGCCGGCCCACCGGCAATTGCCCGCCGTTGCGTGTTCCGATGATAAAGAACTGGCCGAAATCAAAAGTGGCATGCCAGCCGACGGCCCACCAAAGCGAACCAGTAACCTGAACACTCAGGCAGAGAATCACGCCCAGGGCGAAGATCATTCCGATATCAATCGCGTTCTCATGCGGCTTTGACAGATGCGCGCCGGCAAATAACCCGGAGGTGATCAGCGCGGCTGGCCAAAAGCCGGCGGCGCGCCAGAGTGACTGCAAGGCATAACCACGGAAAAGATATTCCTCGCTTACGCCAACCAGCAACATTCCGACGAGCCATAAAATGGACGACGTGATGATCTCTTTTCCGTGCAAGGCCAGCCCATGCACTTGCATTCCGTCGGCAGCGAGCATCGCCAGCCCAACAAAGATAATTGTCAGGAGACCGACGAATGCTCCGTCCCAAAAGAGACGGCCAAAGCGTCGGTTGACCGGCAAACCGTAGCTGTCGATCCGGCGCCGTTCCAGGAGCGCGGC
>QHPX01000101.1 GCA_003219195.1 Verrucomicrobiota bacterium
CCGCCACCATGGGCATCGATTTCCTCGTCATCGGTGCGACCCAACGGACCGCCCTTGCCAATCTCCTCCGTGGCAGCGTGGCCACGAATGTTGCCCAACAATTGCCGGACTCGATTCAATTGCTGATTTTCGGCTAAACCTGTAGCCACGCGCCTGTGGCGCGTCCTGGTATGACGGACCGCCACAGAATTGAACGTTGGACGTTCGATGTTGAACGTTGAACGTTTGCTTCCTGTATGACTGCGCCGCGAGTTCTCATTGCCGATACCATCTCACCGCGTGGTATCGAAGAGCTTTCGTGCGACCATGCGTTGGATGTCATTATTAAAACCGGCCTAACCGAATCCGAACTTGTCGCCCTGATCCCAGAATTCAGCGCGATCATTGTCCGGAGCGAAACGAAAGTTAATTCGACAATCTTGAACGCCGGAACGCGTTTACGCGTTGTCGGCCGCGCCGGCGTCGGTGTGGACAATGTCGATATTGAGGCAGCAACGCGCCGCGGGATTGTCGTGCTCAACGCGCCCGGCGGAAATACCGTTTCCACGGCCGAACACGCCTTTTCGCTTTTGCTTTCAGTCGCGCGACGAATTCCTCAGGCCGACGCGAGCGTGCGGCAGAAGAATTGGGACCGCAAAAATTTCGAAGGCGTCGAACTTTACAATAAAACCCTCGGAATCATCGGCATGGGCCGGATCGGCAGCGAGCTGAGTCGTCGCGCCATCGCCTTTGGCATGCGCGTCATCGCTTACGATCCATACCTCTCGGCGACGCGCGCGCGAAGTTTGCAAGTCGAACTCGTCGATGAGTTCGATGATCTCGTGGCAACGGCAGACTTCATTTCGCTCCACACACCACTGACCGACGAAACGCGACACATTCTCGATGAGGCGCGGTTTAAAAAAACAAAACGCGGCGTCCGCATCATCAATTGTGCGCGCGGCGGACTTGTTGACGAAGCCGCGCTCGCCCGCGCCTTGCAAGATCGACATGTTGCCGCCGCCGCGCTCGATGTTTTCGAGCACGAGCCCCTGCCAGACGATTCGCCGCTGCGCCTGGCGCCGAACCTTGTTCTCACCCCTCATCTCGGCGCGTCCACTGCCGAGGCGCAGGAAAGTGTCGGTATCGAGATCGCGCAATCGGTCCGCGCAGCCCTGCTCGAAGGAACAATTCGCAACGCCATCAACATGCCGAACCTGGACGCCAAAACATTGTCGATCATTGGACCGCATCTGCGTTTCGGGGAAAAGCTCGGAAGATTTCTTTCGCAAGTCGCGCCTAAACGCGTGGACACCCTCAACATCAATTACAGCGGCAAAGTTAACGAGGTCGATACGACCGCGATCACCCGCGCGATCCTGAAAGGATTTTTGCAAAGCGCCGGTGGCAGCGAAGTAAATGAGGTCAACGCGCCGGCCTTTGCGGAAAGTCTCGGACTCAAAATCACGGAAACGCGCTTGAGTGCAGTCGGCGATTACACCGACTTGCTTGAACTTTCCGCCGTCGCCGATGGTAAAACCGTTTCCGTCGGCGGCGCGTTTTTTGGCGCCACTCCGCGCATCGTCAGCCTGAACAGCCGGCCGGTCGAAGCGCGTCCGCACGGCGTCCTTCTGGTTTTGGAAAACACGGACCGCCCCGGAATGGTCGGCCGCGTCGGCACCTTGCTCGGCGATCACGGAGTAAATATCGCGACGATGTCGTTGAGCCGGAATCAAGCCGGCGGCACTGCGCTCACCGTTTTAAATCTCGACTCCGCGCCGGACGCGCAGTTGCTCGAAAAAATTCGCGCAAGCAAAGACATCCACTCCGCGCAAGTCATCGAGCTTTGACGCTAAGATCGACAATCGCGCATGCGGAAATCTGCCGGGGAAACCCGTTGGCTCCCCCTGCATCGTAAGCGGCTTACGATGCATGCGTGAGCGGTCGTGCCGGTTGGGCGGTCCTGTGGTCGTGGCGACCGGACGATCGCGCACTCGCTAGAACACAATTTTCATCCACGCCAGGCAGGCGAGCATCGACATGACCGGCCATGCTGCGATTCCCGTGATGAGAATGAAGAAAAAAAGCTCGGCGATATAATCGAGATGTGTTTCGGCCTCGAAGAATTCGCTGCTCATTTTGTAGAACGCGCGCGGCTTCGTTGCCGGAAGAGCGGCGGCAGTGTTGGCCGGCGCTTCGACGGTCGCCTGGAAGGAATAATCCGTTAACAGAGAACTCCGTGCAGCGTGCTGATTGCGTGTAAGTTGAGGTGTTGGTTTCATAAATTAAAATGTTGAAAGTTATTTCCGAATTCGGTTCGGACGACCGGCGCAAAAACCCGCGCGTGGTAAGATTCGACCACTGGGGTGCCGCGAAAAGCGGGCTCCAACTTGGCGAGATCGAACGAGCCTTTATGCAGCCAGCCGGAACCCGGCGGCGCGCTTTGGCGCGTTGATCGTTTTCATCTCCATCTATTTACAGCCTTTTCCGTGCCTGTCCAGGATGACGGCGCTATCTCCGTCATAAACGCCTCTCGTGCTGATAGAAAGGATCCGATCTTTATTTGTAATCGACTACAGCTCGGTCGGCTCTGAGTGTGACCCGGGCGGAACAACGTGAAGTGTCATGAACTCGGGATGCGCGCTCGTCCACGCCATCGCCTCTCGCTTTGTTTCAAAAAATCGGTCGACCACGATGGCCTTGAGTTGACTCGCAGTCCGCGCGCATAGACGAGCGGCTTTGCGACTAATGACCGCCGGCCCGGTGTCGACCGCGGTGCAGGCGCGATCAGGGAAGACGATTTTACTGCCGTACGGAATTCGTTTTGGATCGACCGCACAATGTCCGGCGCGCAATCGTCGGCCCGTACTGGCATATTTGACGGAAGCTCCCTCATCTGCCCAGTAACTGGTGACACGCGCCAGGACCGATTCCTCGCGCGCGAAAGCGGCCGACGCCAACGACAATAAAAAGATAACTGCGTAAAATAACTTCATGACTTCCAAGCGTTGCTCCGATGTTGTCGAGTCTCGGGTGGAGCAAGCTATTCTCGATGCCGAAAGCCGCAGGAGTGCGGCTTCTACTTCAGATTCGGAATTGCCCCGGCGCGCGGACTTCAACGACGACTCGGTGTAACGAGCCGGTCTTTCTATAGACCAGTTCGGCGACCCGTCAATCGATCAGGCGTAAACGAGCAGATCGATCTCTTCCGGAAGTGAGTTGGAGACTTCGCGAATGACGCTGCCGCGAATAAGGTTCAAGAGTGCGTTACGTTGCGGGGCGCCGAGGATGACCCCGCGATGCGCCGAGAGTGGCGGCAACACCGGTTGCTGACCGAACGCAGCACTCGAGGTGCGCTTGTCGATCAAACAATCGAGCAGCAGCAATTCGGATTTCTGGGCGAGCTGCGTGTGAACGTCCTGGGACCCAACCGCCTTCTCGACCAACTCCAACAGCCTTGACCCCCTGCCCAGAATGGAAATAATCGCGGCCTACCGGAGGACAACCTATGTTGCATCTCGATACTGGAAATACTGCCTTCACGCTGCTGTGCGCCAGCCTGGTGATGTTAATGACGCCGGGGCTGGCCTTCTTTTATGGCGGGCTCGTTGGACGAAAGAACGTGCTCGCCATCATGATGCAGAGTTTCGTCTCGATGGGGTGGACCACGGTGTTGTGGTGGGCCTTCGGATTCTCGCTCTGTTTCTCCGGCGATCAGAAAACCGGCACCGATTTCTTTGGCATTATCGGCAACCTGAACTGGGCGGGCCTGCGCGGCATCACGCTCTCGACGCCATCGCCTAACGACACGATCCCGATGCTCGTCTTTTGCGCCTATCAGATGATGTTCGCCATCATCACTCCAGCGCTTATCACTGGCGCATTCACGAACCGGATCACCTTCAAGGCTTACATGCTGTTTCTAACGGCCTGGCTGATTCTCGTTTACTTCCCGTTCGTCCACATGGTGTGGGGCGGCGGCATGCTGGCGCAATGGGGAGTAAAGGATTTTGCCGGCGGAATTGTCGTGCACAACATCTCGGGAATCGCCGCCCTCGCCTCCATTCTCTATGTCGGCAAACGCAAAGTCGTCGACCGCGGTCCACACAGCATTCCGCTTGTTGCGCTCGGCACTGGCTTGCTCTGGTTCGGTTGGTACGGCTTCAATGCCGGCTCCGAGTTCCGCGTCGATTCGACCACGGCGGTGGCGTTCATCAACACCGACATCGCCGCTTCGTTCGCGGCCATCGCGTGGATGCTCGTGGATTGGCGCGTTTCGAAGAAACCGAAGTTCCTCGGCTTGCTGACTGGCGCCGTAGCCGGTCTTGCCACGATCACTCCCGCGGCGGGCTTCGTGTCGCCAGCAACCGCTGTCATTATCGGCACCGTGGCGGGTGTGGTCTGCTATTACGCCTGCGCGCTGAAGAACCGGCTGGGATGGGACGACGCTCTCGATGTGTGGGGCGTGCACGGCGTTGGCGGCTTTCTCGGTATCGTTCTGCTTGGCGTCTTTGCCTCGACGGCGTGGAATTCAGCGGCCAACGGCGGCGTGGACGGATTACTCGCCGGCAACTCGAGCTTCTTTTTGAAGCAACTTGGCGCAGGACTGTTTTCGTCGGTTTGGGCGCTGATTTTCACGCTGGGGATGCTTTGGATCATCGATCGTATCACTCCCGTGCGCGTCGAAGATGCGCACGAAGAACTCGGCCTCGACGAGGCGATCCACGGCGAGACCGCCTACGTGGAAGTGGATGTAGCGGTCATCCGGCCTGGCCAACCGCTATGATCGCGGCCCTGGCGGCATTGCTTTTTTTTTGATGCGCCAGGTTCGGTTTCCGGGCGAGCCGCGCATAAACGTCCTGCGACTCGGCGGGCTCCAGTAGCGCGATTAATAATGAAACAGAGCGTCCAACTCTTCAGCGCAACGATTCTGGTCAGTATTGCTTCGGCTGGTGAACCAACTTCTTCTTCGCCGACGCCCGAGCCTCGCTTCAAGATTTCCGGCTGGATCGATAGCGGCATCACTTTCAATCCCGACAGCCCGCAAAGTAATCAGAACTTCGGACGGCTTTTTGATGATCGCGCGGACGAGCCGCTGCTGAACCAAGTCGTGATCAATTTTGAGCGCACGCTCGTGCCGCAGCCCGGTGAGTTCGATTGGGGTTTCAAGTTACAATTCATGTACGGGAGCGACGCGCGCTTCATCCATTCTCTCGGTCTGTTCGATCGCACAGCCCACGAAATCCTTCAGCCCGATTTGGTCGAGGCCTATCTCAATTTGCACTTCCCTGCCATCACGGAGGGCGGCGTTGATTTGAAGCTCGGGAAATTTGTGACGCTGGAAGGCGCGGAGACGATTGATCCGCGCGCGAACCCTTTTTATTCGCACAGCTATATTTTTAATTTCGGAATTCCGTTCAATCACACTGGCGCGCTCGCGACCTGGCACGCAACACCGCAGCTCGACTTTTACGCCGGCCTAACGAGAGGTGTAAACGCGAGCGTCGACGACAACAACGACAGTCCCGCGTTTCATGGCGGCGTCGGACTCAATCTTCTAGAAGGCAAACTGAGCGCGCTTGCCACTACGCACATCGGCCCGGAGACACCAAGTGACAATCGCCACAATCGTTATCTCAGCGACCTAACGATCACCGCGAAGCCAACCAAGAATTTCACTGCGATCACCGATCTGAATTACATCTACGATGAAGCAGCGGACGCGACCGGCTACGGCGTTGCGCAATACTTCATCTACACGATCAACGATGTCTTTTCGATCGGCGTGCGCGGCGAAATCTGGCGAGACGCTGACGCATTCTACGTAGCCTCTTTCGCCGAGAACGACGACGCGCTCGATGGATTGCGCGGCGGTTCGGTCACGATTGATCCACGCACGGTTGGCGGCGGTAAGACCACCTACGGAGCTGTGACTTTAGGATTGAACATTAAGCCGCCAGTGCCGAAACCCGCAGCCAGTTTGGTAATTCGCCCTGAACTGCGTTTCGATCGTGCACTGAATGGCACGCGGCCATTCAACGATTCCAGCGACCGCAACCAATTCACAGCCGGCATCGACGTCATCATCATTTTTTAATGGTGCGAGAGTGAGCGGTTTCAAGAGCTGGTAATTACAAGAAATAGCCTGTCGCTGAGAGCGCCCCCAATGGAGAGTCAAGGTCAATGGCGATGGCTGAGCTAATTCTCGCTGGAGTTTACTTTACGCGTAAACGAGCAGATCGATCTCTTCCGGAAGTGAGTTTGATACTTCTCGAATCACATTGCCTCGAAGGAGGTTGAGCAGCGCGTTGCGTTTTGGTGCACCGAGGATGAGCCGCGAGGCGCCGAGAGTGGCGGCAACATCGACAATTGTTTCGGCAGCGGAGGGGCTGACGGCGTAACAGAAAAGCGGCGACAGGTGACCTGCACCAGTTCTTTCTTTCGCTTCGGCGAAGATCGTACTGGCTTCGGGGTCTTCCTGCCATTTGCGTTTGCTGTCCTGCTCGGTCATGAACGGTTGTTCGCGCACAAATAACAAATAAAGACGGTGGCCGGTCTCGCGCGCTTCGCGCAACGCGAAATCAAGTGTGCGCCCAGTGCCGCGAATCGCGCAAAGAATTGATTCCCCACCAATGGGGGCGACCGAGCCCGCTTCACCAGATGGAATCGGCGGTGTTTGGACCGTTGGAGTTATCGGTGCGACCGCGGGCTTCTCTTTTTTCATCCGCCGTTCCTGGGCAAGTCCGCGCAGAATCAAACCGACAGCAAGAATCGTCACGGCAAAATAGCGCGCGTTTGGTTTGTCGATGAGGAGCGACATTTCGATCGCCGCCATGACAATGAATGTCGCGAACATGAGCGTGCGCTCCCACGGCTTGATCGACAATTTCCGATCGGTCGCGGTCGCGCCGAGATTAGTGGCGATCGCCCCGACGACGCCGACGGCGTAAAGATCGGCCAGGCCAGCCATGTCTTTAACAAGAACGACGAGCAGCATCGGCACGATGGTGGCGAGGAGCATCCCATAACTCGGCACGCCCCATTTGTTGAGTCGCTGAAAGAGCGACGGCATTTCGCGGTCGCGCGCCATGAGGAATTGGATGGCGATAAGATCGACAATCGCGGTGTTCGTCGCCGAGAGCAGCAGCAGCGCGAATACAATGCTGACGATGATACCGAAGAGATGTCCGAGTGCCGGCCCAAGCGCGCCGCCGACAAATACTTCACCCATGTAACGGAGCATGTAATCACGCACGCCTTGTGCGCCGGGCGCGTTGACGTCGCCATTGACGGTTTGCAATCCACCGAGCGCGTGCATGGCGAGACCGAGCAGCGCAGTGAACACGCAGACCTCGACCATCACCATCAAAATTGCGGGCGTGGAAGTTTTACGCACGGATGGTTGCGCGTCGGTGCTGCCCGGATCGAGCCGCATCACGCCGGTGGCGTTGGCGATTGCTTCGACCCCGGAAAGCGCGAGCACGATTCCGACGAACCCAGTCCAGTTCTGCCAAAAGCCACCGTGCAGTGGTTGGAGATGCCCGAATGCCGTGCCGAGATGCGGAAGGCTGAAAAGCCCGAGGACAACGACGACGATCGCAGTCGGAACAGAAATTAAAAAGGCGAGGCCGCCGGTGTGTTTCGGCCCGAGCAGATTGAGTAATCCGATGATGAGAATGGCCGCGGCCGCGAATTTTTCAGGATGCGGAACGCCGAGGTATTGAAATCCGGAAAGCGCGCTAATGGCCGCCGTCACCAAATAATCGGCGATGAGCAGAAACGCGCCGACGATGGAGATAACTTCGCTACGATGTCGCACGCTTGCATAAACGCCGCCGCCGTCGGGATACAGGCGGCAGATGACCATGTAGTTGAGGCCGACGAGTGCAGTGAGCACGCACATCGCCGCGATCAGCCAGAACGAAGCGTAACCGGTGACCGCGAACGCAAGCCCAATGACGTAGGCCTTGCTCGTCCCCCAATCGCCATAAAGGATCGCCGCCGCGCGCTTCCAGTCCACATTGCGCGGTCGCTTAACGTCTGTTGGTATCAATTAATTCGACTCAAACGAAGCGTCACTCGCGCGACGAGGCGCCTCACTTGCAGGAGCCGGATTTCACGACATCCCTTGCCCTTTAATGATGCTGACGAGGTTAGCTGTCGGGCTGGAGCCATCAAATGCTCTCGATGCCGCGCATCGTTCGCCCCGATCCGCACCGCATTCGCAGGACGGAATTTGGTTCCCCCGTTGGACCGGCCACTCGCCGATCCATTAAGCGAAACAAAGAACCGCCAAAACATCTGATTAACTCGATTCGCAGTCAAACGAAGCGTCGCCCCGAGAAAGAACTTGCCAGTGAACAAGCGCGCAATGGAGATTCTCCGCCACTAAGCAATGGCGCAGTTGATTGAGGATATTGTTCTCGACGCGAGTGCGGGTGTGCATCGGCCGCGCAATCTGGATTGGAAACGCGCCGGGGCGTTGCTCTACGGCGATTGGGGCACCAGCAAGGCGTACGTGATTGGTCTGGCGTTTGTCGCCGCCGGATTTTCATCGCTGCCGATCATCCTTGCCGTTTGCGCGCTTACCGGTCTGGTCGGGATCAATTACGCAGTCATTTGCCGTCATTTCCCCGACGGCGGCGGTGTTTACTCCGCCGCCAAGGCGCAGGGAAGATTACTAGCCGTAGTCGGCGCCTTGTTATTACTGGCCGATCTCACGGTCACCGCGTCACTGAGTGGCTGGTCGGCTCTCACCTATATCACTTCGGGCGCAGAGAACGTCGGATTCATCAAGCTCATGCGCGA
>QHPX01000102.1 GCA_003219195.1 Verrucomicrobiota bacterium
AAGGTCAGGATTATTTTCCGCTCACAGTCGATTATCGGGAAAAAGCGGCGGCGGTCGGAAAATTTCCCGGCGGTTATTTCAAACGCGAAGGTCGTCCTTCGGAAAAGGAAACGCTTACTTCACGCATGATCGATCGGCCGCTGCGGCCACTCTTTCCGACGGGATACTTCTACGACACGCAAGTCATCAGCCTCCTTCTCAGCGCGGATGGTGAAAATGATCCGGATATTCTCGCGCTTAATGGCGCTTCGGCCGCGCTTTGCGTTTCCGACATTCCGTTTGCGGGCCCGATCGGCGCCATGCGCGTCGGCCGCGTCAATGGCCAGTTCGTCGCCAACCCCACACACACGGAGCGCACGCAAAGCGATCTCGATCTTATTTACGTCGGCACCGAAAACGACGTCATCATGATTGAAGGCGCGGCGAACGAAGTGCCGGAGGCCGATTTCATCAAAGCGCTCGAGTTCGCGCACGGGCACGCGCGCGAGATGATTCGCATCCAAAAAGAGCTTGCCGCGCAAGTGGGCAAACCGAAACGCGAGATGCCGCTGCTTCAGGTGAAGCAGGATCTGCTCGAAATTGCCTATCAAGTGGCGGGCAGCCGGATTGAAAGCGCGCTTTACACCGAAGGCAAAGTCGCGCGAGCCAAGGCGATCGACGCATTGCGCGAAGAAGTGAAGATGTCGATCTTGCAGAAATATCCCGAGACGGACGCGTTTTCAATTTCGCAAGCGTTCGATTACGTGCAGAAGAAGGCGTTTCGCATCAGCATTCTCGATAAAGAAAAACGAGTTGATGGCCGGGGTTATCAGGATCTGCGTTCAATCAGTTGCGAAGTGGGCGTGCTGCCCCGCGCGCATGGTTCGGCCATTTTCCAGCGCGGCGAAACTCAGGCCCTCGCGCTCGCCACGCTCGCGCCGATCGAAGAAGCGCAAAACATCGACGCCTACGGCGGCGGCGAAACTTCGAAGCGTTTTATTTTGCATTACAATTTTCCGCCGTTCAGTGTGGGAGAGACCGGTCGTACCGGTGGCGCAAGCCGGCGCGAGATCGGCCACGGCGCTCTGGCGGAGCGTTCGCTCGAACCGGTTGTGCCGAGCGAAAACGACTTTCGTTACGCCATTCGCATCTCGAGCGAGATCATGGAATCGAATGGATCGACCTCGATGGCGAGCGTCTGTGGCGGGATGCTGGCGCTCATGGACGCTGGCGTGCCGGTGAAGGGAACGGTCGCCGGAATTTCCGTCGGCCTCGTCACCGAACATGGCGAAGATCGACAATTGAAACGTTACGAGTTGCTCACTGACATCATCGGCTCCGAAGACCATTTCGGCGACATGGACTTCAAACTTTGCGGCACGGACAACGGCGTCACCGGTTACCAGCTCGATCTGAAACTTCCGGGCGTCAGCCACAAAATTATGGCTGAGGCGATCATGCGCGCGAAAGAAGCGCGCACGAAAATTCTCGAAATCATGCGTGGCAAGATCGACAAACCGCGCGCGGAGTTGTCGAAGTACGCGCCACGCATCGAAACGATCAAAATTAATCCGGAGAAAATCGGCGCGCTGATCGGTCCGGGCGGCAAAACCATCAAAGGCATTGTCGCGGAAACCGGCGCTGAAATTAATATCGAGGACGATGGTTCAGTGCACATCTACGCCACCAGCGGGGAAAGCATGGCGCGCGCAAAAGAAATTATCGGCGGCATGACGCGCGAAATCGAGATCGGTCAGACCTACCAGGGCCGCGTTGTCTCGGTGAAAGAATTCGGCGCGTTTGTCGAAGTTTTCCCGGGCAGAGACGGTCTCGTGCATATTTCCGAGCTGGCCGATTTCCGAGTAAAGCGCACCGAAGATGTCGCGAACGTCGGCGACATGATTTGGGTCAAATGCATTGGCATCGACGACAAAGGTCGCGTAAAACTTTCGCGCAAAGCCGCATTGAAAGAACGCGCCGAAGCCGAAACCGGCGAAGCAGTTGAGCGCGTGCCAGCCGGGTAAGCTTACGCGGGCCTATTCTGGCGCACAGCGAGGTCTGTGTGTTTTATGTGTTATGCTGAGCGAAGTCTAAGAGTCTCGCGCTGCTTGCAGGTGACAAGGGGCCAAGGGCCTTCAGCGTTGTGCCCGCGTTCCAGAAGAATCAATTCCAGCACGATCGTACTAGTTTGACCTGGTGACCGAACGCGGAAAAGGCGTTGCATCCTGCCAGACGTGTTTTCCGCAGTTAAGTCAGCTTCCAGGACGGAACCTTCCGGCCGGATGTAAAGTGCGAGATAATCGCGCAGCCTGCGGCGCAAATATTTCCGCATAGATCGCGTTTACCGGCAGCAGTTGTACTTAACGATCACATACAATGCCCGCAACCCGTCTCGCCAGCCGATCTTTTTTCCTTCTTCATACGTCCGGCCGTAGTAAGAAATGCCCACTTCATAGATTCGGCAGCGCTTTTTCGCGAGCTTGGCCGTTATTTCCGGCTCGAATCCAAAACGGTTTTCTTCGATTTGGATCGATTTGATGAGCGGCGCTCGAAAGGCTTTGTAGCCGGTTTCCAAGTCGGTCAGATTTAAATTGGTGAACATATTTGAGAGCAGGGTTAAAAACCTGTTACCGACCATGTGCCAAAAAAATACCACGCGATGTGGTCGCCCGCCCATGAACCGGGAGCCGAAAACGGCATCCGCTTTTCCGGAGATTATTGGCTCGAGCAGCACCGGATATTCCTCCGGGCTGTACTCAAGATCGGCATCCTGCACCAAAATGATGTCTCCGCTCGCCGCCTCGAAACCGGCGCGCAGGGCCGCCCCTTTTCCTCGATTGACAGGGTGGTAAATAATCTGGTCGATCGCACCGGAAAGCTTCTCCCGCAGTAAAGTTTGCGTTCCATCATTAGAGCCGTCATCAATCACAATGATCTCTTTGTTTTCAACCGGGGCGCTGCGCACTGCTTCGACGATTTTCGCGATCGTGTTCTTTTCGTTATAGCACGGAATGACAATCGAAACCTTCATAGGCTCAGTGATGCATGTGCGTTCGTGTGTCGTTCATACTGCTCATGATCATCTTCTCATTACTACAAACGTTGATGAGATTGCGATGTTTGACACGATGGTTCAAGCAATGCGTGTCGGACCAGGCCAACGTGCCCCCTCCATAACCGAAGCCGCCGTTTCAAGCGTAACGAAATGAAATCGGGTTTTCTTGAAAAACTGATCGGGCGCCTCGGGCGGATCGGTCCCGAGGAGGTGCAAAATTACCTGATCCGTCTCGCAGAGGAAAAAGGATTTTTCGAAACCGTTTTCAACGCCATCCAGGAAGGTATCATCGTCACCGATTCGAACGGGCGCATCACCTACGTAAATGAGGCAGCCTGCGAATTGTTTGGACTGGAAAGCGAGGATGCGATCGGCAAACGGTTGGACGAACGAGTGCGCGGCCTGGATTGGGACGCTCTTTCCCAATCGGAAGGAGCGATCAGTCGCGACATGGAAATTTTTTATCCGCAAAATCGTTTCATTAATTTTTACATCGTGCCCCTCACGATCGAACATCGCGCGGCCGACGATAAGATCGACATCTCCGCCCGGCAGGTCGGTCATGCCATGATTTTGCGCGACATCACCGAGAGCCGCCGCTCGGCCGAGCAGACAATCGAGTCGGAGCGATTAAATGTGCTCACCCTCCTCGCCGCCGGCGTGGCGCACGAAATCGGTAATCCGCTGAACTCGCTTCACATCCATCTTCAGCTGATGGAGCGTAAAGTGCGCGAGCTTGATGAAAAGGTGCAAGCCGACCTCCAGGAGTCGATTGACGTCGCGCGGGCCGAGATCGCGCGGCTCGATTCGATCGTGAGCCAATTTCTCCGCGCCATCCGGCCATCAAAGCCACAGCTGCATCCCGAAAACGTGAATACGATTGTCGATGAAGCGGTGCGCTTTTTCGCTCCGGAAATTCAGGACCGCGAGCTCGTCGTCGAGCAGGAACTTCGTTCCGATCTGCCTCTGCTCCAGCTCGACCGCGACCAAATGAAGCAGGCTTTCTATAACGTGATTAAGAACAGCTTCGAAGCAATGAAACGCCGTGGCGTCCTGCGCATCCGCACAGATCGCGACGACACCCACGTGCTGGTAAGCTTCACGGACACGGGCATCGGGATGTCTGCCGAAAATCTGAGCCGCGTGTTCGAACCTTATTTCACCACCAAATCGTCCGGCACTGGTCTTGGACTTTTGATTGTGCGCCGCATCGTGCGCGAACATGGCGGCGAACTTTCCATCGCAAGCAGCGAAGGCAAAGGCCTCACCCTGACGATTCGATTGCCTTACATCGACAGGCGCGTGCGAATGTTGGAAGCGGGAACGCCAGAAAGCACAACAAACCAATGACGGCGCTTAGCGATCGTTCGCGCTGTATTTGGGTTTTTTTACCTGTTTGCGAACCGCTTCGAAAAGTCGGCCAATCCCAATCTGGCTCACGTGATTTGCGACGAAGGCCGGAATGAGGCCGCCAGTGTCCGTGTAAACGGAATAAGTGGCGCGAGTTTTATTTGCGCCATTTGGCTCCAGCAGCCATCCGCCATCGCAAACATTTACTCGCACGACCCCGGGCCTTTCCGCAGGGCCAAGCTCGTTCGCGGGTTCCCACCAATTTAGATAAACCAACCCACCTGCCGCGGCGGGCCAGGATTTCTTCTGGACGCGAAGAGTATAATCGCGATCCGCGCAAATTTTCGGCGAGAGACGTTGATAGGTGATGATAGAATCGCTTTCCCGTTTGATCAGCCGGCATTCGGCTGTGTACGGCATGAAGCTGGGATAATTTTCGAGATCGTCGATCACTGCGTGGACGGCGCCGCTGGGCGCATCGATCTCGCCCACCGCCCTGAATTCTTTCAGCGGCGAACCGGGATGCGGCCTGGTGTGGATCGCAACGCCCTTGGATTGCGTCGCCAGTTTCCAGCCCTCGCTGGGATTGACCGAATTGGAAGGTTCGGCACGAAGGGAGGATGTTCCGGCAAGAACAAAGATCGCCACGAATGCGCAAAGAATTCGGCGCTCCATCCGGCAACAGTATCCGGTATCTGCCTGTCGCGCTTTGACAATCTTTGGGCAGCTGCAATGCGAGTGCGACCAGCCGATAAAAGCACACCGTGGCAATTAGCGATTTAGCAATTGAGGGATGCCACGATTAGCGGACAATGATCGCGTAGTCATCAACTCGCTACTTCGGTAATTCACCAAATGGACTCGATGCAGCCCACCATCCTCATTGTCGATGACGAGAAGCATACGCGCGACGGATTGCGGCGTTTGCTCGAGAACGAGTACGACGTCTATGTCGCGGCGGACATCGCCGGCGCGATCGACGTGCTCGAACGCGAACAGATCGATCTCCTTCTCACCGATCTGCGTCTGGGCAATGAAGACGGGATGACCTTGATCGATCGCGCGCTGAAAATGCCGCACCCTCCCATCTGCATCATGATGACGGCGTATGGCTCGGTTGACATCGCGGTCGAAGCGATGAAACGCGGCGCTTACGATTTTGTCACCAAACCGCTAAATCTCGACAAGGTTGAAATGTTGATCGCGCGCGCCTTGCAAAGCCGGAAGCTGGAGCAGGAAAACCGCACGCTGCGTCAGCAAGTAGACGAACGCTACGGACTCGAGAACATCATCGGAGAATCGGCGGTGTTGCGCGAAGTCCTCGACACCATCCGCCAAGTCGCGCCGTCCTCGGCGAATGTATTGCTCGGGGGGGAAAGCGGCACGGGCAAAGAATTGGCGGCGCATGCCATTCACAATCTGAGCCGGCGCAACAAGGCAAAATTCGTGATCGTGCATTGCGCCGCGCTCTCACCAACGCTGCTCGAGAGCGAATTATTCGGCCATGAAAAAGGCGCGTTCACCGGCGCGCACGAACGCCGGATCGGCCGGTTCGAACAAGCAAACGGCGGCACAATTTTTCTCGACGAAGTGGCTGAAATCAGTCCCAGCACACAGGTCAAATTGCTGCGCGTCATCAGCGAAGAGCGCGCCTTCGAGCGTGTCGGCGGCAATCAAACCTTGCGCGCGGACGTGCGACTCATCGCCGCCACCAACAAGAATCTCGAAACGCTCGTGCGCGAGGGAAAATTCCGCGACGATCTTTTCTTTCGCCTGAACGTCGTGCGCATCACCATGCCGCCCTTGCGCGAAAGGAAAGAAGATGTTCCTCTTCTCGTTCGCAGATTCCTGCGGCATTTCTGCAAAGCGAACAACAAACCACTTGTCGATCTAACGGCCGATGCCATGGACGCGCTTCTTACTTACAACTGGCCCGGGAACGTGCGCGAGTTGCGAACCGCCATCGAGCACGGCGTCGTCATGGCCACTGGCCCAAAAATCACCGTGCGCGATCTGCCCACGGCCGTGCGACAGGCGGCCGGCGCCAGTTTGCCGCGCGGGATTTCAGCGGCGAAAGCATTCGGCGAAAAAGCCAGTCCGCTCGACCTTCATGAGACAGAGAAAAAATTGATCATGCAAGCGCTCGCCACAACCAGTGGAAACGTGACCGCCGCGGCCAAAAAGCTCGGCATTAGCCGCCGCACGCTTCATCGAAAGATCAACGAAATGAATGCGGCCAAATCCGACAGCGACGCCGCGACTGCGAACGAGCAGAAACAGTGATATGGAAATGGTCGCCACTTCGTCGCGGTACCGATAATTCAGCGAAAGCTTATCTTTTGCGGTCGCGACATGGAGGGGCAGGCCGAGAGGCCGAGCGAGTGGGAGGGAAGCGAGTCAAATCTCTCACTATCATCAACGAGGGGCGCAAAGTTCCGAGATGCGCACAGGAGTACGGCAAAAATCGGAGTTGCAGGCACAGGTACGTGCGGTTGTCGATCTTTGCTGCGCAAAAGAAAAAGCCGCCACGCGCCAAGCGTGGCGGAGTGATTGGGAATACTGCTGTTTGGATTAAAATTGCTTCGACGCTACTGCACCGTCAGAGTAAGATCGTTGCCGTTGCCGCCGTGGTAGCTTGCCAGATAGGTGTTGGCTCCGTTGGTGAAGGTCGAGCCATCGGCGAGGTTACTGAAAGTGCCCGAGATCGCCGTCGCGGCCGTATTGCTGATGAGGATGAAGACGGTGCCGGCCGGGAGCGTGCCGGTGCCATGATCAGTAAAGACAAACTGGGCGGCGGAGTTAATCGTCACGCCGTTCGCGACCAGTTTGTCGCAAGTGGCCGCGGTGCTATTCGCGTCCACCTTGAAGAATGCGTGCGACGAGTTAAATGCGACTGTGCTGAGAAGAGTGAGCGTGCCTGGCTTGAGGGTGATGCCCGGCGCCAAACTCGAGGTGACCGTGCCCGTTGCGACTGTGACGGTCCCGCTGATCGTGCCGGTGCCGCCGAGTGTGCCGCCATTGACCTGCACTGCGCCGGTGCCCGTGGCGGAGCCAGTCTTGTTCTTAGCCAAAAGACTGCCTTGGTTGATGGTGGTGCCGCCGGTGTAGGTGTTACCATTGCTGAGCGTCAGCTTGCCCTTGCCAATTTTCGTGAGCGAGCCGCCCGTGTTCGAGATAATTCCGCCATCCTGGGTCACCCCGGAAAAGGTCTTGCTCAAGTTATTGCTGCCCACGGTGAGATTGTTGCTTCCAAGGGAGACACTGCCGCCGCTTCCTTCGAGTGAACCAATCGTTACGTCTGGAGCAGCATGAGCACTGATGTCCAATGTGCCGCCGTTCACCACCAGGCTGGCCGTACCGCCACTGGAGTTGTCCAGAAACTGAATGCTACCAGCGGCGGTCGTGCTGGTCAGCCTGGCGTTGGCCGCAGTCGCACTCTGTTTAAAAAGCAGTGAACCGCCGGTTGCCGACAAGTTCTCTGTAAGGCCCGAATTGTTCATGATGCCTGCACCACTAATGGTCAATGTGAAGCCATTTCCGGTCGTAATTGTGAAGGCACTCGCGCCCGAGTTGAAGACAATGCCATTGACCTCGGTGTTGGCCGAGAGCGAAATGTTAGTGATGCTGGAGGAGGCGAAGGTTGCTGTGTCGGACGCTCCATTAGGCACCGTCGCTGGCGACCAGTTACTGGCCGTGTTCCAATCGGCCGTGGCGGGGCTTGATTTCCAGGTAGCGCTGCCGGTGGGCTGCAGAAAAGCATTCCGCACCGATTCCTGGGTGCTCTCCGAGGCGTTGTCGTAGCCGGTGCGATAATAACCGCGCGCACGAATGTAGAGATTCTGTCCGGTCGAAAGATTCAAACCTGTCAGGGTCCAGTTGCTGCCGGACGCCGTGCCGTTGCCGAGGACAGTGTAGGTTACATTATCGATTGAAGACTCAAAGGTAACGCGGATGAATTGCGCGCTGGAGCCGCCGCGTGTCCAGGTAACGGTTGTCTGCGTCACGGCCAGGTTTTGAAGCGCGGCTGTGTCGTTCGATAAACGAGCGAAAACGCTGCGCGTCTGGCCGCCGATGCTGCCGAAAAAGCCGCCCACTAAAATTTTGCCGTCTGCCTGCACCGCGATTGCAGCGACACTACCGTTCGCGTTCGGGTCGAACGAATCAGCCAGGCCGGTGGCGGCATCGAGCCGGGCGATGTG
>QHPX01000089.1 GCA_003219195.1 Verrucomicrobiota bacterium
AAAATCTGCCGCGACCGCGCTCAAGAATACGTTCTCGGGTGGATAAAGAAATGCCCGCGCCGTGCGATTGAGCACAAGATTAAACTTTTGCTCTTGTGACTTCGTTTCTGGTGCGAAGAGCAACGCTTGCGCCATTCGCATGAAACCCATCACATCCCAATTCGGCGCTTCTGGGAAGGCCTCACGCAATATCGAAATGACTTTTTTAACTTCCGGGGAGGCAGTATTTTTAGCGACTTTGTCGAGCAATTGGTCTCGTGTTTCAGGAGGAATCGTTGCAAGAAATTTTAGTCGCCACATGAATGTATACCCGACCCGGAACTCGTAGGGTATATGAACCGCGTGGCATAAACCGCGCAAAGAAATGTTCGCAAGGGCGATGCAGCTAAACCCGATTACCAAAGCAACTGTTGCTTTTTGCAAGTCCTGCCTAGCCCGTAATCGTCGCCATCGGCGAAGTAACCTCGATCGAGTAAATGGGATCATAGTTAACCGCTGTGCGCTCAAGAAAAAGAATGTGAGAGGCATCAGCGCAGCCAACAAAGCGTTGATGTGCCGTGTTAGGATGCAAAGCCACAGAAGAACACCAAAAAGAACCCACTCTTTTCGGGAAATCCTTCGGGGATGCCGAATAATTCTTAGTCCTGTTGCCCCAACCAGGAGCAGGAGAATCATGCTGAGCGTCTCAGAGCCTACGCAATGGGCAAACGTATAGAAAAGGGGATTGGCCGCCCAGATAACCACCAGCACCAAACGAACCAAGAACAAGCGGCTCGTTACTGCGATCAAATGAAATGCGGAGCAACAGAGTGCCACATGTTGTGATAGCAAGAGCATGAAGACTCCGGAGTCACTCAAGGTGGGATGAAGGAAAAAATCATGCGTCGGGAATGGAGCGCCTAGTCTTATGCAGTCTACAATGTATCCCAAGTAGAGGGGAATTCGCGCAACGAAACAATAGAGTGGACCATATTGCAGGATCGTCCCGATTCCGGGCGGGTGGGTGACCTGAACGTAGGCGTCAACGTCTTTCCAAAGCGGCGGGATCGCGCTCAGCATCCAGATCGAGGGTGCGAGCAGGAAAGCAATAAGGACGCCCGTCTCGCCCAGCCTGACGAGGCGCGGTTTCACGCCCGCCAAGCTTCTGAAACGCTGAAACACACGGAGCCACATAGCCTTGAATAGTTCGAGTTCCCGCCAATTGGCCTCCGATTTAGCACGAGTCAACGTCTCATCGGGACTGTCTTCGCCGTCGCGATTGCGATTGGGCCCACTACATCCACGATTGCGGGCGGGAAGAACGAAGCTCGGGTTACTCAATTCACAATGTGCAATTGCTCGCATCGAATGCTGCGCCGCGCTCAGCTTCAGCGAACGACGACGTCAGGCACGGTACAGCCGTGCGAACCGGTAGCAATTCGCGCGCCGCCACTCGATCCTTGAGGTCAAGGGCTTTCTCAAAGAATGAATACGGACGGTCGTTACGAGATCCCTCGTCCGCTCGGAATGACAAGCATGATCTCTGGGTAAATCTGCGGATGATTACCTCTTAGTAGCCAAAGTCACCGACCCGGCGTAAAGAATTCTGCGTGACAAAAGAACCGCCGCGGCATTTTCATTTTCTTGGCATCTGCGGGACGGCAATGGGCTCGGTGGCGGCGGAATTGCGCGAACGCGGCTTCAGCGTGACTGGGTCCGACGAAAACATCTATCCGCCGATGTCGATCTTTCTCGAAAAGAAAGGAATCGCGCTTAAGGAAGGCTATCGCGCCGAAAATATTCCGGCCGATGTCGATATTGTCGTGGTCGGCAACGTGATCAAGCGCGGCAACCCGGAAGTGGAAGCGGTCCTGAACCGGAAACTTTTTTATCTCTCGCTGCCCGAAGTCTTGAAAAATTATTTCCTGCGCGGCCATCATAATCTCGTCGTCACCGGCACGCATGGCAAAACGACGACCACGGCGTTGCTCGCCTGGATCATGGAAAAGGCCGGACACAAGCCCGGTTATCTCGTCGGTGGACTCTCGAAAAATCTCGCACAAGGAGCGCGACTCAACCGTTCAGAATATTTCGTGATCGAAGGCGACGAATACGACAGCGCGTTCTTCGACAAGCGCTCGAAATTCATTCATTACCTGCCCGAATTGGTGATCGTAAACAACATCGAGTTCGATCACGCGGACATTTTTCACGATCTGGAAGAGGTCAAGCTGAGCTTCCGGCGCTTGCTCAACGTCGTTCCACAGAACGGCATGGTCTTACTCAACGGCGACGATCGCAATTGCGTGGAAGTGGCGAAAGATTGCCTCGCGCAGATGGTCGAGGTCGGTTTTTCGGAAAATTGCGCGCAGCGGATTCGCGAGATGGCTTACTCATCGAGCGGCTCGCGCTTCAAACTTGGCGACGACAAATTCGAAATTTCGCTCATTGGCGAATTCAACGTGCGTAACGCGGCGATGGCGGTGACGGCGGCGCGCTTCTACGATGTGCCCAAAGCCAAGATCGACAATGCGCTGAAAAGTTTTTCTGGAATTGCGCGGCGACAAGAAGTGCGCGGCGAGGTGCGCGGGGTTAAAGTGGTGGACGATTTTGGACATCATCCCACGGCCATTGCACAAACCATCCAGGCGCTGCGCCATCGCTATCCCGGGCATCGCATTTGGGCCGTTTTTGAGCCGCGTTCGAACACGACACGGCGGGCCGTTTTCCAGAAACAACTGCCGGATGCGCTGCAACTGGCCGATGGCGTTTTCATCGCCCAAGTAGCGAAGCTCGAGCAAATTCCGGAAAAGGAGCGATTAAATCCGGAGTCGGTTGTCGCTGCAATTGCTAATTCCGGGCGGCCGGCATTTTACGAGGAGAACGCGGATGCAATCGTCGATCGAATCGTTCCGATGTTGCAGCCGAAGGATGTGGTGGTTGTTTTTAGCAATGGCGGCTTCGATAACATTCACGAGAAGTTGCTGAAGAAGTTACAAGGTTAAAAAAGTTACAAGGTTACAAAGGGCAAATGTTTTAACTTTGTAACTTCTTTAACGAATCACGAAGACGGCGCAGCCGCCGAAGTGTGATCGTGCACGATCCGCCAGCCTTCCGTCAGGTGCCGGAAGACAAGGGTGAACCGTCCGTGTGGCTTGTCGATCTTGCGTTTGAGCTGCCAACGCCCAATGACGATCGCCGCGCTCGGGCCAAGCGGAGTGATTTCCAGGTCAGAGAACGCGAGCGTGCCCATTTTCTCGCGATCCGAATATTTTTTCTTGTAACGATTGCGGACTGTCTGCCAACCGCGCGTGACAGTGTCTTCGGAAACAAAGATTGTCGATCTGAGCGGGCGTATCCACTCATGAATCCATCGATGTCGCCGCGATTCCAGGCTCGCTGCTGCGCGTGAAGGATTTCGCAGATTTCCGCGGTCGGTTCCGCTGCCGCAGCGGCAGCGGAACCAAAAACAGTCGCAGCCAAAATGAGCAACGAAATCCTTCGTAAGATCGACATTTTCTAACGCAATGCCGTCACATCTGTCGAGTTACGACGGCGATCTTTGTTTCTCATGGGCAAAGTGGATTAACGGTGGTATTGTTGATTAAGTAAATACGACCGTGCCAAAACTTTTTTGCGTAGCCGCGGCGGCCGCCGCCTCGGCTGTTGTTTTTCTTCACGCCGCGGATGGCGCGCCAAAACCTTTCCCAGCGGTTCCGGTGGCCGCGCCGACTCCGGGTCGGAGCGCTCCGCCGGGTGCGCCGGATGTGGTGCCGAACATGCAATTTCCAAACAGCGACGTGCAGGATGTGCTGCATTTTTACGAACAGCTCACAGGCATAAAGCTGGTCATGGACAATACAGTCCAGGGCAAGGTCAACATTTTTATCAGCAAACCGGTGCCGCGCGAAGAAGCAATCAAGATCATTGAAATCAATTTACTGCTGAACGGTTTTTCTCTGGTTCCATCGGGCGACGACATCGTAAAGGTGATCGGCATCGCAAAAAATCCACGCACGGCAGGCGTGCCGGTTATTTCGGACCTGGCGGAAATTCCGCCCGGCGAACACGTCATCAGTTTTCTTTTTAAACTGCGCTACGCCGATCCGCAGGAATTGGCGCAAGTGCTTGCCCAATACTTGCAGTCAACACAGGCCGCCTATACGTCGATCCTGGCGTTGCCGAAATCCTCCAGCCTTCTCGTCACGGAAGGTTCCAGCGCCATTCGCAGTGTCGCGCAAATCATCGAGCAGATCGACATTCCACCGGCGGAAGTGGTGAGTGAGTTCATCAAACTGGAGCGGGCCGACGCGAGCAAAGTTGTCGATTTGCTGAAAGATATCTTCGAGAAGGGCGGTCAGCCTTCCGGTCCGACCGGAGTTCGTGGCGTGCGCGTGCCTGCACCTGTGCCGCAACCGGCGGAAGTCGAAGGCGAAGTTAGTGCGTTCGCCGCGCTGACGGAGGAATCCGTGGTGGTGGGCAAAATCAAGCTCACGGCCGATGTGCGCACCAACCGCATTCATGTCGTGACGCGGCCGATCAACATGCCCTTCATCCACAAGTTGATCGCGGAGTTTGACGCGAACGTTGAGTTCGCCAAGCCGGTCACGCGGGCGCTGAAGTACATTTCTGCGAGTGACGTGCTTCCGGTATTGGTCCAGGCATTGACCGAACCTGGCGCCGCGGCTCAAGGCGCAGCAGAAGGCGCAGCGCCAGGTGCTAGCCCAACGCAACCGCGCCGCACGACCGTAGCAACGGCCGCTAATCCCGCGACTGGGACAGTCGCGAGCACTTCAAGTACTTCGACCGGAAGCACGCTCAACATTTCGGAAGAGCTCCAGACGCAAGCGGTCGATACGACCCCGAAAGCGGTCACGGTTGGCAACGCCAAGATCATCGCTGATCAGCGGGCCAACACCATCATCGTCCTGGGCAACCGCGAAGTGGTCGTGAAAGTGGGAAAGATCCTCGATGAAATGGACGTGAAAGCGCCGCAGGTCGCGCTCAGCACGGTGATCGGGGAATTGACGCTAAACAGCGATGAAGAATTCGGCGTCGATTATTTTCTCCGGGCGAACAAAAAGGTCGCGGGCACAACAAACTTTACTGGCATTCCTCCATTCGCTGGGGGCGGCACCACCACCACCACCATCAATCCCTCTCCTTCGCCACCAACAGTTACAACCACGGGTGGAAACATCTTCAACCCTGGGCAAGGACTTGTCAGTTTCACGCAGCTGGCAACGAACGCCGCCAGTGGAGCAAACGTCTATCTCGCCGCCGGAAACACACTCGCGTCGGTCGTTCATGTGCTCAACTCGACTGGACGTTTCCGCGTGATCTCGCGACCGATGGTTTTCACGAGCAACAATAAAAAAGCCATCATCGCTTCAGGCACAGAGATTCCAGTTCCCGTCAATACACTATCCAACGCAACAACGACTACTACCGGCGTCGCCGCCGTCGCTTCCAACATTGAGTTCAAAAAAGTGGCGCTGCAACTCGAGGTCGTGCCGCTGATTAACTCGGACAAGGAAGTGTCGCTCGATATTTTGCAGAAGATCGACAGCCTCGCGGGATCTACAACGATCGATGGAAATTCGATTCCGAACATCGCCACTCGTTACATTCGAACAAATGTTTCCGCAGCAAATGGATCGACAATTGTGCTGGGCGGTTTGATTACCGATAGCAAAACGAAGAATATTTCCGGCATTCCGATTCTCGATCGCATCCCATACATTGGGGCCCTCTTCCGCAGTACAACCAACAGCAAGATGCGGACTGAACTAATCATTTTGATGCGCCCCGAAGTGACGCTGACAAAGCTCGATCTGTATCGGCTGCGCCAGAAATCGGAGGATAGAACACATTTTGGACCTGAAATTGATCAGGATGATTGCCCGGACTGTCCAAAGACGGGTGACGGGAAGCAATTGCCGCCACCCGATTTGCCATCGGTGAAAGACGTCATAAAAAGCGGCGAATGATCTCTGTATGAAAAAGGTTATTCTGATCGCGCTCGCAATTGGATCGAGTGCCGTTTTCGGGCAAGCGTCGGACGATCCATTCCTTCATTCCAATGATACTTTGGCGCCGCGTGATGAATGGGGCCTGCTGCACCAAATGCCCGCGCCTAATGCCACGGATTTCGAGCCACGCTATCACTGGCGTCCGCTTTATTATTTGGAGTCCGGTCAGGAACTGATCGCGCAGCCCGCCTACGTGGGTGCATTGCAACGCGATTTGCGCCGGCTTGGCTATTATTGCGGCGCGATTGACGGCGTTTTTTCTCCCGACGTAAGTGAGGCCATCGCGCGGCTTCAAAAAAATTACTCGATGCGGGTGACTGGTACATTGACGATCCCCGTTCGACGCGCTCTGCGCTTGCCCTAAGATCCCAATATGAACCCGACGGCGAGTCAGTCCGTGATCGATCTCTTGCTCGCCAGCGGTGTGCCGTCGCGGGAGGAAGCGGCGCAGCTCGCCCAGAATCTCAACGGCGGTTCATGGACGAGCCAGGTGCTCGATTCTGGAAAAGTGGACGAGCAGCGCTTTCTCAGCGTGATCGGAAATTTCTTTCGCGTGCCGGTTGTCTCGATTGATCCGAAGACGATCGACCGGCAGGCTTTGTTGATCTTGCCCAGTCGTTTTGTTTTTCAGCATCACATTCTCCCGGTGGAGGTGAAGGAAACTTCCGTCGTGCTCGCGACCTACGATCTTTTCAATTCTGTCGGCCGCCAGCTCGTGTCGCAGCTCTTGAAAAAGCCGGCCGAATGGGTGCTCGTGCCGCGCGCCCAGCTTCTGCGCGCGATGAAAACTCTTTATGGCGTTGGCGCCGAAACGTTCGACGAGATTCTTAAAACTAATCGCTCGTTCGAGATCTTGCAGGACGCCGAGACTAGCACCGATCTAACCGCGGACGATCCGGAGGCTTCGGTCGTCAAGTTTGTCAATCAGATCATTCGCGAGGCGATCATCGAGCGCGCCACCGATATTCATGTGGAACCGCTCGAAAACGACCTGCGCATTCGTTATCGCATCGACGGAATCTTGCATGAAGTGGCCGTGCCGCCGCAGTTGCGGCTGCTGCAATCCGCCATCATCTCGCGTTTGAAAGTGATGGCGCACATGGACATTGCCGAGCGGCGTCTGCCGCAGGATGGACGGATGAATTTGCACGCCAACAATCAAGAGATCGATGTGCGCGTCTCCACCATTCCGACCGTCAACGGTGAGTCGATCAGCTTGCGTCTCCTCAGCCGGAGCGAGCAACAGTTCGGTTTCGAGCGCCTCGACCTGAGCAAGAAACAGGAGCGTGTCATTCGCCATCTGCTCGCGCTACCCAACGGAATCATTTTGCTTACCGGCCCGACCGGCTGCGGAAAATCGACATCGCTTTATTGTTTTCTCTCCAGCATCAACTCCGTGCAGCGGCGTATCATTACCATCGAAGAACCGGTGGAATATCGGCTGCCGGGCGTCTCGCAGATCGACGTGAAGCCGGAGATCGATCTCACCTTTGCCAAAGGCCTGCGGCACATTTTGCGACAGGATCCGAACGTCGTGATGGTCGGCGAGATTCGCGACATCGAAACGGCGGACATCGCCATTCGCGCGGCCATGACCGGCCATCTTGTCTTCAGCACGCTCCACACCAACGACGCGGTCGGCGGCATCACGCGCTTGCTCGACATGGATGTCGAGCCGTTCCTGCTCGCGTCGGTCGTGAAATCCTTCATCGCGCAACGACTCGTGCGCACAATTTGTCCGGAGTGTGTCGAAATGGTCGAGTATCCCCCCGAATATTTGGCCGAGATTTCTTTTCCATCTGAGCTCGGCACAAAGTTTCGTCGCGGGCGCGGGTGCGACAGTTGTCGTCAGACTGGTTATCAAGGGCGCGCCGCGATTTATGAGATTTGCGTCGTGACCGAACCGCTCAGAAAACTGATCATGCAAAAGCGCGATGGCGGCGAACTCAAGCAATGTGCCATTGCCGAAGGAATGGAAACGCTTCGGCAGGACGGCTGGCGTCGGGTCGCACAAGGCAGAACGACTATCGAAGAAGTTGTGCGCGTCACGCAAACCGACGAAGTAATGGCGGAAACGACCGAAGAAGCCGAGCCGGTGGTGGCGAGCTGAGCGGTGCAGTCTACCCCGCGGGACGCGTGCGCTACCCAGAGCCGCGCAATTCGCGAATCGCTTCGGCGTAATCTTGCGTGTGAAAGATGAAGGTGCCGGCGACAAGGACGTTGGCGCCATTTTGGATCGACAATGGCGCGGTCTCAGCGTTGATGCCGCCGTCGACTTCGATGTCGATCTTGTGTTCGCGCGATTTGTTCCACTTGGCAGCGCGTTTCACTTTTTCCATTTGCTCGGCGCGGAAAGATTGACCGCCGAAGCCGGGATGCACGGTCATGACGAGCAGGATATCGATCTTGTCGAGGAATGGATCGACTGACTCAAACGGCGTGGCCGGATTCAAAGACAAACCGGCTCGACACTCGTTTTCTCGAATTTGCCTCAAGGTTTTCTCAACATCGTGTTTGGCTTCCGGCTCGACATGAACCGTGATCGAGTTTGCGCCGGCTTCGACAAAACGCGAGACGTAATGATCGGCATGCTCGATCATCAAGTGCACATCGAGTGGCAGTTTGGTTTGCTTGCGCACAAGATCGACAATCGCCGGGCCGAAGGAAATGTTGTTGACGAAATGGCCGTCCATGATGTCGCAGTGAATCCAATCGGCGCCTGCTTTTTCGGTGGCGCGGACCTCATCAGCCAATTTTGAAAAATCGGCGGCGAGAATGGAAGGAGCGACGATGATGCGGTTCATGGGAAGAGAACGTTCAACGTTCAACGCCCAACGTTCAACGCTCAATGCAGAATGCTCTATATTTAAGAGCTTGACGATACGAGGCGCTGTTTCATGTTACCGCGTTTCAGCCGGTCGAATCGCGCTCCTAGCACACGGTTTGCTTTTAGAGATCGAAGCCATGAGGTGCTCTGACCGGCTGGAGTGCGACTAATTTAATTTCATGTTCAAGGGACTTTTCGGCTGGTTATCGAGCGACATCGGGATCGATCTCGGCACGGCCAACACGCTCGTTTACGTTAAGGACCAGGGCATTGTCTTGCGTGAGCCGTCGGTCGTGGCGGTGCAAGCCGGCACGAACAAAGTGCTGGCGGTGGGCGACGAAGCGAAGCGGATGCTGGGCCGCACGCCTGCAAATATTGTGGCGGTGCGTCCGTTGAAAGATGGCGTGATCGCGGACTTCGAGGTGACCGAAGCGATGCTGCGCCATTTTATTTCGAAGGTGCACAACCGCCGGGTACGGGCGCGGCCGCGAGTGGTGATTGCGGTTCCATCTGGAATCACGGAGGTGGAGAAACGCGCGGTGCGAGAAAGCGCGACGCATGCCGGTGCGCGAGAAGTTTATCTCATCGAAGAACCGATGGCTGCGGCGATTGGCGTGGGGCTTCCGGTGCAGGATCCGGCTGGCAATATGATCATCGACATCGGCGGGGGGACGACCGAAGTGGCGCTGATTTCGCTTTCGGGAATTGTGTTTAGCCGCAGCGTGCGGGTGGCTGGTGACGAATTGGACGAAGCGATCGTGCAATATATGAAGCGCGCTTACAATTTAATGGTCGGCGAACGCACGGCGGAGGAGATCAAAATCAAAATTGGTTCCGCCTATCCGAGCGAGAAGGAGACGAGCGTGGAAGTAAAAGGGCGCGATCTGGTCGCCGGATTGCCCAAAACGCTCATGATCACTTCGCAGGAGGTGCGCGAAGCTTTGCTCGAGCCGATTTCGACAATTGTCGATTCGGTGCGCATCACCCTGGAGCGCTGTCCGCCCGAGCTTTCGGCCGACTTGGTCGATCGTGGGCTCGTGCTCGCAGGCGGAGGCGCCTTGCTGCGCGGTTTCGATAAGCTTTTGAGCGAAGAGACGGGTTTGCCTGTCCATGTTGCGGAAGATCCGCTCAGCGCGGTGGCGGAAGGAACAGGCAAGTGCCTCAATGAACTTAAGTTTTTGCGTCAAGTGGCTTCGACGGACCGCCAGTGGCGATAACATTTTAGATTTCAGATTGCAGATTTCAGATTGCAGAGATAAGCGCGTTGGCTGGCGCGCTGCCGTCCTAAGATCGACAATCGATTTGGGACAACGCCGATGAGCCGCACGAGCATCGTCGCATTGCTGATTTTTGGCGCCATCCTTGGATATTTTCTCAGCTTCGGCGCGGACAGCACGCGCAAATTCCAGGCCGGAGTTTATCAATTGATTGCGCCATTTCTGAGCAGCGGCTCGGGATTGCAAAAGCAAATTACATCAGTGCGCAGCGGGTTGAAGTCGCTGGAAGATCTGGAGCGCGAGAATACTGCGCTACGTGTGGAGAATCGAGAGTTGAGAGCGACCAATCAGGGCTTGCGCGACGTCGAGCATGAGGTGAACCGTTTGCGGCACGCGCTTAATTATCGCGAGCGTTCCGTTTTCAAGCTCGTGCCGGCCGTAATTGTGACGCGCGACTCTTCGACATGGTGGCACACGGTGACAATCAACCGCGGAAAAGAGGATGGCATCGAGAGCGACATGGCGGTGGTAACGGATGAGGGTCTGGTGGGAAAAACGACTACGGCCGGCGCAAACATATCGCTGGTCCTTTTGGTTTCGGATGAAAATTGCAAGGTCGCGGCGTCCGTGGAAGGGACGCGCGAACAGGGCATAGTGTCAGGCGACCGCGTCACTAGCGGATTGACTCCATTTTTGAATCTCAAATTCCTCTCGAAACAGGCGGATTTAAAGCCCGGGCAGAAAGCTTACACCTCGGGCGTTGGCGGAGTTTTTCCATCGGGGTTGCCGATCGGGGTGGTCAAAAGTTTTCGGGTGCGTGAGCTGGACGGACAGGCGCAGCTCACGCCGGCGGTCGAGTTGTCGCATCTGGAGGATGTCTTTGTCGTGACTGGCCGAAAATGATCTTCTTTCTTATTCTACTGGCTCTGGTTTTCATCGCGCAGATCGCGGAATTTTTCATTCCGGCCCTACCCTGGCTGTACAACGCGCACATTTACATTGTACCGTTGATTGTTTTTTACGGAGCGATGGCGTTGCCGTTTCCGCTCATGCTCGCGCTCGCGTTGTATGCGGGCATCCTGCTCGACGCACTTACCGTGCAGGTGGTCGGCGCGAGGGTTGAAATTTCACTCGGATGGTCGATACTGCTCTATGCTGTGCTGGCGGGAATAATGCATGGCCTAAGGCCACTGTTTATCCGGGGCCGCTGGGAAGTGCATTGCGTCCTGAGCGGCATCTGCACCTCAGCGATTATTCTGGCGCAATATTTGATGATCACATTCCGGCGCGGTTCTCTCTTTTTCTCCCGTGAAGTCTGGTGGCAAATTGGCGGACCGGGTTTGATCGCGATGCTAATGGCTCCGATTATTTTCTGGCTTTTGCAATGGATGGGACGGATCACAGCCTATCCGTATCTTCCTGAAGGAAACCGCTTCGAATGAACCGCCGCCTTAGTCCGCGTTTGCGGATTCAATTTCTCGGACTCCTGACGTTGCTCGGGATGGGCGCGCTCGCGCTCCGGCTTTGGTGGATACAGGTGGCGCACGGCGCAGAATGGACCGCGCAAATTCGCGGCAGCTCACAAGCAACGGTGCGAATTCCATCCGTGCGCGGTGAGATCAAAGACCGCAACGGACTAACCCTGGTGCAAAATCGAGCGAGTTATGAGGTTGATTTTTACTTGCCCGAGATGGTGAAGGGCTATCGCGAACGGTTCGGTGCGCCGCCAGTCGCGGAGTACCGCGCCATCATCAACGGGATGCCGAAAGACCAGAAGGAGCCGGACATCATCAGGATCGTCAATGACGGCGTTGTCCCGCGCCTGGACGCTCTCGATCTTGCGCGCGATTACAACGCCGGCCAACTCCAGAGACATTACCGCAACGACACCGAGGTGCCGTTTTCCTACATCAAGGACATCGATTTTCCAACAATGGCAAAATTTTCCGAGCACGATGTTGGGTTGCCTGGCGTGGATATCGCGATCAAGCCGGTGCGTTCCTACGTCTACGGCGCGCTCGCCGCGCATCTCCTCGGTTACGTCGGAGCGCCTGACGACATTAACAAGGAGGAGGCGAGGAGATTTACTTTTTACCAGGGCGACGTGGAGGGAAAATCGAACATTGAGAAGTCGATGGATGAATTTCTCCGCGGCCAGCCGGGGGTGCGTTATCTGCGACGCAACGCGAAAGGGACGATTGACGGTGTTTTGCGAGAAGACCCGCCCAAACAAGGGGCAAATGTTTTCCTAACCATCGACTCGCGGATTGAGGCGATCGCCGAGGAAGCGTTGCGCGCGGTCAGCCGCGCCGCGGCCGTGGTTGTCGATCCGAACAACGGCAACATTCTCGCGATGGTGTCGGTGCCGTCGTTCGATCCGAATACATTCATTCCCAGCATCAAAGCAAAAGATTGGCAGGCGCTCCAAAAAGATGAAGCCGATCCGCTCGTCAACCGTGCGGTGAGCGCGCTTCCGCCAGGATCGACATTCAAGCTCATAACCGCGCTGGCCGGTTTGCGCAAGAATCTGTCGAACGCGCACTTCACTTGCAGCGGCGGCGTTAGTTACGGCGACCATTACTTCAAGTGCTGGGTGGCGGAAAAACATTACACCCACGGCACGCTCGGCCTAATCGATGCAATTAAGGTCTCGTGCGATTCATTTTTCTATCAGTACGGAAATGCAGCCGGCATTCAATCGATTGACGCGACTGGGAAAATGATGGGTTTGGCCGAAGAATCCGGCCTCCAATTGACGGGTGAACAAGTGGGTATTCTGCCCGGCCCGGAATGGATGCAGGTGCATCATCCACAAGAGAGGTGGTCGCAAGCCCAAACGGCCAACGTGTCGATTGGGCAGGGGTACGATCTTGTTTCGCCGCTGCAATTGGCGATGGCTTACGCGACCATCGCCAACGGCGGCGTCTGCTATTATCCTCGGCTGGTTGATAAAGTTTTAAATCAGGACGGCTCTCCTGTTCTGGATGACCATGGCAAGATCGCAGTGCCGCAGACGCCCCGGGTGCGATCCGATTTACACAGCGAACTTTCGCGCGAGCAAATCGATCTCGTGCGCAAGGGGCTCTGGAAAGTTGTCAATGAAGACGGGGGAACGGGAGGACGGGCGCGATTAAAAACCGTGCAGGTGGCAGGTAAAACCGGCACCGCGCAAGCCACAGATCGCGGCCACAAAGATACGATCGCGTGGTTTGCTTGCTTCGCTCCTTTCGATAATCCCAAGTACGTCGTCGCCGTGATGGTGCAGGGCGGCGAACATGGTGGCAGTGTCGCCGGGCCAATTGCGACCCGCATTCTGGAACGCACCCTGGCGATGGATGAAGGCAATTTCGACATGACAGTCGCATGGATTGCCCCGGCCCATAAGGCCAATCCCTTTCAAATGATCAAGGACGTGAATTACGCCGGAGGGAACGTCGCAAGCGGCGACGAAGAAAATGCCGACGAATCGCAAAACGCGGACGTACAGATGGCAAGTGCCGGTGGCGCTCCTGATGTAGAACCTGAAGCCGATGCGCAGGGGAAAGTGAGACGGGCGCCGGTTGCGCGTGCCATTCCCGTCGCGCCGCAGCGGCGTCCCAACTTTTTTGAACGGCTCTTTGGAGTCAAGCGGCCTGCGGCGCAAGCGACTCCGCCGCCGGTCCGGCGTCCCGGCAACCGATGAACTTTCGATCAGGGACCTTGCCCGAGAGCGCCTCGGCGTTTCCGTTACTGATCGTCCAACTTATTCAGCTTTATGATAGACAAAGTAAGAGAAATTTTAGGTCTGCCTTCACGCAAGACCGGCAACAAAATTGTGCTGAGCGTGGAAAAGCTCGAGCGGCGTGTCGCGCTGCTCGAGAATGGTCAACTCGAAGAATACAGCGTCGAGCGCAGCACCTCGCGTAACATTGTCGGCAGCGTTTACAAGGGCAAGGTCAAGAACATCGAGATGGGGCTGAAGGCGATGTTCGTCGACATCGGCTTCGAGAAGAATGCCTTTCTCCATTTCTGGGACGCCATTCCCGCCGCCCTCGACAGCGGCATTGAAGAAATTGATCGGCCGTCGAAAAAACAGGGAAAGCGAATTACGGCAAAAGACATTCCCAGAATCTATCCGGTGGGTTCGGAGGTGATTGTGCAGGTCACCAAAGGACCGATCGGGACAAAAGGACCGCGCGTCACGACCAATCTCAGTTTCGCCGGGCGTTATTTGGTCTTGATGCCGTTCAGCGATCGCAGCGGCATTTCACGAAAAATCGAAGAACCGAAAGAACGCGATCGTCTCCGGAAAATTCTGCGCCAACTCGATATTCCTGAAGGCATCGGCGTGATTATTCGAACTGTGGGCGAGGGCCAGCGCGCAAGATATTTCGTCCGTGATTTGCGGTTCCTTCTCGATCAATGGGCCAAAGTCGAGCAGCAGATCCGGGAATCTCCGGCGCCTTGTCGCGTTTTTGAAGAACCTGATTTGGTCGAGCGGACGGTGCGCGATTTCCTGACCGAAGAAATCGACGAAGTGCTTTGCGACGATCGCGCGGCAACGGACCGGATGAGCGAAGTGGTCGGCCAGATTTCGCGGCGCGCCCGGAATCAAATTCACTTTTACGATGGCGCAACGCCGATTTTCGAAACCTACGGTGTGCAAAAGCAAATCGACGACGCGTTTCATCGACAAGTGTGGCTCAAATGCGGCGGCTACATCGTGATCGACGAAACCGAGGCACTCGTCGCTATCGACGTAAACACAGGCCGCAACAAAGGCGGCCGCGATGTGGAGAAAACCATTTTGCAGACGAACTTGGAAGCGGCCGATGAAATTGCGCGCCAACTCAGACTGCGCAATATCGGCGGATTGATCATCGGCGATTTCATCGACATGAAGAGCCGCAAAGACCAGCAGATGGTCTACAACCTGATGAAAGAGCGACTGAAGCGCGACAAGGCCAGGACGCACGTGCTGCCCATTTCCTCTCTCGGTTTGATGGAAATGACGCGGCAGCGCGCTCAGGAAAGTCTAAGCGACACCATCTACCAAAATTGTCCCTACTGCGGCGGGCGCGGCGTGGTGAAAACTTCGATGACCACGAGCGTGGAACTGCACCGCACCCTCAATACGGTGATGCGGAAATATCAGGACACGATCCACGAAATCCGCGTCATCTTAAATCCCGACGTGCTGAAGCGATTGAAAGAGGAAGACGAGGAATTGCTGGTGGAGTTGGAGCGACGTTACGCGGGGCGGCTTGTGTTCCGGGGAGACTCTACTTATCATCACGAAAAATTCGTTATCACTGACGCCACGACGGGGGCGGAGTTAAAGCCTTGATTTGTGGACATGCGAAAAAATTCGAAACTCTTTCTTGCCATTTGGGTTTTTTTTGCTAAAACGGGACAACCGGAGGAAATTCCACTTACGTTTTAAGATGTGACCGGCACTGGCTCGAGCCGCACGGGGGAAACTTAACCAAAAAGGAGAAATAAGGATGAAAAAATTAGTGTTGGGCTTGTTGGGCTTCGGCGCGATGGCGTCGTTTGCTTTTGCCGGGACTGAGACCTATGGCGGAAAGGAGATGAAGCAGGTGGTTCCGCCACCTTGTCCGGAGTGGTACGCCGATAACGAGTTTAACGTGGATCTTTGGGGTACTTATGTTTTTACTGGGAACGATGCCCACGATGACCGCTACATCGAGGGCGACCACGCTTGGGGCGGCGGTATCGATGCCAAATATTTTTTCCACCGTTACTTCGGTATCGGTATTGAAGGGTGGATGGTGGATGCCAGGCGACGTTCCTTGGATTTCGCGGAGGTTGATGGGGGAGTTGACCCAGAGCCTATCGTCGCCACAAGCAGGAAGGATTCGCGCGGGTTGGGTGCCGTCCTCGGCACGTTGACCTTGCGTTATCCGTTCCACTGCTCGCGCTTTTCGCCCTACATTTTCGGTGGTGGCGGCGCGATCTTTGGCGGCGGCGAAAGGGATACATTTTTCCACAGTGATAGCCCTGACGTTCTCAACGATTTACACTCCGGCAGAGAGACAAAAGCTATTGGTCAAGTTGGCGGCGGGCTCGAAATCCGCATCACTCCGCACATCGGCTTGATCAATGATTTCAGCTGGAACTTTGTCGACGGTCCGGCCAATAACTTCGGCATGGTGCGCAGCGGGATTAATTTCGCGTTCTAAAGATCGACAATCGCATTTGCGACAGCGGCGTCCGGATGGACCGGACGCCGCTGTTTGTTTTTTCATAGGCGATTGAGGTTTGCCAATCCCTGCACGCGGATGGAAATTATGCCGATGTCGTTCGTCGAAACTGCAGACAATTTAGCCCTCAAGAAATCGGAGCTCGTCCGCCGCTTCGAATATTTGATTGCTCCCAAGTCCAACCAAGAGCTGGAGGCGATGGCGCAGGCTTCTCGCGCGCTCACACTGCAGAATTTCGGCCGCACGATGCGGCTCTTCGCGCCGATTTATCTCTCCAACGAATGCATTAATAATTGCCGCTACTGCGGCTTTTCCCGCGATAACCCGATTCTGCGCGTCACGCTCAGTCCCGATGAAGTCGTCGCGGAAGCCCGCCATCTTTCGCAGGCAGGTTTTCGCCAAATTCTGCTCGTCGCCGGCGAGCATCCGAAGTTCGTTAGCCGCGATTATCTGACTGATTGCGTCCGCGCTTTAGCGCCAGATTTTCCTTCGATCGCCATCGAAGTGGGACCGATGGAAACGAAGGACTACGTTCTGATTGTCGATGCTGGCGCGGAAGGGCTCGTCGTTTATCAGGAAACCTACAACCGCAGCGTCTATTCCGAACTGCACACCGCCGGACCAAAACGCGATTTCAATTTTCGCCTCGACTGTCCTGAACGTGGCTATGAAGCCGGTTTTCGGCGCATCGGCATCGGCGCGCTATTTGGCTTATGGCGCTGGCAGGATGAAGCCGTCGCGCTCGCCGCGCACTTGGAATACTTGTTCAAACACTGTTGGCAGGCGCAAATCAATGTGAGTCTGCCAAGGCTGCGTCCAGCTGTGGGCGGATTTCGGCCGCGCTTTTCCATGAGCGACCGTGAGCTGGCGCAATTGGTTTGCGCCTTGCGCATTACTTTTCCCCAGGTCGGTATTGTTCTGAGCACGCGCGAAAGCGCGCTCTTACGTGATGCGCTCGTCTCCCTGGGCGTGACAATGATGAGCGCCGGCAGTCATACCGAACCTGGTGGCTATACGGGGCAAGGCAGCGAACATTTGCATCGGACGGTGCGTGGTCGAATCGTTGCCCCTGATTTCCAGGACGGAACGGACCAACTCGCGACCGGACAATTTGAAATCAGCGATGAGCGCTCGCCTGCTGAAGTCGCGAATGTGTTGCGCCGGCGCGGCTTCGAGCCAGTCTGGAAGGATTGGGACCAGGCGTTGTCCGCCGTATGATGATTTCGCTCAACGGAGAAAGAGCCGACGCGCGCGACGCTGAAACAATCGCGGACTTAGTGGAGCGCTTCCAGTTGGCGCCGCAGACGATCTTGATCGAACACAATGGCCTCGCCTTGCATCGGCATGAATGGTCGCAACGACCGCTGACCGAAGGCGATCAGGTTGAATTTATTCGCATCGTGTCGGGCGGCTAGGCCTCGCGGCCAAGGTCGAACATTACGAAGCGCTCGCTTTCACGACCACACGCATCCCATCGGTTTGGACGACTGTGATCGCCGTATTCGGCCCAACAAATTCTCCCTGCGTGACAACATCGACAATGTGATCTGCGAATCGCGCCTTGCCACTCGGGCGCAAGATCGACAACGACACGCCTTGCATTCCCGGCGAGAGGGCCAGCGCAGTGGCAAATTCCCTCGGCGCACCGGCCAGGGACGGACCGGACGGATTCGAAGTGATGAGAGCAAAGCGTCGATAAATGCTTGTGCGCGGCAGGTAACGAGCGAGCAAAACAATCCCAATCGCTGCCGCCGCAATCGCTAGAAAAAGATTCAGCAGCGGCATCGCCAGCATGCGGCCTGTCGGAAAAAACGTCTCGCCCGGATAACGATCGATCATTGCCCACAGTAACGAGGCCAGCATCAGGAAAACGCCAACCACGCCAAAGACGATGGTGGAATGAGCAAAGAACAAAATTTCGATAATGACCAGCGCCATTCCCAAAACAAAAAGCCCAACGACTTCCCATCCTGCCAGGCCGGCGAAATAGTGGCCGAGAAAAAAGAGTGCGAAACAAATCGCCGAAATGATTCCAGGCAAACTTGCTCCGGGAATTTTGAATTCGAGATAAGCGCCGATGATGCCTCCCAGCAAAAGCAGGGGCGCCAGCGCCGTGATCCAAAAGGCAAGCTGTTCGAAGCCGGTGGGATCGAGTGAGACCGAGTGTCCTTTTAGTCCGGCCTTCTGCATAAGATCGACAATCGATTCGGCGATCCCGTCCGCGAGTAATGGTTTGCCATTGAATTTTTCCGTCGCTTCCTGCGCACTCAAGGTCAGCACCGTTCCTTTCGGGTGAATCACGCGGTCACCGATTTTCACTTCTTTGTCCTTGTTCATGAACGCCTCACCGACATCAGGATTATGTCCGTTTTTAATGGCCGAGCTCCGAATCAGAGCCGCCCAATACGAAATAGTCTTTTCTCGTTCCGTTAGCGGAAGATCTTCGCCGGTTGGCAAAACCGGGGCGGCCGCGCCAATTGCACTCACCGGCGCCATGTAAATATGTTGCGTGGCCAGCGCGATGAGCGATCCGGCCGATCCGGCATTTGAATTGATAAATGTATAAGTGGGGACGGTGGCGTGATTCAGAGCGCTGGTGATTTCTTCGGCGGCATCGAGACGCCCGCCGTAAGTGTTCATTTCAAAAATAATCGCGCTCGCTCCATTACTCTCGGCGACTTTCTCCGCGCGGCGCAAAAACATCAGGAGCGAAGGGGAAATTTCGCCGTGCAGCGGGACTACGACCACGTCCCCTTTGTGGACCACCTCGAGCGCCTGGGCAATCCCGGCTTGCGCGAGACAGCAAATCATAGCCAGGATCGACAATCGAGCCGCTGGGCGGCGAGCGAGATAGACGGACAGGCCGCCAGGCCGAGTCCGCGGGAGAGGACGAGTCAATCCACTTTTCATTCCTTTGGAAAGCGCCGCGGCGCCGAGTAAGTTTGACATCGCTTCGGAAACCAAACGAGCGAAAAATCAATTGGGCAAGATTCCATCAGAGAACATCGAGCAAGTCGCAGCGGCGAACGACATCGTCGAGGTGATCGGCGCCTATTTTCCACTGAAACGCGCGGGCGCGAATTTCAAGGCGCTTTGTCCGTTTCACCAGGAAAAGACGCCGTCTTTTCACGTCAGTCCACAGCGGCAGACTTTCCACTGCTTCGGGTGCGGTGCCGGCGGCAGCGTTTTTCGCTTTGTCATGGAGTATGAGCACGTCGATTTTCCCTCAGCCGTGCGCAAGCTTGCCGCGCGGGTGGGCATTCCCGTCATCGAAGAGTGCGGAGGCGGCGATGAAGATCGACAACATGAAGCGCGGCGAACGCTGTTGAAATTGCACGCCGAGGCAGCGGAGTGGTTTCATGAAAACCTACTGAAAAAAGAATTCGCGGAGCCGGCGCGCGCATATTTGAAACAGCGGGGGGTTGATCGACAAGTAGCAAAGAATTGGCAGCTCGGTTTTGCGCCTGAAGCCTGGGACGCATTTTTGAAGTGGGCACGCGAGCGCGGTTATCCGCGCAGCCAACTGCTGCAGAGTGGATTGGTGAAGCTGCGCGATGAAGACCGGCCGGAGAGCGAGGTTTACGACCGGTTCCGCGGCCGGATCATGTTCCCGATTTGCAACGACGTCGGTGAAGTGATCGCATTCAGCGGCCGCTTGCTGCAGAGCGACGTAGAAGCTGCGAAATATTTGAATTCACCCGAGACGCCGCTCTTTCGAAAAGGCAATGTCTTGTTTGGCCTGCACAAAACCAAGCGCGGTCTGATCGAGGGGAAGTGCGCGATCGTATGCGAAGGCCAGCTCGATTTAATCAGTTTGTTCGAAGCCGGAATCACCAACGTGGTCGCGCCGCAGGGCACCGCGTTTACGGAAAGTCAGGCGCGGCTGTTAAAACGTTTCGTCGACGAAGTCGTCCTTTGTTTCGATGCGGATGAGGCGGGGAACAAAGCGGCCGAGCGCTCGTTGGACGCACTGCTTCAAAACGATTTGATCATACGAGTTGCCGAAATGCCGCCGGGCGAAGATCCGGATTCCATCGTTCGGCGGGAAGGAAAAGAGGAATTTGTAAAACGCATCGTGGCCGCGCGCGATTTTTTCGATTATTGGATCGAGCGAGAAGCGGCGACGGCGGATTTGAATTTGTTGGGCGCGAAAATGCAACTGGCACGCAGGATGGCGGAGACAGTTTCGCGTGTGCACGACTCGTTCATGCGCGGAGAGGTATTGAGCAGGGTCAGCTCGCGGCTTGGCGTTCCAGCTTCGGATTTGGAAACTCTTCTCTCCAAGCAGCCGCGCGATCGCTCGCCCGGGACGCAGCGCAAAGAATCGGAACCGGTCGTGGTCCCGTCCCACGACATTACCATCCTTTGTCTTCTCGCTTTGAGAGACGAAGCCGCGCGCAATTTTCTTCTCGAACAAAACTGGTGCGAAGTCCTGGCGCAAACGCCGGGCGCAGAATTTCTCGCACGTATTCTCGAGGCGGATCTCCGCGTCGAGGACGCAGCCTCGCTCAACGCATTCATGGCGACGCTCTCCCCGCAGGAGGAGGGGTTGGTTTCCGCCTGGCTGATGCAAAAAATGCCGCCGAATGCGAGCGCAGTGGTCGAGGATTGGTGGAAAGGGCTGCGACAGGCTGTATTGCGGCGTCAGCTTGAGGTTGCAGAGAACCGGATGAAGCTTTCCGAGCTCAGCATCGGCGATGTGGTCAATTTGCAGAAACAAATCCTTGACCTGCGCCAACAGCTCCACGAGCTTTCGCAGTTTTCGTCTGCCCACATGGGCGACACCTAATTGTCGATCTAACGGGCAGCAAATCGAGCCTCTCAGTCAATCCTTAATCGCGCAATCTTGGCCAGGTATTCGACACGAAAGACAAGGGCCCGACGGTCGTCGGCAAAGCGACCCAAACCCAAGCGACTTCGTCGTTCTGCACGCGCTAAAGTTTTAACCTCCTGGCGAAAAATGAAAAGGCCGGCGAGAATCACTGCTTTCAAACCCAGGCGCATCAGTCGTCTCGTGCGCGCGCGGAGACAAATCGGTCGCAAACTCGCTGGAGCGAAGAAAGAAATAGCTGCGCAACTGCATTCTGCCACTGAAATTCAGGGCCGCATCCGGGAGCTGATTAAGCTCGCGAAAGAACAAGGTTATCTCACTTTTGAAGACCTGAACGAGGCTTTGCCGGAAGCGATTACCGATGCCGATGAACTGGACGCCATTCTTACGCGACTTCGCCGAATGGAGATCGACATCATCGAAGCTTCGGAGGTCGATCGGTATAAAGACGGGAAGAAAGACGCGGAGGAGGACGAGGAGGAGGAAAAGCCGGAAGCAAAGCTCGATATTCTTGATGATCCGGTACGGATGTATCTCAAGCAGATGGGCCAGGTGCCGCTGCTTACTCGCGAGCAGGAAGTCGAAATTTCCAAACGGATCGAGGAAGCCGAAAACATGGTACAGAAGCACATTAATCGATTCGGTTTTATCGCGCGAGCACATCTCGATCTCGCCGATAAGCTCACCCAGGGCCGGGAACGGTTCGATCGCGTGATCCTCGATAAGAAAATCGAGAGCCGTGAGCGCTACATGAAAATGCTCCCGCGGTTGTGCAGGCAGGTGGAAAAGTTGAGCGAGTCGATCGGTCACCAATACGCCCAGCTTTCGCGCAATTCGTCAAAAAAGGAGAATAAGAAGCTCAAGTCGTTTCAGAGGGCGGTGGCGTCGCTGCAGAGATTTTACCCCCGGTTCTATTTCAAACAGAAGGTCACGGAAGAATTTGTTCACCTGGCCGACGAGGCCTATCGGACATCGCTTTATCTTCAGTCGGAGAGAGCGAAACATCCGCGTGAACAAAGGAAACGTTTGCTCTTCGGAGTCAAAGCGCGCGAGTTGGAGAAAACCCTTTGGCTTTCGCTCGATGCGTACGCCGAGCAATATCAGACGCTGAAAGGTTGGCTGTGTCAGGCCCTCCGAGCCAAAACCGAGATGGTGGAGGCCAATCTGCGTCTCGTTATTTCGATCGCAAAAAAATACACAAACCGAGGTTTGTCGTTTCTCGACCTGATCCAGGAAGGAAACATGGGGTTGATGAAAGCAGTCGAGAAGTTTGAATATCGCCGGGGCTATAAGTTTTCCACTTATGCCACATGGTGGATCCGCCAGGCCATCACGCGGTCGATCGCCGATCAGGCGCGCACCATTCGCATTCCCGTTCACATGATCGAGACGATTAATAAGCTGATGCGCGTGCAAAAACAACTCGTCCAGGAGTATGGCCGCGAGCCTACGCCCGAAGAAGTGGCGGAAGAGATTTTGTTGCCGGTCGATCGTGTCCGGGCGGTCCTGAAGATGGCACAACAGCCGATCTCGCTTCAATCTCCGGTGGGCGAAAGCGAGGAAACCAATTTCGGCGACTTCATCGAGGACAAAGGCGCGGAAAACCCGAGCGACATGACGGCAATCGTTTTGTTGAAGGAGAAAATCAAAGACGTGCTGGAGACATTGACGGAACGGGAGCGCCAGGTGCTGGAGCAACGGTTTGGATTGGTCGACGGATATAGCCGCACACTCGAAGAAGTGGGTCGCCAATTTCGGGTGACCCGCGAGCGTATTCGGCAAATCGAAGCGAAAGCCTTGCGCAAAATGCGCCATCCAACCCGGATCCGGCAGCTCGAAGGTTTTTTGGAAGCGCCCGAGGTGTAGATGTCGATTTTGCCAGTTCTTCCGAACGCAACTTTCAGTGGTGCAGATAGTTCAATTTTGTGGAGAATATGAAACGCGAAGATGACGAGCAGCTCTGGGAGCTCCTCGGCCGGTTGGCCGAGCCCAAGCTCTCGCCTTTCTTCGCCCGCAATGTCCTGAGGCAAGTCCGGCAGGAGCCGCGTTTGTTCGAACGTGCGCGATTGTGGTTGAGCTGGCGAAGACTCGTCCCGGCATCAGGTTTGGCACTCGCCGTGATTGCTGCGATTATCGCGCTCCATCAGCCAGGTCCGTCGCAGCGCCCGTCGGAAGCCGAGCCCGATGTGGTGGCGAAGGTTGACCCGCAAGATTACGAGGTCGTTGCCGATCTGGACGAACTACTGGCTTCAGACGAGAACAACCTGTGGGAAGAAAATTCTACGTTGTAGTCACAATCGCCACGTTGTCGCTCTTTGCTTCGACTTCTGGCTTTACTCAGGGGCCTCCGCAAAAAGGGGGCGGCCGGGGCGGAAGCCCTGTCCGGCGCCAGCCTCAGTTCCAACCTCAGTTCAAAAGCACACGCGATCGATGGTTCTCTCTCTCTCCAGAAGATCGACAATCGTTCCGCCGAAATGCCGAGCGCTGGATGCAAATGGGTCCTCAGGAGCGCAATTTGATGCGCGAGCGGGAGAAGTTGCATCGCGAGCAACTCAAACGCGAAGCTGAAAAAGCTTTGCGCGAGGCGGGTCTTCGTCTCGACCAGCAAAAGCGCGATCTATTTGAAGAACGCTACTTGCAGGAGCGCCGTCGGATCGAGCGTGATCTGCGGCAAGAAGTGGAGACGAAACGCCAGCAGGAATTGCCAGTGCTGCAAGAGCGCTTGAAAAAGGAATTTTTGGAACCGTCGCCAAAAGCTACATCGGCATCGACGCCGGCCGTGTCAGCGACACCGAAAAAATAAACTGGCGGGATGTTCCACCCGCCAGCTCAAGCAAAAATTCGCGATCCGTGCGCGTTACCGTCAAAAGCGCCGATGGAAGGGGCGCGAAAAAAAGACACGACGGCCGTGAAAGAAGGGGCGCGAAAAAAAGACACGACGGCCCTGAAACCAGTAAAAACCTGGCCCAACCCAAACCGACGGTCCGTAGTACGGATAAGGATACCCGTACGGATAAGGATACGGATAGGCCACCGGGAATCCGACACCGATGCCAACCGAAACGCCTGCCTCAGCACGTGGTGCCGGAGCAAACGCGAATCCCCCTGCGACGAGCGCGATTAGAAAAAGCTTCTTCCAGTTCATTGTTTTACCTCCGTCATATTTAACTCTACTCCAGACGAGAAGTTTCTCAAATTATTCGCGCAGCGTAATTTTTCCAAACTCGGGATAACCGGTGACCAACAGAGTTTGACCGAGACGCGTGTAGGAGACGCGCGCGAGATGCGCCGCATTGTGCGTAGCATTGACTCCCCGGCCGGCGCATGCGACGACCGGGCCGCCGGTCAAGATTGGACCCACATAAAAGTGCACTTTATCGATGAGGCGTGCGTCCAGAGCTTGACCGAGCACGTCTCCGCCGCCCTCGAGTAGCAGACATGTGACCTTTCTCCTTGCCAAATCCTTTAGGACGTGGCCGAGAGACTTCCTTTTGTAAACGAGTGTGTGCGCGGCCCAACGATCGGAAAACAGCCGCGCCGACCGCGGTAAATTACCGGAGCGCGTTAGCACCACGCGCCACGGTTGCCTCGCTTTGTTAACGCCGCGCACCGTCAGTTGCGGATTGTCTGCTCGAACGGTTTCCGCGCCCACAAGGATCGCATCGACTTGCGCGCGCAGCACATGCGCATGGCGACGAGCCACTCGGTCGGTGATCCAACGGGGCTCATTTGAAGGACGGGTCAATCGGCCGTCCAGACTCATGCCGCATTTTGCGATGACAAAAGGCCGCCGCGTCAGGATCCATTTATTGAAAGCCTCATTGAGAGTTGCGCATTCATCGGCCAGAACTCCGGTCTGCACTTTGATCCCGGCGTTTCGCAGTAGTAAAATACCTCTCCCGCTATGACGGGGATTTACATCTATCGCACCGATAACAACATCCCGGACGCCTGCCTTAATAATCTCGTTCGTGCATGGTGACGTGCGTCCAGTCGTCGAACACGGCTCGAGCGTTACATATAGCTTTGCCGTTTCGGGAACGCGCCGGCCAAAATTGCCCAGGCACTCCGTTTCCCCGTGTGGGCCGCCGGCTTGTCGATGATGACCTCTGGCGACAATGCGATTGCGCAAAACCAAGACCGCGCCAACGGCAGGATTGGGGCTCGTTAACCCTAATCCCTTTTTGGCCTCTTTTAAGGCCGCGCGCATGAATCGTTGATCGGTCTTTTCAAACTGGGTCATCGTATCAGTATCTATCGCGGTATGGATTCGTAAACCGATTTTCGGATCACTGTAAAACGGAACAGATCGATCGCTAGCTGTGTAATTCTGTCTCATATTCTTTAATAAGACTCCAAGTGGTTATGTGACATATTGGATCACTTGTCATCTTTCGGAACAACTCAAACTTGAACATAAAATATTGACATATAGCAGCTTACGACGCTCAGAAAGCATTAATTTGATCTGGCATGCGCTCAGCTAGTTTAGAGAACGACAAAATTTATTTTAGAAAGGAAGTTTATTATGAGCCTAATTAGATATCAATCTCCTGATCTGGCGGCCTGGCCGCCTTTCGATCGCTGGATTACCTTGAGAGACGATCTCAACACACTTTTTGAGTTGCCATTCTGGTCCAACTTCGGCCGCCAGAGTCAGCTCTTTAGTGGTTGGTCTCCTGCGCTCGATCTTTATCAGAACAATGACGACGTGATCGCCCTGGTCGAGTTGCCCGGCATGCGCAAAGAAGACATCGAAATTTCATTGCATGATGGGACATTGACGATCAGCGGCGAGCGAAAGAGTGAGACCTCCGATGGGGCAGCTGAACGAACCGAACGTTACGTTGGCAAGTTTCGCCGCAGTATCACGCTGCCGGCCCGGGTCGACGCCAGCAAAGTTAGCGCGACTTATCGGGATGGCATTTTGACTGTGACACTGCCGAAAGCCGAGGAAGCGAAACCGAAGCAGATTGAAGTCGATGCCGGTTAACCAAGGTCCGGCCTCAAATCAAAAGCCGCCGGATAATTTGCACACAAGAAAGGAAGTCAAAGATGAACACATTAGTCCGTCAAAATGACAGCGATTCTCTTCAGAAAGAACAGTTCGTCGCGCCGTCCGCGAGCGTGCTCGAGGAAGGCGATGGTTACGTGCTCCAGGTCGAGATGCCTGGCGTGCACAAGGAAGGCCTCGAGATTTCGATCGAGAACAACGAGCTGACGATTATCGGACGCCGTTCCCTTCCCACGGTGGAGAGCACATTGATCCATCACGAATCTCGCCGCGAAAATTACCGGCGCACATTCGAGCTTGATCCTTCCATCAACTCAGATAAGATCAGCGCAAAGGTCGACCACGGCGTCGTGACTCTGACACTACCGAAAGCCGAGCACGTCCGGCCCCGGAAAATCTCTGTTTCCTGAGCGAACCAGTTCTTTTGGCAATTAAAGCCGCGGAGCGTCAGGCCCGCGGCTTTTTTTTTGATTGCGCCCAAAGCTTTTCTGCTTGGCGAATCCATCGGCCCCGACTTACTTAGAGACATCCCAAATATGGCCAGCAAGACTGTAGAGAAGACCGGTGAAAACAAAGTGATCGCCGCACGAGATAAAAATCTCGATCTGGCGATTCAGCAAATCGCCAAGGATTACGGCGAAGGCGCTATCATGCGGCTCGGTGACGATAAGATTGTCGACATCGATGTCATCCCCACGGGGAACATTCTCATCGATCGGGCACTTGGGGTTGGCGGATTTCCCCGAGGGAGAGTGGTCGAGGTTTTCGGGCCGGAAGGATCGGGAAAAACTACCCTCACACTCACAGTGATCGCGCAGGCTCAAAAGCGCGGCGGACTGGCCGCGTTTATCGACGTCGAACATGCGCTCGACCCGAAATACGCGAGAAAGCTCGGTGTCGATCTTGGTGACCTGCTCATTTCTCAGCCGAGCTCGGGTGAGGAAGCGCTGCGCATTTGCGAAACGCTCATTCGGTCCAACTCACTGGACGTGATCGTGCTTGATTCGGTCGCGGCTCTGGTTACGAGGGCTGAGCTGGAAGGCGAGATCGGCGACGCCACCGTCGGCGCGCAGGCGCGATTAATGAGCGCGGCCCTGCGCAAGCTCACTTCATTGATTTCCAAGGCGCAAGGCGTTGAAATTTTACGCGAGCGTGCGCATCGATATTCGCCGCATCGGTGCGATCAAGCAGACCGATGGTGTCGTCACCGGTAATCGCACCCGCGTCAAAGTCGTGAAAAACAAAGTCGCACCACCGTTCACGGAGGCGGAATTCGACATCATGTACAATGAAGGCATTTCCCTGACCGGCGCGCTTCTCGATCTTGCCCTGGAAAAACAAATCATCGAGAAGCGCGGCTCCTGGTTGAATTACAAAGGCACGCAACTGGCGCAGGGTCGCGATGCCGCGAAAGAGGTTTTGAAAAACGACCAGGCGCTCTACAAAGAAATCGAGACCGCGGTGAAGGCCAAGCTGGACGAAGATAAAAAATAACGCTCGCGAGGCTCGACGTGTCGATCAGATCGTTCGGTTTAATTTTGTGCTTTGTGTCGTTCTTTCCACCACACCGATTGTTTGCAGTTCGAAAGAGCAGAGAGATTTATCCGGATTCGCCTCCGCACTTGATGTGACCGACATCGAGGGAAAAACGGCCAGCGGAATCTATTTCCGCCAGAGTTCAACGCCCGACTCGCGTGATGCGCTTGTGCTTGTGATGGGATATGCGGGCAGCGGTCGTATCTGGCCGCGGGGGTTCGTTGATAAGCTGGCGCAGAAATACACTGTAATTACGTACGATAACCGGGGCACGGGGTTTAGTATCGTACCGCAAGATCCTCAGGAATATACGATTAAGAAGATGTCAGACGATCTGGACGCAGTTGTTGATCAACTGGGGATCCGGCAATTGCATCTGCTGGGCTACAGCATGGGTAGCTGCATTGCCTTGCAGTATGCGCATGATCATGCTGCGAAGGTGAAAACGTTGTTCCTGTTGTCGGGCACGGCCGGCGGAGCTTTGTATGTCGAGCCGAGTGGTGAGATCTCGGCGGCGCTTGCCCACCCGCAAGGCGATACGCTTTGGGAGCTGTACATGTCGTCATTCAGGTTGATGTATTCGCCGGAGACACTCAAACGGGTTGAACCCCAGTTGCGGGAAATTTTCGAGGCTTCCAAGGATACGCCCACCACTACGGCTGGCCTGTTGGGACATTCCAACGCGTTCGGCCGGTTTGATGGTCCTGCTTTTCTGGTTGGGTTAAAATGCCGACGACCATACTGGCGGGCCAGGATGATCGTTTGATGCCGGTGCAGAATTCTGAGAACCTGGCGAAAGCGATTCCTGGTGCGCGACTTGTGCTTGTGCCGGATTGCCAGCATGCCCCTCATGTTCAGTGCGAGGACCTCGTTATCAGAGAGATAGAAAAGGTTTGCCGATAAGCGAGATATAAGACCAATCAGACCGCCCCGGCAGTTTCGCGCTGTGGCAAATTTGCCGAGACTGGAACGCGTCTGCGCGGAGGCGGTCAAATCACACGATGTGAATCACATCTTCGCGGCCGAAGCGGACTTTTTTTCGGGTCGCGTATTTGTCACCGGCGGCGCGATAACCGGCTGCGCAACACACCACTGAGGCCAGTCCCTTCGCGCGAAGATCGAGAATCTTGTCGTACTGGTCGGGTTGGAAACCTTCCATCGGACAGGTGTCGATACCGAGCAGGGCCGCGCTCGTCATAAAATTTCCCAGGGCAAGGTAAACCTGTCGCGCCGCCCATTCCTGCGATTGTGCCCCGCGCTCACCTGCTACCACATCGCCGATTATCACGTCACGGTAAGCTTTCAATTTTTCAATCGTGCCGCCGCGAACCTCCACCGTGCGCGCGATGTGCCGATCGATATGTTCTTCGGTCATTTTCGTCTTCACCGTGAAGACCACGTAGTGCGAACAATCGAGGATTTGCCTCTGGTTCCATGTCGATGGAAAAAGTGTCTCACGTGTCTTTTCATCGGTGATCACGACAAAGGCCCACGGTTGCAAACCCCAGGACGATGCCGAAAGAATGAGCGCGTTTTCCAGTGTCGCCCAACCTTCCGGCGAAATCTTACGTGCCGGATCGAACTGCTTCACGGCATAACGCCAGTTGAGCTGTGTGAGAAGTTCTTCGCCTTTGATCGGGTTCATGATCTGCTTCCAGGCAAGATGACGCGGGCAGGAGCACATTTCCATTTGGAAATCTGCGCTCTCTCAGGAAACTTGATCGCAACCAAGCTAAGATCGACATCATGACCTCGGCGCAAATTCGGCAATCCTTTCTCGATTTCTTTCGCGAGAAACAGCACTCCATCGTGCCGTCGTCATCGCTCCTGCCCGACGCGCCGCATCTGCTTTTCACTAATGCCGGCATGAACCAGTTCGTGCCGATTTTTCTCGGGCAACAAAAGCCGCTGTGGAACCCGCCGCGTGTGGCCGACACGCAGAAATGCATTCGTGCCGGCGGCAAACACAACGACCTCGAAGACGTCGGGCTCGACACATATCACCACACCTTTTTCGAAATGCTCGGCAATTGGAGCTTCGGCGACTATTTCAAAAAAGAAGCGATCGAGTGGGCGTGGGAGCTAATCGTCGAGCGCTGGAAATTTCCGGCGCAACGGCTTTACGCGACCATTTACAAACCGGGCCCGGGCGAGCCGAGCGAGTTCGACCAGGAAGCGCACGATCACTGGGCGAGATTATTTCAAGATGCCGATCTCGATCCGAAGATTCACGTCCTCACCGCCGGCAAGGCGGACAATTTCTGGATGATGGGCGACACCGGGCCGTGCGGTCCATGCTCGGAGTTACATGTCGATCTTACGCCCGATGGCGACACGCGCGGAGCGCTCGTGAACAAGAATGATCCGCGCTGCTTCGAGATTTGGAATTTGGTTTTCATCCAGTTCAACGCCAACGCAGGCGGAACGTTCTCACCGCTCCCGCAACGCCACGTCGACACCGGAATGGGTTTCGAACGCGTCACTGCGATCGTTCAAGGCACAAGAAATCTCACCGATTTTTCCGGTGCCATCTCAAATTACGAGACCGACATCTTCCGCCCGATTTTCGACGAACTCGAGAAACTGAGCGGCAAAAAATACGGATCGACGATTCCAAAGCACGGAAGCGCCGGCGAGAGCGATGAAGAAAAGATCGACATCGCATTTCGTGTGATTGCGGATCATATCCGCACGCTTGCGTTCGCGATCGCCGACGGAATCATTCCGTCAAACGAAGGACGCGGTTATGTTTTGCGCCGCGTGCTCCGCCGCGCCGTCCTCTACGGCCGCACACTCGATTTTCACCAACCCTTCTTCTTCAAACTTGTCGATGTTGTCGCGCAAACGATGGGCGACGTCTTTGCCGAAGTCCGCGCGAAACTAAAGACAATCAAAGAAACAATTTGTCGCGAAGAAGAATCGTTTAACAAGACGCTGGATAAGGGGATCGAAACATTTAACCGGATGATGGAGGCTCTTGAGCGCGACGTACCGAAGGTAGCTCCGCTTGGTGGCTACGTGATCATGCCGGAGCGATTCGCTTTCGAACTTTACGACACATACGGTTTTCCGATCGATCTAACGGAATTAATGGCTCGTGAGCGGGGATTCACCGTAGACGCCGCTGGTTTTGAAAAGCACATGCAGGAACAACGCGCCCGCGCGCGTGCGGCGCAAAAAATGGAGGTGATCGAACCGACCGGTGCCATCAATTCGCCGCCGACGGAATTTCTAGGATATGACGAGCTCGACGTCACGACCACGGTTCTGGGACCACCTGGGCAAAAATGGTTGATAGTAGAACGAAC
>QHPX01000103.1 GCA_003219195.1 Verrucomicrobiota bacterium
TTGTAGGCGAGCAAATTAACGCGCCAAAATCAACCACCGAGCGATGAAACAACTGGATTCCCAGCGGGCGATTGTCGATCTTCGCGGCCGCACGAGCCTTTCCAAAGGCTACGCCGCGGTCTTCGCCACCGTCCTCATCTGGTCGATGCCGTCGCTCTTTCAATATTATTTGAATCGCTATTACGATCCCTGGGCGCAGAATTTTTACCGCTACGCGGTGGCCTGTCTTGCCATCGCCCCGCTTGTTTTCTACCGCGTCAGGCGCGGCGGACCCAGGATCGACCTGCACGCAATCGGCATTTGCCTCATTCCCTGCCTGCCCAATGTCGTCCATCAAATTACCCAGGTGATGGCACTTTTTTACATGGGCCCGGGCGTTTACGCTATCTTCACCCGCTCCTCCGTCATCTTTACCGCGCTGCTCGCGCTCGCATTTTTTCCGGAAGAACGCCACATAATCCGACAATGGCAGTTTCAAGCCGGAACACTCCTCGGATTAATTGGCGCCTTTGGTGTGATCTGGTTTCAAGCGAGCTGGCAAAGCGGACACATTGCGCTTCGCGGATTAATCATTGCCTTCACCGCGACATTTTGCTGGGCACTTTACGGTGTTCTTGTAAAGCGCCCTTCCGCCCAGCTCGGCTCCATTCGCAGCTTCGGATTGATCAGCTTCATAACTTCGATGCTGCTCCTGCCGCTGACGTTTCTTTTCGGAAAGATCGACACTCCATTTCACGCAGGCTGGCCTGCTAACATCATGCTGATCATTTCCGCCGTAAGCTGTATCACGCTCGCACACGTTTTATATTACGTCGCCATTCGCGAGATCGGAGTCGCCCTCGCGCAAACTCTGCAATTGCTCTGTCCTGCCGGCGCGCTCGCGCTTTCCGCGTGGATATTCGGCGAGCGCCTCACCCATGCCCAGCTTTGGAGCGCTGTTATCCTGCTCGCGGGCGCGTTTCTGGCCATGCGCACAAAACCAATCGCAACCACGGAGACGGCCGAGAATATCTAGCGGGTTTAGCGCGGTTGTCGGCGATGCTAGATTCTGGATACTGGATGCTCGATTGTTTTATCCGCATCAAGGATCAAGCATCCAGTATCATCGACACGAAATGAATTTGGAACCGTATCTCAAGTCGCGGCAGAAAACGATCGATCGCGCGCTCGAGCGCTATTTGCCAAAAGAGAAAACGAGACCGCCGACCATTCACAAGGCGATGCGCTACAGTTTATTCGCCGGTGGAAAACGCTTGCGGCCGATTTTGTGTCTTGCCGCGGCCGAAACTTGCGGTGGCAAGATCGACAATGCGTTGCCGCTCGCCTGCGCGCTCGAATGCATCCACACCTACTCGCTCGTGCATGACGATCTCCCCAGCATGGACAACGACGATTTCCGGCGCGGCCGCCCGACTTGCCACAAAGTCTTTGGCGACGGCATCGCCGTCCTGGCCGGCGACGGCTTGCTAACGATCGCGTTTGAAATTGTTTCGCGCGCAAAAACTCCGCGGCACTATGATATGTCGATCTTATTGCGGGAAATCGCGATGGCAGCCGGCAGTCAAAAACTGATCGCCGGTCAAGTCGCTGATTTGGAAGCCGAAGGACGCAAGATCGACATGGCGGGATTGCGCTACATCCACGAAAACAAAACGGCCGCGATTTTGACTACTTCGGCGCGACTCGGCGCGATGAGTGCGAATGCAGACGCCAAAAAGCTTGCGGCTATTACGAAATTTGGTCGCGCGCTCGGCCTCGCCTTTCAAATCATCGACGACATTCTCGATGTAACGCAGACAAGCGAGAAGCTTGGGAAAAGCGCGGGCAAAGACGCTGCCGCGAAAAAGGCGACCTATCCCGCGGTCATCGGCTTGAAAAAATCACGCCTCGAGGCCAAACGGCTCACCCGTCGGGCGCACAACGCATTGTCGATCTTCGACGGAAAGGCCGAAGCGTTGCACGCGCTCGCCAATTATCTTCTCGAGCGCGAGTACTGACGGGTAGCGCACGTGTCTCGCGTGCTGACGATGGCGCCTCGCCATCGCAAACTTTAAAGATTGTTTCGGCGGGACGCCGAAACCAACACGCGAGACGCGTGCGCTACCCGGAAGAGACCAACGCAAGATTCGGGTCGATTTCTTCCGCAACATTGGATGCAAAACCGCTTTCCAATTTCAGCATGGCAGCGAAGGCAATCATCGCCGCATTATCCGTGCACAACCAGGGCTCAGCGCTTTTGAATTCAAATCCTTTCTGCTCGCAGGCGTCGCGAAGTTGTCGTCGCAATTCCTCATTGCAACTGACGCCACCGCTCATCGTGACAAGAACGACATTGTGCTTTTGCGCGGCCACGATTGTCTTGCGCACAAGGACATCGACAATCGCTTGTTGAAATGACGCGCAGAGATCCGCGAGAAAGTCGCCGCGCAGTTTCGGCAACAAATAGCGCACCGCCGTTTTCAACCCGCTGAAGCTGAAATTTTCCGAGTCGATCATGCTGCGGGGCAGATTGAAACGCGCGGGATCGCCGCTGCCCGCATGTCTTTCGATTTCTGGACCGCCCGGATAACCGAGTCTGAGAAGCTTGGCGACTTTGTCGAAAGCCTCTCCGGCGGCGTCATCCACCGTTCTGCCGATCAACCGATAATCGCCGAGACCGCGCACGAGGATCGACATCGTATGCCCGCCGCTCACGACCAGTGAAACGTTCGATTTGATGTGGCCATTGTTGAAAAATGGCGAGAGCAAATGGCCTTCGAGATGGTTGATTGCGAGGTACGGCTTGCCAAAGCCAATCGCCAGACCTTTGGCGATTGATGCACCGATCATCAAAGAACTGGCAAGGCCGGGCCCGCTCGTGGCCGCGAATGCATCCACATCCAACATGTCGATCTTCGCGCGGCCTTTCGCGCATTCGATAAGCCGCGGTGCATGGATAAGGTGATTGCGCGATGCAACTTCAGGAACAACGCCGCCGAATTTTTCGTGCTCGACGATTTGCGAAGCGACTTCGCTCGCGAGCAACTCACTGCCGCGCAAAATGGCGACCGCGGTCTCGTCACAAGATGTTTCAAGCGCGAGAATTGTCTTCATCACTGGAGGGACGCGCGCTGTCGCGTCCCAAATATTAGGGCGCCGACAGCGCGGACGCCCTCCAAAACTATTTCTTTATGGCTTCGCCCTTCGCCGTGTTTTGCTGCGCGTAGATCATCACACCCTTGAGGGCGTCGATTGCCCGAAGCATCTGCGGATCTCGCGTCTTGATCATGTCCTTTTCTTCGTCCGGCTTGAGGTTTTCAGCGCTGCGCAACGCGAAAAGGGCGCGTTCCTGCTCTGCACTCATCGGAACGCGAATGTTTGGCGTCACGCCATTCCCATGAATCACTTGTTTGCTCGGCGTGTAATATTTCGCGGTGGTGAAGCGCAGGGCCGAACCGTCGGGCAACTGCATGACGTTCTGGACGGAGCCTTTTCCAAAAGTGGTTTCGCCGACGAGGATAGCACGATGCAAATCTTTGAGCGCGCCGGACACGATCTCCGCGCCGCTCGCGCTGCCTTCATTGGCCAAAACGGCCATCGGAAAATTCGGACGTTGTTTTGCTGCTCCGGAAGTCGAGTACTCACGTTGCTGCGAAGCGACACGACCCTGCGTTGAAACCACTTTCGTGTTCGGCGGCAGAAATTGAGCGCAGACGTCCACGGCGCTGTTCAAAAGCCCGCCGGGATTATTGCGAAGATCGAGAATGAGCGCCTGCATTCCCTGCTTTTGCAATTCATCGAGCGCTTTCGACAAGTCATCCGCGGTCGGCTCGTTGAATTGAATGAGTCGGATGTAGCCGATCTTGTGCGGACCGGTAAGCTCGGTGTCGAGCAATCGGGTTCCCTTGATGCTTTGCACTTTTATCTCCACGCGCTCCAGCGTGTATTCCTTGATCTCCTTCGTCGAAGGCCGCAGCAGCGTGAGAGTTACTTTTCCGCCCGGCGGTCCGCGCAAAATATTGACCGCATCCTGCAGGTCCATTCTTTCCGTGGAAGAGCCGTTTATTTTCAAAATCTGATCGCCGGAGAGAATGCCGGCCCTCGCCGCCGGCGTATCTTCCATCGCGGTCACGACCGTCGGCAAACCAGTTTTCATCGAAACCTCGATCCCGAGCCCGTTGAAACGGCTGCGTGTGTCGTCCTGCATGTCGCGAAAGTCATCCGGATCCATGAACTGGCTGTGAGGATCGAGCGACGCGAGCATGCCTTTCATCGCGGCGGTGATGAGATCGTGATAACTCGTCTTGTTCCCATCGACGTAATCCTGCCGGATCAATTGAACGGCTTTTGCGAAAATGGAGATTTGCGAGTAACCGTTGTCGTCCCCGTCCGTCGCCGCCCACGCCTTGTGGAAGCACACGCCGAGTAAAATGCTAAAGAACAAAAGGCAAACTAACGTGCCGAGAAGAAGGCGTCGTCTCATGTCATGAAAGACTATCGTCAAACCATCGCGCATCCGGAAATTTTTGGCAACGTGCAAAGCGTCGATGAGAGTGGCCGCCGAACCGTGGTTTTCTTTCCGAGAATTAAACTGTCGTGGCGGCTTTGGTGGATAGAGCAGTTGCCGGGGCGACCTCGATGTCAAAAATTAGACGGCGAAGCCGCATTTATTTGGCATCGCCGGTCGGAGCGGCCGATCCACTGTCGCGAAAGAACGAAATTGTCGATCTTGCTCATGAGCGCGACCTGTTTCGCGACAACGCTCGTGTTCGCGGCGCAGATCCCCGATGCCGAATACGAGGCGGTGGCCGAGGAATACATCAAAGGCTATTTCGCCGCTCGTCCGCTTCAAGGCACCGCGCTTGGTCTGCACGAATACGACGGCAAAATCAGCGATTACAGCCGACTCGCGCTCGATGCTGAACTTTCCCGGTTGCGGCGGTTCGACGACCGGCTGAAAAAGTTCGACCCGGATGAATTGAGTCAGCGCCAGTCAATCGATCTGCGCATTTTGCAGGCGGCGATCAAAAAGGAACTCTTTCAAATGCAGGACATGTCGATCTTCGAACGTAACCCCATGGTTTACGCGCGCGCGGCCGATGTAAACATTTACATAAAACGGAATTTCGCGCCGCTCGAAGACCGCGTTCGCAGCATTGTCGCAATTGAGTCCCAGGTTCCAAACATTGTCATCGCGGCAAAAACGAACCTGAGTGACGTGCTTCCCAGGCCCTATGTTGAACTTGCCATCCAGATTGCGAAAGGCTCTTCCGATTTCCTCAAGAAAAACCTGGTCGCAGCAATCGCCGACCTGAAGGACGAGCGCCTTCGCGCCGAGTTTCAGGAGGCCAATCGCAAAGCCGCGGCCGCGCTCACCGATTACGCAGCGTGGCTGGAACGCGACAAACTTCCAAAAGCGTCCCCTCACTTCGCCCTCGGCCCCGAAAAATTTCAGCGCCTGCTCGCCGAGACGGAACTTGTCGATCTTCCGCCCGAAAAAATTCTCGCGATTGGCATGACGCAGTTAAAGGCGGAGCAGAATTCGTTTGCCATAGCGGCCAAAAAAATCGATCCCGGCAAATCGCCTGTCGAAGTCTTCAAACGAATCCAGAGTGAGCATCCCACGCCGGAAAGTTTGCTTCCCGACATCGGGAAAAATCTCGAACAGATCCGAAAATACGTCGCGGGTCATCATCTCGTGACAATCCCTTCGGAAGTGCGGGCGCGTGTGAAAGAAACGCCACAATACCGTCGTGCCGTTTCGTTCGCCTCGATGGATACGCCAGGCCCCTTCGAAAGAAGAGCGACCGAAGCCTATTACTATGTCACGCCGACCGAAAGCGAGTGGCCGCAGAAACAGAAAGAGGAATGGCTGACCGCTTTTAATTATTACAACGCGGACATCGTTTCCATTCATGAAGTCTATCCCGGGCATTATGTGCAGTTTCTACGCTTGAACGCGTCGCCGGCGACCAAAGTAGAAAAAATCTTTGGCAGCTACGCCTTCATTGAAGGCTGGGCGCATTACTGCGAGAAAATGATGATCGACGAAGGATACGGCAGCACGCCGGCTCCGACCCCGAGTCCAACGCCAAAGCCAAGTGCGAGTCCGGGCACAACCGCAACACCGAAGGCGAAGCCGAGCCCGAAAACGAGTCCTACCTCAGTTGTCGATGATAAGAAACGCGCCGCCAAATATCGCATGGCGCAGGCCGACGAAGCGATGCTGCGTTTATGCCGCTTGTGCGTGTCGATCAAGATGCACACGCAGAACATGACCGTCGATGAAGGGACAAAGTTTTTTCAGGAGAATTGTTACTATGAGGAAAAACCGGCGCGGACCGAGGCGATGCGCGGCACGTTCGATCCCGGCTATCTCAATTACACCTTGGGCAAATTGCAGATCCTCAAATTGCGCGACGACTACAAGGCGCAACAGGGCGAGGAGTTCTCATTGCAAAAATTCCATAACGCGCTGCTCAATCACGGCATGCCGCCCATTCGTCTCCTCCGCGAAATCATGCTCAAAGACCAAGCGAAATGGAACGAGGTGCTCTGATTTCCTCACGCCTTTGATCGCAGAAATTCGCGAACACCGCTGCTGGGATCACTCGCCGCCGCCGCAGCATCGTGTTAGTGAGGACGTAGTTTCCTTCTTAAACACCTATCTCAAATAGAAGCTTATGAAAAACCGATCTTATGTCTCGACCTTATCTTCTGTCTCTGTTCAACGCGCATCGTCTCAAGTCATCCTATTGCTGCCCATTCTGGCGGTTTGGATCGCGACTAATGCCCACGCTGCGAGCGCCACTTGGGATCTGAATCCATCCAACGGTGACTGGAATACCGCCGCGAACTGGACGCCGCCCACGGTTCCTAACGGCTCCGGCGACACAGTGAGTTTTGCGGTGTCCAACATTGCTGCCGTGTCTCTCTCTTCCGATACCGAAGTCGGAAGGATAACATTCGACTCGGGCGCGAGCGAATTCAATATCATCGTAAGTCCGTTGCGGACCCTCACAATCAGCGGCGACGGAATTAGTAACAATTCGGATATCTCTGAAAATTTCTCCATTGTCGTGGACAGCGTCAGCAACACGGGCACGATGATTTTCACTCACAGCGCGACTGCTGGTAACATGACGACCTTCACCAACGAGGCCAACGCGACTAATGTATTCGCGTTTGGCGCCTCCACCCGCTTCCTCGAAACGTCAAGCGCCGATCACGGCACTTTTATTAACAACGGTGCGGCGACGAGCGACGCTTTTGGCGGTGTTACTGAATTTTTCGCAGAGTCATCCGCAGCCAATGCAACCATTTTCAATCAACCCGGTCTGGTTCAAGGAGCCCACGGAGGTACCACTTTCGTCCTGGACGTAGCGCATGCCGACAAGGCGACCTTCATTTCCAATGGAGCAAATGTGAGCGGCGCCGATGGCGGCAATACCACGTTCAGTCATCGCTCTCGTGCCGATGACGCAACGCTGATCGCAAACGGTGGCGTGAATGGCGGCGGGGGTGGCCAGATCGTGTTCGCGGAAGCTTCCTCAGGGGCCGCTTCGCGAGTCGAGCTCTTCGGCAACGGTTTCCTCGACCTCAGCACGCGTTTTTCGGGAAACGGCATCCGGATCGGTTCGATAGAAGGCGACGGGGTTGTGATCCTTGGCACGGAGCCGCTGAAAGTAGGTAGCAATAGTCTTAGTACCCTGTTTTCCGGCGTAATTCAGTCCTTCGGTGCGATCACCAAGGTGGGCGCCGGGACATTGACTCTTTCGGGCGCTAATACTTACACCGGCGGCACCACGGTAACGGGTGGCACCCTCAAAATTAACAACAGATCCGGTTCCGGGACGGGCACTGGAGCGGTTAGCGTAAGCGGTGGAACCCGAGCGGTGGGGGCACTATTTCGGGCGCGGTTGCGATTGGGACTGGGAGCGGGACGGGCGCGATCCTCGACCCTGGCAAAGGCGCAAGCAAGCCGGTCGCCCTTACCATCCAGAGCCAGCTGACTTTTCAGACCGACGGGACCTATAACTGGAAGTTGAATACCAAGCGAGCTCAGGCGGATCAGGTTGTCGCGAATGGAGTAACGATCAATGGCGGCGCCCAGTTCAACTTCACCGCCGTCGCGAACAAGAGACTGACCGCGGGCACAGTCTTCACCGCGATCAGCAACACCGCTGCTACCTCGATCAGCGGCACCTTCGCCAACCTGCCCAATGGTTCTACTTTCACCGCCGGCCGCAACAGTTTCCAAGTGAGCTACTCCGGCGGCGATGGGAACGATCTCACCCTCACCGTTGTGCCCTAGGTCCTCCAATTTTATGGAAAACAAACCAATGAAAACCTACATCCTACTCCTTCTCCTAACCCTCAGCGTCGCTCTGAATGCCCACGCGGCCAGCGCGACTTGGAATCTCAATCCCAGCAACGGCGATTGGAATACAGCTGGGAACTGGACTCCGGCGACGGTTCCTAACGGATCGACAGATACGGCAACCTTCGATGTTTCCAATCAGACGAGCCTCACGCTTTCGGCCAACACGGAAGTGAACGGGATCGTTTTCAACGCGGGGGCGAGCGCCTTTACGATCGCCTTGTCCGGGGGACTTACCCTCACTCTTAGTGGCACTGGCATCACCAAACAACTCAGGCATCACCCAAAACTTCATCGCGACAGACGGGGCCATCGTCTTT
>QHPX01000181.1 GCA_003219195.1 Verrucomicrobiota bacterium
TCTTGCTTCTTTTATGACAGTATGGTTTCGAAGATCCTGATTGTCGAAGATGAACAGGGCGTCGTGCAACTCCTCAGAGCGCGCCTTGAACCCGAGGGATTCCAGGTGATTACTGCCTATAACGGGCAGACAGGTCTACGAGCGGTGGCTGAAGCACGTCCGGACCTGGTCATCCTTGATCTGACCCTTCCTGAACTCGATGGCTTCGAATTCTGTCGCAGGATCCGACGACAACCGGAAACCGCACGTCTTCCTATTCTCGTCCTGAGCGGCAGGGTCGAGGAGGTTGATAAAGTGGTCATGCTTGAGCTCGGTGCTGACGACTACGTCACCAAGCCGTTCAACACCAAGGAGCTTGTGGCTCGGGTCAAAACTCTCCTTCGCCGCGTCTCGACGCCTGCGCTCCCTCGGGTGTTGCGAGTAGGGACCCTCGAGGTGGACCTTGATCGCCACATTGTTTTGGTCGCGAGCCAGCCAATTTCCCTCACTGCCAAGGAGTTCGAGTTGCTCAAAGTCCTGTTGGAAGCCAAGGAAAGGACTCTGACCAGAGCGTTCCTGTTAGAGAAGGTCTGGGAGTATGGCGAAGAGCTTGAGATCGAAACCCGCACTGTGGACGTGCACATCAGAAGCCTCAGAAAGAAGCTCGGCCCTGAAGGGGCTCGAATCATCACCGTGCGGAATGTCGGGTACCGGCTGGAAACGACCTCGCCACACGTGAATCCTGCCTCACTGGACGAGGAAGCCCCGGCATTAGAGTAGGGGTCTTCCTCTCCAGAAACCTGTCGCTTTCTCCCACAGGCCTTGTCTAGGCAACGCAGAGTGAGCACTCCGTCCCCCTCTCTCTTTACCTGCTCTTAACCAGCCTCTCCTGAGCCTCTTACGCACGCCCCATAGTCTGTAGAGTGTGCATTTCCGAGGACACTTTCCCCCAAAAGTCAAACCCGCTGTGAGGCAGAGAGGCAAAGCCACGGGTCCCGACCACATGGGGATGGGGATAGCCGGGCTGCCGAAAGAGAAAGGCTTCTTAAGAGAAGCGGAAAGGAGGTAAAGCACGCAGATGAGAAGGGGAAGTGAACTGGACCGAGAGAGCAGTCAACCAAACCTTGAAAAACATTCGACAGAAGCAAGAAGGAGGAACGGCCATGAAAAAGTTCGTCTCGATTTTCGCAGTTACTGCAGTGCTCGCCACGTTTGGGACCACACCGGCGTTTGCCCAGACAGCTTCTTCCAAATTCGCCGCGGAGGTGTCAGATATCACACTGATCCCCAACAGCTCCTCAAGCGCCCCTCCGATAACTGTCTTGAGCACCATGATCAAAACCCCGAACAAGAAGGACCTGCTCATTGGGGTGTCCCTCGAAACGGCGCTGTTTACCCAAACCCAGGTGAAGGGCAAGAACGGGACGACCGATACTGCGTCGGCCAGTGCGACGCTGGAGGTCAGCGTCCTCCTGGATGGTAAGCCGTTCAACCCCACGAATCTTTCGGGCGCGTTTCCGCCCAAGGTGGTGTATGACAAGCGGGCTCAAACCCTGAGCGCCACGCTCGGCGGCGTGATCCAGAGTTGCCAGGACCTGAACGGTGATGGAGTCATCACCGTCGCCACCGAGTGCGTAGTGACCGACGAGATGATTCAGCTGATCCTGGACACGATGGCTGCTCATCACTTCAATTTCGTGGCAGCCAATCTGTCCCCTGGAATCCACACACTCGAGGTCCAGGTGGGCGTTGGCGTTGACACCAGCTTCGGCGCTGGTAGTGCAAGCGCGACGGCTGGCGTGGGGCGGGGTTCCTTGACCGTTGAAGAAGTCAGGGCCATTAATCAGGTTGTGCCTGGCGCTGGCATCGAGTTCGACTTCCTGCAATAGCGACGGCTGAGCGAAAGTGAGTCGGGTACCGGGATCCATCTTGTGGCTTGGGACCCGACTCCTTTCGTGTCCCTTCCGAATGAACTCTCCCCATATCCCCTGCGACCTCTCCGCGTTCCTCATCGAAGCCAGAAGCGGATTGACACCAAAGGCAGTGCACAGACCGGCTCATTTTCAGCGCTGGGAACGGCGGGCAAAGGGTCTATACGGCATGCGAGTGGCACCTGACTCCACTCGAAAGTGAGGTGTCGCTTGGGTGAGACGTTAGTGGAGAATTCCGTTCCGAAACCCTTCGCTTCCTCCCACGAACCTTGTCTAGGCTACGCAGATTGAGCCCCCCTTTACACTGTCTCTTCACCTGATCTCCGCTCGCTTGCCAGCCAACTCTGCCGGGCCGTGTTGGGCGCGTGCGTGCTCACCGCCCTCTGCTCTTTTGCGCCGGCCGCCAGTCAGTCGCTCGCTCAGACTAGCAGCAGCGTTGCGGGTCTCCTGAACGACGGCTTAAGCCACCCCCCGCCGGCGACCGGGCCCTTTGCCTACGACAATTTTGTGCCCGCGCTTAGTGTGGGCGCGAGCTACACCGATCCCGTCTTTGGCTCGACGGTCAAACGCGTCACGACCGACGGCGCGTTCGACAACCTCTACGCCCGCAATATGTGGTGGAACGCCGACGAGACGCGCTACTGGCACTATGGGAAAGTCATGAATCTCGTCACCAACACCGTGGAATACAGCGGGATGCCTAACGGCGACACCTCCAACACGGGATTCGACCCGGTCGATCCCAATGTCTACTATTACTTCTCGGGCTCCAGCATCCACAAGGTCACGCTCCAGGGCGGCGGCACGTGGACGGACACTGTCTATTTCACTGCCCCGGGCGGCGCGACGATCAAAGATCTCGGCGGCACGCTCAATTGGTTCGACGCCAGCGGGCGCTACATGCTGGTGCGCTACGGCGCGGAGCCGTCGGTGTATATCTACGACCGGCAGAACATGGCCGCCGGGCCCTACGCAAACCCGGTCAGCGGCGCGGTGACGGCCGACAGCAACGGGTACGTCGGCCTGTCCCCGGACGGCCAGTACATCATCGGCTATGAGGACGTCGGCGGCGTCTATGGCATGGGCCAGGGCGTGAGCTGGAAGATTAATCACACCACCCGCTCGGTCGCGGCGTCGCCGACGATCTTCTGGTCCCTCTGCGGCGATCATGGCGCGTTCATCTCGGCCTCCGATGGCCGCAACTATATGATCGTGTTTAACTGCCACAATTTTGACGAGATCTGGCGCGTGGACATCACGAATAATGCCAACGGGCTCACCGAAGATCAGCAAAAGGCGTTGCCCAATAACCAACGCCTCCTCGGGCCGCTGGACTGGTCCGTGACGGGGCACCTGACGACGGTGGCCAAGGGGCCGTTCGCAGACTGGGCCTTCTTTACAACGGAAGATTCCAATGATGGGTTCAACGGCGGAGTCTCGTCGTGGTTCCCCTATCGCCAGGAAGTCATCGGGCTCAATGTCATGACCGGCGAGGTGCGCCGGCTCGCGCATCATCGCTCGCGGTCACTGGGGGCCAATTACTTCTACCAGCCGCGCGTGTCGGTCTCGTGGAGCGGCAAGTTCGTCGGGTGGGCGTCGAACTTCAATCAGAGCGGCGTCGCCAATATCTATGCGGTGCCGTTCGCCGGGCCGTCATCTCCAGATACGACCCCTCCTACTGTGTCCATGATCGCTCCGTCCAATGGTGCCACGGTCTCAGGAACGGCAGTCACGGTCTCGGCCAATGCCTCCGACAATGTCGGCGTCGTCGGTGTTCAGTTCAAGCTTGATGGGGCCAATCTGGGAGCAGAAGTGACCGCCGCACCATACTCGTTTTCCTGGAACACGACCTTAGCTTCCACTGGGGC
>QHPX01000104.1 GCA_003219195.1 Verrucomicrobiota bacterium
GTGCTCGACGAAGTTAAGCGACGCATGAACGCGCCCGATAGCCCGATCCAAAAGATTGCACGCATCAATGAAGCAAGCAGTCACTTCGAAGATATGATTCGCGAGCTGCTCAATTCAACGCCGGGTCTTAGTTGCGATTTTCCGCGCACCGCGCAGGAGCACGTGATGCGCTCGGGTTATCCCGACCTGCGAATCGTCGATCTTATGAGCAAGCGCGTGTTCTATCTCGATCCAAAACTTTACGCTGTCGGAAGTCGCGACAGCAGCTTTCGCACGTTTTATTTCGAACCAAAAATCGCGACGAACAAGGTGCGTGATGACGCCGTCCATTTCATCGTCGGATTTGAGCACGAGCCGCGCGAAAAAAACGGCCGCTGGAATTTTACGCGCTGGGATCTCGTCGATCTTGCGCAGTTCAAAGTGAAACTCAAAGCCGAGTTCCAAAGTAGCAATCACGACTTGTACCGTCCAGAGGCGATCGTGGCCACGAGCGCGAAGTGAATTGACGTTGCCGAGAGCGGCGGCGAACTTGTCTTAATGATTGTCCAGGCGGCGGAAGCTTTTCAGTTCGACACGATCGACGACGTGGTGAGCGACGTCGCCCGCGGACGCATTGTGATCGTGACCGACGACGCCGATCGTGAGAACGAGGGCGATCTGGTCATGGCGGCCGAGAAAGCCACACCGGAAGCGGTCAATTTTATGGCGAAGCACGGGCGCGGCTTGATTTGCGTGCCGATCTCGAATGAGCGGGCGGAACAACTGGGCTTGCAGCGCATGGTGGTGCAGAACCGCGAGATGTATCGAACCGATTTCACTGTTTCGGTGGATGCCGCGCGTGGAATCACGACTGGAATCAGCGCACAGGACCGCGCCGCGACGATCCAGGCAATCGCGAATCCGAAATCATCGCCCGATGATTTGGTCCAACCGGGTCATGTTTTTCCGCTGCGCGCGAAAGACGGCGGCGTGTTGCGCCGGACCGGCCACACGGAGGCGGCTGTCGATCTTGCGCGCATGGCCGGTTTGCAGCCGGCCGGAGTGCTTTGCGAGATTTTGCACGACGACGGGACAATGGCGCGCTTGCCAGAGCTAATGGAGTTTCGCACGAGGCATGGCCTGCGCATCTGCACGATCCAAAATTTGATCGCGCACCGGCGCCTGCGCGAAAAACTAGTGGAACGCGAACAGGTGGTGAAATTACCCACCGAGTACGGCGATTTCGATTTGCACTTGTATCGCTCGAAGCTCGATGGCGCGCATCACCTCGCGCTCGTTAAAGGCAAGATAGACAAGAAACGTCCGACGCTGGTGCGCGTGCACAGCGAGTGTCTGACCGGCGACGTTTTCGGTTCGCGCCGGTGCGATTGCGGGAATCAGTTGCACGCCGCGCTGCGGCAAATCCAAGAGGAGGGCAACGGCGTTCTCGTTTACATGCGACAGGAAGGACGCGGCATTGGTCTCGCGGCAAAAATCCACGCCTATAAATTACAGGAGGAAGGACTCGATACCGTGGAAGCAAACGCCAAGCTCGGTTACCCGAGCGATCTGCGCGATTACGGTCTCGGCGCGCAAATCCTTTTCGATCTGGGCGTGCGCCAGTTCCGCTTTCTGACCAACAACCCGAAGAAGGTGGTTGGGCTGGAAGGGTATGGACTCGAGATGGTCGAGCAAGTGCCGATTCGGAGCGAAGCCAACCCGCACAATGCGAAATATCTCGAGACGAAAAAAGTGAAGCTGGGCCATATGCTCTGAGGCGATTCGCTCACGAGCGATTTGTCGATCTTTCATCGCCGCTGCCATGTCGAACATTAGTCCGCCGCGTCCACGTGACGCCGGCGTAAAACGCAGCTTCATAATTGTGGCGAGCCAGTTTAACGGCGAATACGTGCAGGGCCTCATCAATCACGCCCGGGAAGAACTGCGCGCGCTTTCGCCAGGCGCAACGATTTCTCTCCAGCGCGTGCCCGGCGCGTTCGAAATTCCAATCGTCGTGCGCGAGCTGGCTTCGCAAAAAAAAGTGGACGCGATCATCGCCGTGGCCGTCATATTGAAAGGGAAGACGGGGCACGCGTCCAATCTCAGCCGCTCTGTGACCGACGCGTTGCAACGGATTGCCGTCGATCACGGCGTGCCCGTAATCAACGCTGTTCTCAGCCTCGACAATGAAACTCAAGCACGCGAGCGTTGTCTTAAGAATAAGATCAATCGCGGGACGGAAGCGGCGCGGGCTGCGGTGAAAATCGCCGGCGTCATGTCGAAGCTCCGTGCAAAATAAGTCTTATGGGTAAACGTCGCCGGGCGCGTGAAGCCGCCATTCAATATCATTTTTGGCGCGATCTGCAGCATGGCGAAGGACCGGAGAACATCGCCGACTTTTGGGAATTTTGCCCGGGCACGCCGCGTGTGCGCGAATTTGCCCAGCCGCTGATCGAAGGAATGGTCGCGCACCTGCCGGAAATGGACGAGCGAATTCGGCGCTACTGCGAGAATTATGAGTTCCATCGCATCTCCGCTGTCGATCGCAATGTTCTTCGGCTTGCGATTTACGAAATGCTTTATCGCGACGACATTCCTCCGGTCGTTTCGATCAACGAAGCGATCGAGCTGGCCAAAACTTTTGGTGGCGCGGATTCTGGACGTTTCGTTAACGGGATCCTCGATCGTGTGAAAGACGATTTGAAGCGTCCGTTGCGCGAAGCGGTGCAGAAAACAGCGCCCGACGCAGCGAAGTAGTTGCTGTCGGTCTTGCGTCGCGAGCTGGCTATTTGTCATTCCGAGCGAAGTCGAGGAATCTCTCACTATTAAAACAGCGCACACACTCGATTAGCGCGTTTTTTCAGAGAGCAGTAAGGGATGTCTCGACTTCGCTCGACATGACAAGACTGGAGACTAACGAATGAACTTCTTCGACACACTTGCGCAAACGTTTGCGAATAAGCCAATCGACTGGGACAAGCTCGAAGAAACGCTTATCCGCGCGGATCTGGGAGTGCCGATGACGACGCGGATCATCAGCAGGTTGCAAGAGCGCGACGCCTGGTCTCTGACCGGCATTAATGATGTCGTCAAAGTCGCCCGCGATGAAGTCTTGCGCGTCCTGCCAACCGCTTCGAAACCAATTGAGCCGCTTCCTGACAAACCGAAAGCGATTTTGATCGCAGGCGTGAACGGGACGGGCAAGACAACATCGACGGCGAAACTCGCGCATTTTCTCCAGCAAGATGGACATAGTGTGTTGCTCGGGGCGGCGGACACTTTTCGCGCGGCGGCGATCGAGCAACTTGGCATTTGGGCCGAGCGTCTTGGCCTGGAAATGATTCGCGGTCATTACAACGCCGATCCGGCCGCGCTTTGTTACGAGGCCTACCAGGCGGCCGAGAAACGCAAGATCGAATTCCTCATTTGCGATACCGCTGGACGATTACACACGAAAAGCAATTTGATGGCCGAGTTGCAAAAAGTGAAGCGCAGCCTGGCCAAGCTCGATTCGAACGCGCCGCACGAAATTTTGCTCGTTGTCGATGCCACCACCGGCGGCAACGCACTCAACCAGGCGCGCGAGTTTCACAACGTCATAGGATTGACCGGCTTGATCGTTACCAAGCTCGACGGCAGCGGCAAAGGCGGAATCATAGTTGCGATTGCCGATGAGTTAAAGGTCCCGACGCGTTTTGTTGGCACCGGCGAAAAAATCGACGACTTTGCGCTATTCGACGGGCGCGAATTTGTCGCGAAAATGCTGTAGCTGAAGTCAAAACCGTGGGAGAACCAATCAGAGAGACGTTCGTGCCGGAGGACAGCGTCGCTCCAGTCGAAGCAACAGGTTTTCTCGGTTTTCTCGCGAAATTCACCGTCCTCAAGGGAGCTCAGCGCGAGTTGTGGCTCACCTTTGCGATAAAGCTCCTAATCATCTCAGCCTACTCGATCACGAATAAGACGCTGATTTTATGGCTTTCGTCAGATCTCGGGTTCAACGATCAGCACGCGGGAGCTTTAGTAGGTTGGGTCTGGGCGCCGGCGATGACCGTCTTCACGCTGTTAGCTGGCTCAGTCACGGACGCGGTCGGCCTTCGCCGAACTTTTTTCCTTGGTGTCTTTGTCTGCCTGGTTGCTCGCGCCGTAATGGCGTTTACGACGATACATTGGCTGGCGCTTGCCGGCGGCTTGTTTCCTTTGGTCATCGGTGAGGCACTAGGCACGCCGGTGCTGATCGCAGCCGCGCGACGATATTCGACGACGCGACAACGCTCAATCTCCTTCTCGATCATCTACATGGTCATGAACGTTGGCTACCTGATTGCTGCCCGCATCTTCGACTACGTCCGGCAGACATTAGGCGAACATGGTCATTTAAGTCTCTTTGGATTACAGATAACTACTTACCGGACGCTGTTCCTGGTAAGCCTCGGCTTCGAGCTTCTGCTTCTTCCGACGATTTATTTTTTGCGCAGAGGAGCTGAAGCGACAGATGAAGGCGTTAGGTTCACCGCTGAGCCGGTGAGATATGCCACAGGTGCGTTCTGGGAGCGTATCTGGTTAACGGTCCACGACAGTGCCCTCGATACCGTCCGGCTATTTAGGCGGCTGCTCAGTCAGTCGGGTTTTTACCGCCTGCTTGCCTTTCTTCTTTTGATCGGATTTCTGAAGCTCATCTTCCTGCAAATGGACTACGTGTTTCCCAAATTCGGTATTCGCGAGCTAGGGGACGGAGCGCCGATAGGTCAGCTGTCAGCCATCAATTACCTTCTCATCATTTTGCTTGTGCCAATCATCGGCGCGCTTACCCAACAGTTCTCCGCCTATCGAATGGTCGTCGTCGGTGGAGTCATTTGTGCGGCTTCGGTCTTCTTGATGGCCTTGCCTACGGCGTGGTTCCAAGGCTCCGCCAACGGCCCGATCGGGCAATGGCTCGGTCACACCTATCTCGGAGTGAAAGGTGGCATTCATCCATACTACATCATGACCGCGATCTATATTGCCATCTTCTCGGTCGGCGAAGCATTCTATTCACCGCGAGTGTACGAGTATGCTGCCGCGATTGCCCCAAAGGGTCAGGAAGCATCCTATGGCGCACTCTCCTATATTCCGTTTCTTCTCGGCAAATTGCTCGTGGGAAGCGGGGGATGGCTATTAGCTGCGTTTTGTCCAGAACACGGTCCGCGACATTCCGGGACGATGTGGCTTATCTTTGCTCTGGCGGCATCGGTTGCGCCGATTGGATTGCTTGTGCTGCGTCGCTACATTCGTGTTCCCGAAGCCGGGCGACAGGATGTCGACTAGCGAAATTCGCACCCGAGCGGTTCGTGCATCCAGCAATGCCCCGAACGCCTAGCCCTTCAAGTCGTCCAATTACTTACGACGAAGCCGAAGTCTTCCACCTGATCTAATCAGAACAACTGCTTCGGTGGCGATCGATGTCGGTCCGTTGCACGGCCGGGTTCCTAAATCAGCGCCGCTGCCCGATTGACAGCAGTTGCTCATCGCGGACAAACCGACGCGCCGCAACTAAAGCGCCGGTGGCAAATTCCGCTGTCGCGACAAAATAAATTGCGTATTTTTTGCCGTGATCCAGTTTCCAAAACGGCTGAAGCAATCGCCGCGTGGAATGTTGATCTTCTGCGCGTTTGTCTTTGTCGGGTTGCTTGGTCTTTTGTTGTTTCTGAATCGGGCCGGCGCTCAGAAGCGAGACGATCCGGCGACACAACCGCCAGCTATGACAACTCCATCAACCAACAGCGACAAGAGCGCGAAACCCGTAGACGCGGAACTGCGCAAAAAACTCACGCCCGAGCAATATCACGTCACGCAAATGTGCGGGACAGAGCCGCCGTTTCAGAATGCATATTGGAACGAGCATCGCGACGGAATTTATGTCGATATTGTGAGCGGGGAACCGCTGTTTAGCTCGCTTGACAAATTCGACAGCGGCACCGGCTGGCCGAGTTTCACCAAGCCGATCGACAAAGCGCGCGTGGCGGAGAAATCGGATCGCACGCTTGGCATGGAACGGACCGAAGTCCGTTCGAGCAAAAGCGATTCGCACCTCGGCCATGTTTTCCCAGACGGTCCGGCGCCGATCGGTCAGCGATATTGCATCAATTCGGCCGCGCTGCGATTCGTTCCAGTGGGAAAATTGAGGGAAGAAGGCTACGGCGACTATCTCGCGCTTTTCGAGAAGAAGAAATAACGGTTTCGTCCGGGGAGTTTTGGGGAGATGAATGCGCACAACCACCGCGGCTGGTCGGTGCGATATATTAAAAGAGGTCCGCTCCAGTACCCCTGCGCATTCACGAGACGAAGTGGTGGCTAATGAATGAACTGTCGGTAAAAGAAATTTCCGAAACGCCGGTGCACAGAATCCATCACCCTTCGAAACACTCGGCCCACTTAACGCTATGGCTTGGCTTGCTTGGCGCCGCCGCCGTCGCCGCGGGCTTCTTTTACTTCAGCCACGCGGAAGAGCAGAAAAAGGAAACGGGACAATTTAATCCCATAAAACCGGTCCCGAGCGACTCCGTCCTCCGCTCCCAGCTCAAGGAAGAACAATACCACGTCATGCGCGAAAACGGCACCGAGACCGCTTTTCGGAATGAATACTGGGACAATCAGAAGCCCGGCATTTACGTGGACGTCATCACGGGCGAGGCGCTTTTCAGTTCGACCGACAAATTTGATGCCAGCACCGGCCGGCCGACTTTTACGAAACCGATTTCACCGGACCGCGTTGTCGAAAAACCCGACTCCTCCTTCGGCATGCAACGCACCGAGGTCCGCGCAACCGGGAGCAGCTCCCATCTCGGCCACGTTTTCAACGACGGACCGCCGCCGACTGGCCGGCGCTACGCCATTAACTCGGCCGCGTTGCATTTCATTCCCGTCGAAAAAATGAAGGCCGAAGGCTACGCCGAATATCTCTCCCTGTTTCCGAAGGAAGAGACGACAGAGCAAAAAGCAAAAGACAAGTAGGACAAAACTACGTTCAGAGCTCTTATCTGACGGATTTCTCGAATTGATTTCCGGAACGCAGATGCAGGCCGCGGAGCGGTTGTCGCTCCAATCAATCAGCGGCGGAATCTGCGCCTGGCATTAGCGACGCGACGGCGCGCTTGCAAAAACTTTATCCGGTTCCAGACCGATTCGTTCCAGGATTGCAGTGAATCGCCTATCGCCGCGGATTTGGGCGAACTCCGGCGCGATGCCGACGAAATGCAACGATGAAGATCGCTCCTGGCATGCGCGTTCAAGTTCGCGAATGGCTTCGTCATGCTCTCCGAGGGACACGTGCACATGCGCGATTGCGTCACCTGGCGTGTAGCGCCGATTTGCCGTGGCTGCATTGAGAGCTCGCACCGCTTCATCACGCCGGTTCATGCGCGCGTAGGTGATAGCCAAACCAAACGCTGGTCTGCCACTGAGATTCTGAGCCCTTTTGTAAAGAGCGATCGCGTCATCAAATCGCCCCATCTCGCGATACAGCGCCGCTAGTAGAGGCTCGCCATAGATAAACGCCGGGTCCAGTTGCAACGCGCGTTCGCCGGCAGCGATCGCTTCATCGTAGAGACCAAAGTAACGGTAGAGTTCGCACGCGGAATTGTTCACCCACAGCGACGCCGGATCGATTTTGGAAGTGCGCTGCAAATAAGTGAGCGCTTCATCGCGTTCGCCGCGCGCGGCCCAAAACGCAGCCGAAAAATAATTTGACGGCGTCGATTTTGGATCGAGCTCGACAGCGCGACAAAATTCCCGTGCCGCGCCGTCCATGTCCCAATCGAGAATGCGTTTTACTTCGCCCAAATAGACGTGCGCTTCAGCGTCGCCCTTGTCGATGTTGAGCGCATTGGTCGCCGCCTCACGCACTTTCGGATACGCTTCGAGCGGTGGCACGTAGGCGTCCGCGAGCCAAAGCCACGATTTCGCAATGCCGGTCCACGCGCGACTGAATTGCGGATCCCTTTCCAACGCGCGCTCGAAAAATTCCAAGCTGCGCTGCAACGCTTCTTCCGTACTCTTATCGGAATAAAAAAGACCCTGTAGATAAAAGTCGTAAGCGTCGGTGCTGCGCGACGTCGGTGGCGCGGAGATATCGAGTTTTAATTTCAGCGCATCGACAATCGCGCGCGTGATCTCGTCCTGGACGGCGAAGATTCCCTGCATTTCGCGATCGAATGTTTCTGACCAAAGTGTGAAGCCGTCGCTTGCGTCGATGAGCTCGGCCGTGATGCGAACGCGATTGCCGTCGCGCCGGACACTGCCCTCCAGCACATTTCCAACATTCAGTCGCTGCGCGATTTCGCTGAGTTGTGCCTCTTTTCCTTTGAACCAAAACGACGATCGCCGCGCCGCAACGCGCAAACCCTCGATCTTCGCCAGTGCCGCGAGAATCTCCTCCGCAATCCCGTCGCTAAAATAA
>QHPX01000090.1 GCA_003219195.1 Verrucomicrobiota bacterium
GTGCTTCTTCTTTTTTTTCTTCCTTTTTTTCTTCTTTCTTTTCTTCAGCTGGCCCTTCTTCACCTTCTCCGCCGATGAACGCGATCTTGTCGCCAACATTTACCTTGCCGCCCTCTTCGACATAAATTTCGGTGAGCGTCCCATCTTCCGGCGATTCCCATTCCATCGTCGCCTTGTCCGTCTCGATTTCCGCGATGACGTCACCGGCCGAAACTTTATCGCCCGTTTTTTTCTTCCACGAGACGAGCGTTCCTTCCGTCATTGTGTCGCTCAGCTTCGGCATTTGGATTTCAGGCATGGCGCAAAAGCTAAAATGTTAAACGGGTTCAACGTTACAATGGACTGTCTTTTTAACCTTGTAACGCATGTAACTTTTGTAACGTCGATCAGGCGTAACAGACCCTTTTCACTGTAGCGATTAATTTGCCGGCGTTGGGCAGCACCGCTTTCTCGAGGCGTTCGTTGTAAGGCATCGGCACGTCCTCTTGAGAAACGCGCATGACGGGTGCATCGAGCTCATCGAAAATATTTTTCTGGATGCGGTAGCAAACTTCCGCGCCCACGCCGCAGAACGGCCGGTCTTGTTCGACAATCACGACGCGGTGCGTTTTCGCGACTGAATCGAAGATAGCTTTCTCGTCGAGCGGTTTGATGGAGCGAAGATCGACAATTTCCGCGGAAATATCTTCGTCTTCCAGTTGCGCGGCCACGGCGAGCGCGAGCGGGACCGTTTGGGCGTAACAGATAATCGAGACATCGCTGCCTTCGCGTTTCACTTCCGCTTCGCCCAGCGGAATGAGCAGCTCTTCATCCGGCGATTCGACCATTCCTTTCGAGCTGTAAAGAAGCTCCGCCTCGAGAACGAGCACCGGATTGTCGTCCCGCACGGCGGTTTTGAGCAAACCTTTCGCATCGCGCGGCGTTGCCGGCGTGCAAACTTTTAATCCGGGCGCGTTTGCGTAAAGCGGTTCCGTCGCGTGCGAATGGGTCGCGCCGAGTTGATGAGCGGGGCCGTTTGGTCCGCGAAAGGTGATTGGAATATTAAATTGCCCACCAGACATCGTGAACATGTTCGGCGCGTTGTTTACGACCTGGTCGAAAGCGACGAGCGAGAAACTGAACGTCATGAACTCGATAATCGGCCGCAAGCCAACCATGGCTGCGCCCACTCCAAGCCCGGCAAAACCGTTTTCACTGATCGGCGTATCGATGATGCGTTTCGGGCCAAAGCGATCGAGCAAACCCTGACTGACTTTGTAAGCGCCGTTGTATTCGGCGACTTCTTCGCCCATCAGAAACACGTTGGGATCGCGCTCCAATTCTTCGGCGAGCGCTTCGTTGAGCGCCTGACGATAAGTAATTTCTCTCATCGTGTAGTGGCGGCCGTGTCGGCCGCAGATTCTTTAGGTGTTGCAGGCGACACGCCTGCCACTACAGAATTCACGTAGGTGTAATCGTAAAGCCTCTCGAGCGGCAGCTCCGGACTTTTCTCGGCAAACTTCACGGCCGCGAGCACTGTTTCTTTCGCGTGCTTATCGATCTGATCGAACTTTTCGTTTGTAAGTTTGCCCTCGCGGGTGAGCTGCGCGCGCAAACGCGTGATCGGATCGTCCAGCCGATATTTTTCCAGCTCATCTTTCGTCCGATAACTTGCCGGATCGGACATGGAATGGCCGCGATAACGATAAGTGCGAATCTCGACGAACGCCGGATGCGGATCTTTGCGAATGGAACACACGATCTCGGCGAGTTTGTCGCGCACTTCGCGAAAGTTCATCCCATCGACAATTTCGCCCGGAATGTCGTAACCCTCGGCGCGATCAACGATTTGTTTCAACGATGTCGATCTTTTCACCGAAGTGCCCATCGCGAAGAGATTGTTTTCGCAGATGAGAACGACTGGCAGTTTAAAAAGCGCGATCAGATTGAGCGCTTCGTGAAATGAGCCCTGATTGATCGCGCCGTCGCCAAAAAAGCAAAGAGTCACGCGGTCTTCGGTGCGGTACTTGGAGGCGAACGCCATCCCCGCCGCCAGCGGAACGTGCGCGCCAACAATGGCGTGCCCACCGTACATGTGGCGGCTCCGATCGAAAAAATGCATGGAACCGCCCAAGCCGCGCGAGCAACCGGTTTCCTTGCCGAATAGCTCCGCCATGCACGCATCCGCGCTGGTGCCGCGCGCAAGGGCATGCGCGTGATCGCGATACGCGGTGATGACATAATCGTCTTCGCGCACGGCCGCGATTGCGCCCACGACAACCGCCTCCTGCCCAATGTACAGATGGCAGAAGCCGCCGATCTTCTGCGCTTGATATTGCTGGCTCGCGCGTTCTTCGAAACGGCGGATCAGCAGCATCAGCGCGAGCATCTCGACCTCGTCGCGTGGCTCGGGCCGATGCATTGAGATTTACGCGACGCGAGGCAAGGCCGCTTCTGCACGCGAGCGAGCAGAGTTTCGGCCAAAGCTCATGCAGGCGATGAAAAGCAGGGTGAACAAAAGATCGCTGAGGAGCGAGTTGCGGAAAAACATCCAACTCGGTGTCGAGCTGAACTGGGGCAACCCAACGGTGAGCGCTTGAATCAGGCCCGCAAAATTCTTTGCATAACCGGGATCGGTGAGCCAGGCGAACGTGTTGGTGATCGCGTAAAAAATTGTCGATCCAACAACCGAAGCCGGCAGAAGCGTTTTAGGCGAAACGCGATTGCGCAACAAAAAGCCGATGAAACCGACCAGAGCAAGGGCAAGATAGCGACAAAGAATCAGCGGATCGAGAATGGCCGCGCCGTAATGAAAGTTGAGCGCTGCGTCCGAGATAAAAAGCGCGATCAATGGCACGCTGAATTTGTATTTCGCTGGAAAATAAGCAGCGCTGCAGAGCGCGAGCGCGGCGAAGGGGGCGAAGTTGGAAAGCCAGGTCGCGCCGGAATCAATCAAGAGCCCCGTCGTAATGCGATAGGCGACGACGGAAAAAACAAGAAGAAGTGCGGGAATCATCGCAGAAATTTATCCGTCCTGCGCGATATGCAAAGACCATTTGGCTAAACTAACCCGCGGCGTAATTGTCGCTCTTTTAGTTGTCGATCTTACTCGCGGCGCGCAAGGCGCACAGAGTCCGCTGCTGACGCGAGACACTTACTTTTGCGCCGCGGGCGCGGCGGCCATTTTTTGCAGGCGCGCTTTCCGGCGATTCGCGGCGTTGCGGTGAATGATTCCGCGCTTGGCCGCTTTATCGATTGCCGAAATGAGTGCACGAAGTTCTTTCGCAGGCGGTGGGCCCGCAACGCGCACTTGCTTTTGGAGCGAACGCAGCCGCGTTCGTACACTCCGGTTGCGAAGCGAACGCGCCATCGATTGCCGGCCACGTTTGATTGCGGACTTTGTATTAGCCATTCGTTAAGAGAAAAATGTTTGCCCGGGCTGGAGGCTCGCGGCGCGCGGCAAAGTTGTCAAGATCTCGCCGAACCCGCCGCGGCGGTCAGCTCCCACAATGGGAACGAGTCTATCAGCACAAGGTGACAAAGAGAAGGAGCTGGGCGACCCAGCTGATCGATTCAATCGGCTGCCTCTTGGCGCGAAGCGGGTCGATCTCGACCGGGATTCGCGATTTTGCGCCTGCTTAGGCGCCTCGCCCACTCGAAACCACCAGCGGCACCGGGGCACTTTTGCGTCCGGGCGTCGTCGCCGATTTCTCGGCGCCAGTGGACGAAATCACTGTCTCGGTCGCCGGTTGGCCGGGCTGGGATGCGGGACGCGCCGGCGCTGCGGCAACTTTCGGCAATCGGTTAGGAACGATTTGGATAAGTGCGCCGAGTGGCAGCTGACTATAAAGAGCAGTCACATCGCTCGATTTCATCCGAATGCAACCGTAGCTTGCCGGTCGCCCGATTGTTTTTTCCTGCGGCGTGCCATGAATGTAAATGCACCGGTTAAAGGCATGCACATTCGAAGCCTCAAGACCACGCAGCCAGATGATGCGCGTGATGATGGGATCGCGACCAGGCGCGTTTGGAAGGAGAATTTCTCCGGTGAAACGACGATTATGAAAAACTGCACCGGTCGGCGCGTGGTCACCGATTTTTTGCGCGACTTGCAGGAACCCAAGCGGAGTTGTCATTCTGCCCCAACCATCGCCGAGCCCGAACTTTGAGGTGGAAACAGGATATGTGGCGACCTTGGCGCCGTTTTCCAAGAGCATCAGCTTCTGGTCGCGTACACTGATTATGACACGACTGGGAAGCGCCAGTTCGGCGCGCGCACCAAACGGATACGCGATTGAAACGAAGGCGAAAACGATGACAAGGGGGCGAAACATGCGCGACTTCTTACTCAACTTTATTCGTTTGTCACGCGGGAACTGCGGCTGTCGCACGTGAGCCGCCGACACTGAATTTCGGCCACGGAGCCAGCGAGGAAAGCGAGACATAGAGAAACCCACTCTGAAACATGAGCAAGAATGGTACCGAAATGAACTGGTGGTGCACGATTGCGAACCAAACGAAGTAGCTGAAATAGATCGCGAAGGCCAATTCAGCGAGCGGCAGAGCTGATTTAAGCGGCCGGTATTTGCAGGCCCGCCAGGGCTGCGATTTGCGCTCGATACCGTACTTCGGCGTTCGGGTAAAATCGGATTTGTGATTAAAGAGAGCTTCCAAGACGGCCCGCGCGTTGTTGAGTGAGAGGCCGATCCCGAGGGCGAGCAAGCAAGGGAGAAAAAGAATTTCTTTCATCCACGTGCGCGGATGCAGCTCGCGTTGTGCGCAAATGTAAAATACCGCCACCGATACCGACGCCGCGAGAAAAATGGGGATGTCGATCAAAAGAGTCCGCAGCCATCCGGCCTGCGGCCCACCGACGGAGGGATGCAGGAGCACGCATAAGCAAGCAAGAAGCAAGTAAGCGAAATTCGACATCAAGTGACCCGTGGCTTCGAGCTTAATCGGAAAGGGTAGTTTGCTGCGCCAGATGGTGGGCAGAAGTTTCTTGCATGTTTGGACGGATCCTTTGGTCCAGCGATGTTGCTGAGATTTGAAGCCGTTCATGTCCACCGGCAGTTCCGCCGGAGTCACCACATCGGGGAGGAAAATAAATTTCCAGCCCACGAGCTGCGCGCGATAACTAAGATCGAGATCTTCGGTAAGCGTGTCGTGCTGCCAGCCGCCCGCTTCCTCGATGCAAGAACGGCGCCAGAGACCGGCCGTCCCATTAAAATTAAAAAAGCGTCCACTTCGGCTGCGCGCGGTTTGTTCCAGAAGCAGATGTCCATCCAGAAACATCGCCTGCGCGCGCGTGAGCAATGAATAGCTGCGGTTCAAATGTCCCCAACGCGTCTGAATCATTCCGACTTTCGGATCGGTGAAAAAATCAATGGTGCGCCTGAGCAAGTCGGGCTGCGGGACAAAATCGGCGTCGAGAATACAGACAAAATCGCCTTCGGCAAACTCGAGTCCTGCGGCGAGAGCACCCGCTTTGAAGCCAGTGCGATCAACGCGATGGATGAGTTGGACATTGAAACCGCGCCGGCGCAGTTCGTCCGCGCAGGAAGAAGTCAGTTCCCGAGTATCATCGGTCGAATCATCCAGCACCTGAATCTGGAGAAGTTGTCGCGGGTAGTCCAATTCGCTGACGGAGCGAAGCAAACGCTCGACCACGTAAACTTCGTTAAAGATCGGCAATTGCATCGTCACCTTCGGCAATTGTTCAAATCGCCGGGCCGGGATGGATTGGCGGTTCCTGTTTTTGAGAAACAAGTAGATAATGAAATAGCGATGGATGCCGTAGGCCGAAAGACCAATGAGCACGCTCAGGTAGCAGATCGTCCAGACAATGTAAGCGCTTCCTTGCATGTAGCTTTCAGGAGCTGCCCGTTGGTTGAGGCAGCAAGGGCGACATGATGCCGTTTCCGGCGCGTGCGTCAAATCAAAAATGCCGCTTTTGCCTCTGGAAAAGCGAGCTGACAGAGAAGACAGGGTAGCGTAGAAAAGATCTTAAAAACAAACGCCCTTCAGCGCTCTGCTTGACTTAAGGACGACCTTTCCCAAACGGCGAGCCAAAGCAAAAGTCCTGATCGTTGGAGGCTTCATGCGGAAACGGCGAATCAAATTTTCGCGCTTTGGCGAATGGAGCACAGCCCGGACATTCATCTTGCCTGAGGGGGCGAGCGGGTTAATTGGTGATAGAGGAATTTTTGCGGGCAAGCCGATGCAATTGCGAGATAGATTCAAGAAGCAGAAACGGGATCGTTTCCAACGTTTTAACATTGTTTTTCCCATCCTTTTGGCGGGATGGGTGCCGTCGATTTTAACTCTCGTCGTTTCCTACACGATCCTGACGAAAACGCTGGAATCGAAAATCCTGCGCGATCGGCAGACCTTCATTCAATTAATCGCCCATCTGGTAGGCGACGACCTGAGCCGCACGCGCGGTGTCATTGAATATTATCGCGCATTGATGGGATGTTTATTGCCGCGCCCGACGGGACTCTGATCGCGTCGCTACCCTCCATTCCGGGGATGGTCGGTAAGGATTTTGGCTCTGATGGTTGGCGGGAACAGGCCAAAGCAACCAACGGGACCTTTGTCTCGGCCGTGCATCCTCGTTTTCAGGACAAACGCAGGGCGACCGATATCGTCGGCGCAGTTCGGACGCCGGATGGAACCATTGTCGGCTACCTTGGAGTATCGGTGTTAATGGAAAGAATGGGGCGGCGTTTGTCCGCGATTGAATTTGCGGACGAGTCCGTTTGCCAGATCCTGGATCAAAACGGGACCGCGCTCTTCGGCACTGATTTTCGACCTAATTCAAGCATCGAGCTGGGAAAAGCCGGGACGTTGATGAACGACATTAGCAAGAACAAGACCGGGCATTTCGAGCGGCACGGCAATCTTTATTCTTTCAGCCCGGTGGAATCGACGGGCTGGGTGGCGGTAGTGGCGCAGCCTAAGGCCGTCGCCTATAAACCTGTGCATGATCTGTTGAACAAGATGAAAATCCTTGTCGGGTGGCTGCTGGTCGGCACAGCTGTTGGTGCGTTGGGCGCGAACAAGCTCTATCGGCGCGAGACCGAAGCCACCCGGCGCATCGAACGCGAAGTTGTTTTCAGCGAAAAAATTCTCGCCAACGTGCCGAGTGGGATTGCTCTTGTCGATCCGGTTTCGCGACGTTTTCTTCAGGCCAACGAGGCTTTTGCGCAGATGGCGCAACGCTTTGGAGATATGTCCCCCGGGCGCGACATCACCGAAGCAACCTACGACGATGTAAAGATTGCTCCGCCGGAAGCGATCGAGAAAGTCCTCTCTTTTGGGACACCGTTTCAACTGGTCGAGCAACCGTTCAAGGACAAAACAGGTGTTACGCATTTTGTGAACATCAGCCTGCTCCGCTTGCAAAGCTCGCAACAAACCGTTCAGGGCGTGCTTTATCTTCTCGAGGACAAGACCCGCGACGTCACACTGCGCCAGGAACTGATTGACGCAAATGCGGCCAAAGATCAATTCCTTGCGCTGCTTTCCCACGAGTTGCGCAATCCTCTCTCGCCTGTCATTGCCATGGTCGGGGAATTGGAAGCGAGCATTCCCGATTCCCCTTCGGCCCGGGAGGCGCTCGAGGTCATCCGACGCAATGTCGAGCTGGAAGCGCGGCTGATTGACGACTTACTTGATGTGACGCGGATCGCTAAAGGCAAGTTGCAGTTAAGTTTTGAGATTATTTGTGTGCCTGAAATCCTCCAACGGGCCTGCGAAATTTGCCGCGAAGATATCGCCCGGAAGCATCTCGAATTGAAATCTCACCTTCACGCCAAAAGCACGCACGTCCGGGGAGATCCGGCGCGTTTGCAGCAGGTCTTTTGGAACCTCATTAAGAACAGCGTTAAATTTACTCCGGCCCAAGGCCGCATCACGATTGAAACGCTTAATCCGACTCCAGAAGAAATTGAAATCCGAATCTCGGACACCGGCATCGGGATCGAGCAGGAAAAAATCGACAAGATTTTTAATGCTTTCGAGCAGGGCCAAAGCTCGATCACTCGCCGTTTCGGCGGTCTCGGTCTGGGTCTCGCCATCTCGAAAGCCATGGTCGACGCGCACGGAGGAAGAATTCGCGTGGAAAGCCCGGGTAAAGATCGAGGTTCGACCTTCGCTCTAAAGTTGAAGACCGTTCCGGCTCCGATCTACACCGGCGACGGGGCGGAGAAGAAACGTCCCGCCGTCGCCGAAAAACAACGACGAGATACATTCGGGCAGCGGCGGGTTCTCGTGGTCGACGATCACCACGATACCTGTCTTGGGATGAAAATGATGCTTGAGCGCCGCGGTTATCAGATCACGCTCGCGCATTCGGCCGCGCAAGCCGTGGAAAAGGCGCGCGCACAAGATTTCGATCTGCTCATTAGCGACATTGGCCTGCCCGACCGCAGCGGCTACGAACTCATGCGCGAACTCGGAGCGAGCAAAGGCCTGCGCGGCATCGCGCTTAGCGGTTTCGGAATGGAACAAGATGTAACCAAGGCGCAAGCGGCCGGATTCTCGGAACATCTGACCAAGCCGATCAATTTTGAGCGCCTGGAACGGGCAATTCAAAACTTACTCGAACCAGCTTCCGAATCGTGACGGCGGCCCCGTTCTGGGCGCTGGCTGACCTATTGGCCGTTGTGGTTGCCAGAAGCTGCGTTTTGCTGGCGTTCGGAAGCTTCCTTTAATTCTCGCGAAAGTTTCTCGACTCGCTGGCGCATGATTTTGCCGGCCCTGAACTTCACAGTAGCTCGCGGTGGAATGACGAAACTGCTGCCTGGCTGGTTCGGGTTTCGTCCCACGCGTGGCTTGGTAAGCCGCGGTTGAAAAACCCCGAAGTTACGCAGCTCGACGGCCACATTATTGGCCAGACTGTCGGTAATCTTATCAAGCGTCCGCTGGACCACGTCGAAAACTTCGTGTTGAACCATTCCTGTTTGGTTGCTGATGGCGACAACGATGTCGCGCTTGGTGAGTTTTGCCATATCACAAGAGGAATCGCCTCTCATCGCCAAACTGGCGGCAAAATTAAACAAGAAAACGAAAATTTTATGCCGCTAAACTGTTGGGTTAGAAGGCGCAAGCCTCCTGGCCTGCATGAATTAGCGGGCCGTGGCCGGCCGTCGAAAAAGCCGTTTCAAATGATAAGCAAACACCGTTTGCCCGGCCAATTCCTTTCGTTGCGACTTTCAACTGGCCCTGCACGACGCCCAGCTTGGTGAAAACTGCATTCCATTCGGTTTCGAGCCGGCGCACTTCGTCGGTCGACAGTTCACGCACACCGCGAATAGAAACGCCACGCTGCAATACATTCATCGATTTGCCCGAGAGCTCGCCCAGAATGTTTAGCTTCCCGAAAACATGTTCCGTTTCCTGCAAGAGATGGGCGCGAATTTCGGTAAACTGGCGCTCCTGCTCGACCGACATGATTGGCTTCGCCTTATCGAGCCCGTAAGTGATGAAGTCATGCAGCTTCTTCCGGTTATCCAGCTGCAAGGTGAGGAGACGAAGCTTGTTTTCGAGCCCTTTATCGCTGCCGAAAATTGATTCAAATTGCCAATGAGCGAATGGCAGGGATCGATCCCTCGGCCAGCGTTCCGGAGCGTTTCTCGAGCGAACGCACGAAACTCTTCAGCACGCGCGTCAGTCGGCGCTCGCTCTGCCTGCTCACAATGAGCGCGATGTTCTGCTGGCCCGCCGCCGCTCCTTCCGCTTTGGCCCACCTCCGGCACCAGGCACACGATGTTGAGCGAGGGGAATTCGTTGCCTGTTCCACCGCGAGCGTGGTTTCGCCTTCCACCACAAAAGCATCGAAGTTCTCCCCTAGAAGAATCGATACCGCTTCGGAAAGCGTCCGCGCAATGTGCGTTTCGACCTCGTCTATCTGATCGAAAATCGCGAGCGATTTATCCTGGAAGACAGGGTCTGCGTTAAGGATGAGAAGCCGAGTTTCCACAACTGTAAAGTGAGCGTGGAGCAGGAACCTCGCCGAAACCAGGGTAAGCGGCCGTCGGCCCTTACTTCTGCCAATCCTTTCGCGAAGGTGGCGCGGCATAGTCATTCGGCGCGATCTCGTGCGCCGTCCGGAAGTGCACTTTTGCCACCTCGCGCAGTATGTGCGGCCCATTCTTTTCCACGAGCTTTTTCGCGGTCTCCTTCACACTGGCCGACGCCCCGCGTTGCAAACGCAAACCAAGAGTTTTTCCATGGCGCTCCAGCCAATTGATAAATCCCTCACGCGCCAGAATCGACGCCGCCGCCACCGCAATATCTGACTCCGCCTTCGTCCGCTGTTCGATGTCGATCTTGCGGCCGTGTCGCAACAGTGATTGCTCGACCACGCGCGCATCGGCAAACTGGTCCGACAACGCGCGCGGACAATTCGGTTTTTTTGCCAGGAGATTTTCAATGACTCGGGCGTGTCCCCAGCCGAGCAAACTGTTCAGATTACCAAACTTCTCATAAAGCTCGTTGTATTTTGCCGGCCCGATCAGCACCGTCTCGATCAAGCCGCCGGCAGTTTTCCGAATGGTCTGCCCCAGCGCACGAATGCGCGCATCCGAGCCGATCCGTTTGCTGTCCTGTACGCCCGCGTCCAGAAACTTGCGCGCAATCCCACGATCAACATACACGCCCGCGATCACGAGCGGTCCGAAAAAATCGCCCTTCCCGCTTTCATCCACGCCGAAGTGCGGCTCGAACATCTTCGGTAAATGCACTTCCTCGTAGCCGAGTTTGGCTTCGCCGAAAATTTTCGGTTCCAGCTCAAACTGCACGAACTCTTCCACTCCCTTGCCTTGCACGAGAACTTTTGGGCCCTTCTCGTAAACCGCGACGCTCAGCTTATTTTTCTGCGCGAAAAAAATCGTGTACTGCTTCGGCGAAAATTCGAAACCCAGCTCATCGAGCAATGCGCGAAGCTTCATCGCCTGTTCTGATGTCAACGGCTGTGTGTACGAGTTCATCGAATAAAACGTTCAACGTTCAACTTCCAACGTTCAACGTTCAATGATCTTCTGCATTCGGCGTTGGACGTTGAGCGTTGAACGTTGAACGTTTGCTTCAGCTTGACCTCGCCACAAGACGTCCGCAGCTTCCGTCGTTTTCTCATGCGCTGGTACCGCGCGAACGGGCGCGACCTTCCCTGGCGCCGCACCCGCAATCCCTACGCGATCCTCGTTTCCGAGTTCATGCTTCAGCAAACCCAGGCCACCACTGTCCTCCCTTATTATAATGAGTGGCTGCGCCGCTTCCCCGATTTCTCCGCTCTCGCGCTTGCGCCGCGCTCCAGCGTTCTCCACGGCTGGCAGGGGCTGGGTTACTACACCCGGGCGCGCAATCTGCACGCTCTCGCAAAAATCGTGATCCGTAAACATGGCGGCGCGCTGCCGGGCAAGATCGACAATCTTCGCGCGCTTCCGGGCATCGGCCGCTACACCGCAAATGCCGTCGCCACATTCGCGTTCGATCAATCAGTTCCACTGGTCGAAGCAAATATCGCGCGCGTCATTGCCCGTTTGTTCGACGTGCGCGATCCCATCGATGCAACCAGAGGCCGAGAAAAAATTTGGTGTTGCGCCGCCGATCTTCTCCCCGCGCGCGGGTCCGCGTCGCATAATTCCGCGCTTATGGATCTCGGCGCGCTTGTCTGCACATCGCGCGCGCCGAAGTGTGGAATTTGTCCGGTAAACAAATTTTGCCGCGCGCGGAATCCGGAAGCTCTCCCCATCAAAAAACGTCGGCCGCCGCCGAAAGAGCTCACCGAAGGGCACGCTTTCGTCTTCCATCGCAATCGAATTCTGCTCGAGCAATCGAGCGGACGCTGGCGCGGCATGTGGATTCTCCCAGTGGCAAGATCGACAAACAGCCGCCCGCCGCTTCACCTGTCGATTTTTCCTTTCACGAACCACCGCATCACCTTGAAAATTTTTGCGCAGCCGCCGCCTCGCCTGCGGACGAAAGCGCAACGCTGGTTCTCAACCGTTCAGCTCGCTTCGATTCCACTGCCCTCGCCGCATCGCCGCGCGATTGTCGATCTTCTCAACGCAACACGAGCAACACCATCACGCCGGCGGCGGTTGTGAGAATGGTGATCGGTATGCCAAAGCGCGCGTAGTCCCAGAAACCGACTTCGAAATGTTCGCGCGCCGATTCGACCACGATCATGTTCGCGACCGAACCAATGATGGTGAGATTGCCGGCAAATGTCGTGGCCAGTGCCAGCACTTTCCACATCAACTCGGGCTCGGCAAAACGCGCAATCCATTTTCCCGCGACAAGAACAAACGGGACATTAGAGAAAATATTCGAACCAATCGCAGAGAACCAGGTGAGGTTCCACGCCTGCGCGGTCGCGCTTGATCCGAAGATCGGTTGCAGGCGCCGATAAACCGCATCGGGCAAGCCGGTATCGCTCAGTCCGTCGACAACGACAAAGAGCGCGGCAAAAAACACGAGCAGGTGCCAATCGACCAGTTTGAGCACGTCATGCGTGTCGCGGCGCGCCAGCACCATCACGAGCACCGCGCCCGCCAGCGCCGTCCAGGCGAGGTTTAATCCCGCGACGAAGCAGCCGAAAATCAGCACGAGCACAACACAAACGATCGCGAACAAATTGCGGTCGAGCCTTGGAATAACGTGGGGCTCTCGTTCGATCTCGGCTTCGCGCAAAGTCTTCCGAAAACCGGCGCGCAAGATTATGAAGTTGATCGCGAGTCCTATGATCGCCGCTGGCGTCAGTGTTCGCGAGAATTGCGCAAACGGAATGTGAGAAAAATGCCCGATGATCATGTTTTGCGGATTGCCCACAAGCGTGGCCACGCTGCCGATGTTAGCGCTGGTCGCGAGCGCGATGAGATACGGGCAGCATCGGCAATCTCCCGCGCCTGATCACCGCGATGACAAGCGGGGTCAGCATCAAGCAAATGGTGTCATTGACCAGCAGCGCCGAGAGAATTCCCGACGTCAGCGTGAGGTAAAGGAGCAGCCGCTGCGGCGTGCGCGAGAATTCCAACACCGCGTCGGCGGCCCATTCGAAAAAATGCGCGAGGTAAAGATAGGCGGAGATGATCATCATCGCGAGCAACAGCACGATGGTGTCGTAGTTGACCGCGCGATCCGCGCGCTCGGGCGTCATCACGCCGGTAGAAATCATCAACACTGCGCCCAGCAAAGCCGCCGCGGGCCGGTTTAACGGCAGGATTTTGAGCTGCCGGCCACTGATCAGGACGTAACTGATCCCAAAGATTACGGTCGCGACCAGCTCCTGTTCCCAGTGCTTCACAAGCGTGCATAACGGATGGCACGCCGCTTTTCAACGGGCACAAATTCTTGTTCATTGAAAGTTGGACGTTGAGCGTAGGACGTTGAGCGTTCATCTTCTTCTGTCGAATGAGAAGCATGACCGGATACGGCCGCGGGGAGGTCGATCACAACGGCACCAAGTTCAGCGTCGAACTCAATTCCGTGAACCGGAAACAGAGCGATATCGTGGTCAATCTGCCGCGCGATCTGATCGAGCTCGAGCCGCGCATTCGCCAGGCGATTAATGAAAATATTTCGCGCGGGCGGACAAATGCTGTCGTCACCTTTCACGACGGTCAAAACGGTGCGCGCAAACTCGCTCTCGATACCGGGCTGGCCCGCTCCTACCACGAAGCAATGCGCGCATTGCAACAGGAATTGGATGCGCCGGGCGAGATCACTATTGGCGCCATCTTGCAGGCGCCGGGTGTCATGCGTTTTCCGGAACAGGCAGTGAGCGCGCAGGAGGTATGGCCCGCCATTGAGAGAGCGCTTCACGCCGCCCTTGCGGATTTGATCAAGATGCGCGAACGCGAAGGCCGACATCTCGCGAGAGACCTGATCCATCGGCTCAAAGCGATGCGGAAACAACTCAAGGAAATCCGCGCCCTTCACCCCGAGGTGGTGAAAAGATATCGCGCCGCGCTCCTCGAGCGCATTCAAAAAGCCGGACTACCAATCGCGTCCGACGACGAACGTCTCATGAAGGAAATTTCCTTTTTCGCCGACCGCGCCGACATCTCGGAGGAATTGACGCGGCTGGAAAGTCATCTCGCGCAGTTCGCGCATCATCTGCGCAAAAACGAGCCGGTCGGCCGGACGCTTGAATTCATCATCCAAGAAATTTTTCGGGAACTCAATACCCTCGGCGCCAAGGCCAACGATGCCGCTATTTCGCAGCGCGTTGTCGCCGGCAAGGCGGAGTTGGAGAAAATTCGCGAGCAAGTCCAGAATCTTGAATAAACAGTTCAGCCGTTACGGAATTCTCTTCGTTATTTCCGCGCCCTCAGGCGCGGGCAAAACGACGCTCTGCGACGCCCTGCGGCAAACACCGGACTTCGTTTATTCCGTTTCCTGCACAACTCGTCCCGCGCGCGCCGGCGAAATTGAAGGTGAAGATTATCAATTTGTATCCAAAATCGATTTTCTCGCGCGTGTAAAAGCGGGCGAATTTTTGGAACATGCAAAGGTGCACGGTCATTATTACGGCACGCTGCTTAAGCCGATCATCAGCAACTTGAAAAATGGCGTTGATGTTTTGATCGACATCGACACGCAAGGCGCGGCCACGATTCGAAATTGCAAAGATGAGTTCGTCCGACAGGCGCTCACCGACGTTTTCATCATGCCGCCCGACCTCGAAGAACTCCGCCGCCGCCTGACCAAGCGCGGAACAGAAACCAAAACGCAAATTGAAGTGCGTCTCGTTACCGCGGCGCGCGAAATGGAATTATGGCGCGACTATCGCTACACCATCATCAGTCGATCGGTCGAAGAAGATTTGCTAAAATTTCGCCACATTATGGGCGCGGAGCGTTATTTGAGCCGGCGTCTCGTCCAAAAGTAACTCCGAATCCAACTGGGGAAGCTAACAGCTTCCCCTACAGCACATTCGCGAGTAAGCTGTCGATCTTTCATGGAAACAGATTCCAAACGCAGAAGCGATAAAATGAGCGCGCGAAAAGTCGTGCGCATTCGGCCCGGCATGAAATCAATTGTGCTCGGAGTTACCGGATCGATCGCCGCCTACAAATCCGCGGAGCTGGCGAGTCTCCTGGTCAGGCAAGGCCATCAAGTTTTTGTCGTGCTGACGCAGGACGCGACCGAATTTATTACGCCGCTCACCCTGCAGACGCTTTCCAAAAATCCGGTTACGACCAGCTTCTATGACGAAAAGGAAAATTGGCGCCCCGGTCACATCGAGCTCGCCGATCGCGCAAACCTCCTTCTCATCGCGCCGGCCACCGCGCAAATCATCGCCGAGCTCGCGCACGGTCTCGCCAGTCATCCGCTCGCGGCCATCGCGCTCGCCACGCGCGCGCCGATCTTGCTCGCGCCCGCTATGAATGGAAAAATGTGGTCGCATCCCGCGACCGTCGAGAACGTGGAAAAATTAAAATCGCGCGGCGTCGAGTTTATCGGACCGGAAGAGGGAATGCTCGCCTGCGGCTACGAAGGTCTGGGCCGGCTTTGGAAAGTCGACGACATCGCCTTCCGTGCTGAATTTCTTCTCGCGTGCCAGGAAAATTTGATCGCGTGAGATTTCTCATCACGGCCGGCCCAACGCGTGAGCCAATCGATCCCATTCGCTACCTCAGCAATCGTTCATCCGGAAAAATGGGCTACGCCATCGCTGAAGCGGCGCTCCAAGCCGGACACGACGTCACTTTGATTTCCGGTCCTGTGAATCTCGATCCACCTCACGGCGGGCGCTTCATTTCCATTTCAACAGGCGATGAAATGTTCGATGCGATAGATCGACATCTAGGCGATTGCGACGTTCTCGTGATGTGCGCGGCCGTGGCCGATTACAAACCGAAAAATATTTCACCTGGCAAAATCAAAAAGCGCGACGCGAATTTTTCGCTCGAACTGGTTCCGACCCGCGACATTCTCGGCTCCCTCTCAAAACAAGATCGACGATTCCTCGTCGTCGGTTTTGCCGCAGAAACAAATGACATTGAAGAAAACGCGCAAAAAAAACTTCGCGATAAGAATTGCGACATCATCGTGGCGAACGACGTCGGTCGTGCGAATTCCGGAATGGAAAGCGATGAAAATGAAGTGACGATTCTCTTTCGAAACGGCGAAAAGGAGAAAATTTCGAGCGCGCCGAAAAAAAATATCGCGCGCGCGCTCGTAAAAATAATTGCAAACATGTGCGAAAAATGTTTGACAAAAAAAATGTGACGATTAACTGACTCGTGTAAGTGAAGTTGAATTCATCTCGAAATCTTCACAACCCTCCGCCTCTGCGGATTGAAAGGGGGGAATAGTCGATGGCCAAAAAACGCAAAAAAGCCGCGAAGAAAAAATCAGCAAAAAGAAAGAGGCATTAACGCCTCATGCTTAACGACCCCGAACGCTTTCGGGGTCACGATCCTAACCTTAACCCGGGAGGAGAATTTATTTTCCTCCCGGTTTTTTTGCGCCGATTGAATTCGTACAATGTCGACGAAGGTCGCAACTGCTTATGGATTGCGGTCCTTGTTTCCGTTGTGCACTTTGTGGCCTTTGTGCGAGATAATATTTCGTGATGAAGCACTATCTCGACGCGGCGGAGAAAGCTGCGCGCGCCGCCGGCGATTTGCTTCGGCAAAATTTTCAGCGGCCCCTCCGCGTCAATTCGGCCGAAGCGCACGACATCAAACTCGAAATCGATGTCCGCACGCAGGACCTGATCACACATTCTCTCCTCGAACAATTCCCGCAGCACGCGCTTTACGGCGAAGAGGGAATCGTTGGCGACCAATCGAGCGAGCACCAATGGGTGGTCGATCCACTCGATGGCACCGTGAATTATTTCTATGGCATTCCACATTTTTGCGTTTCGATCGCGTTGCGTTTCAAGGGTGAAATCATCGTCGGTGTAATTTACGATCCCATGCGCGACGAAATGTGGAGCGGACAAAAAGGCGAAAGCCCAAGATTGAACGGCCGCCACTTTCGCGTCAGCGAGCGGGCCGATCTCGCCGAAGCCGTCATCTCCGTCGGACTTTCTAAGACAGGCGAGATGATCGATTCGAATCTTCCGTTGCTGCAAGAAATGATTCATCGCGTGCGTAAATGTCGCGTGCTCGGCAGCGCCTCGCTCGACATGGCATATGTGGCTTGCGGAAGGTTCGACGCTTACATCGAGCGCGGAATCAGTTTGTGGGACATCGCCGCCGGATGGATTTTGGTGGAGACGGCCGGCGGGACGGTTGATCTGCGGCCACGCACCGACATAAAAGACAAGTACAGCATCGTCGCCTCCAACGGTGTGATCGATTTGAAATTGTGAGCACCATCCGTTGCGGAATTGGTTACGACGCACATCGCCTCGCCGAAGATCGACAATTGATTCTTGGCGGAGTCGCGATCGCGCACCCGCGCGGCCTCGAAGGACATTCCGATGCCGATGTCCTCGCGCATGCGATCGCCGACGCGATGTTGGGCGCGATCTGCGCTGGCGATATCGGCCAGCATTTTCCAAATACGGACGAATCGATTCGCGGCATCAGCAGCATCGACATCTTAAAACGCGTGACCGCGCTTCTCGGCGGGAAGAAAGCGCGCGTCGTGAATGTCGATGCAACGATCATTGCGGAAGCACCGAAGATCGCGCCGCACATTTCCGCAATGCGAAAAAAAATTGCGGCCGCAATCGGCACGGCTGAATCGAGCGTGAGCATCAAGGCGACGACAAATGAAAAACTCGGCGCGCTTGGCCGCGGCGAAGGCATCGGCGCAATGGCAATTGCGACTGTGGAGCAAGGATAAATCTTTTGTCATGTCGAGCGAAAGTCTTGCCCGGAGCGAAGTCGAATGGGTCGAGACATCGCTTATTGTTAATCAGAAAACAGCAAGAGGTTCCTCGACTTCGCTCGGAATGACAGAATAAAAAATGGCGCTGCGTTTTTTTAACACTTACTCGCGCGACCTTGAACAATTCCATCCGCGCGATCCGAACGGCCGCAAGATCGACATCTACACCTGCGGGCCGACTGTTTATAGCCGCGCGCACATCGGAAATTTTCGCGCCTACATTTTCGAGGACCTGTTGCAGCGCCACCTCGAATTGCGCGGTTACAATGTGCATCGCGTCATGAATATCACAGATGTGGACGACAAAACGATCCGCGGCGCGCGCGAAGCTAAAATTCCGCTCCAGGAATTCACCGCACCGTTCAAGCAGGCATTCTTTCAAGACATCGAAAGATTGCGGATCAAACGAGCGGACGATTTTCCGGCCGCCACCGATCAGATTTACATCGACAAGATGATTGCGATGATCAGCACGCTTATCGCGCGCGACCTTGCTTATCAAGCCGAGGACAAATCGGTCTATTTTCGCATCAACAGATTTCCAGATTACGGCAAGCTCGCCCATTTCGATCTTACGCAATTGCAATCGACCGGCCGGGTGAAGCACGACGAATACGACAAGGAACACATCGGCGACTTCGCGCTTTGGAAAGCGTGGGACGAAGAGGACGGCGACATTGGCTGGGAAAGTCCGTGGGGCCGTGGCCGGCCCGGCTGGCACATCGAGTGCAGCGCGATGGCAACCGCGTTGCTCGGCGATCAGATCGACATTCACTGCGGCGGCGTGGACAATATTTTCCCGCATCACGAAGCGGAGATTGCGCAAAGCGAAGGCTGCACCGGAAAAAAATTTGTGCGCTACTGGCTGCATTGCGCCCATCTGCTGGTCGATGGACAGAAGATGTCGAAATCGCTCGGCAATTTTTACACGCTCGCCGACGTTCTCGAAAAAGGTTACACCGGCCGCGAGATCCGTTACGCGCTCATGCGTGTTCACTACCGCGCGCCGCTCAATTTCACCTGGGACGGAATGGAGGAAGCGCGACAGTCGTTAGGTCGCATCGATGATTGGCTGACGCGATTGCGCGAAACTGCCGGAAACAAGATCGACGTGGCAGGGACGACGCAGCGCACCGACGCTGCCAACAACTTTGAGGAAACGCTCGACGATGACCTGAACATTTCCGCGGCGCTCGGTTTTTTGTTCGAAACAATTCGCGAGACAAATCGTGCGATGGATCGAGGCGAACTCGATCCTGCCTCGGCCAATGCGTGGCTAAATTGGTGGGAACGCGTCGATTCCGTGCTCGCGATTTCCGACGGCGAGAACGAAATTCCGGCGGAAGTTTCGAAACTGGCCAGAGAGCGCGAACAAGCAAGGCTTGCAAAAGACTGGCGAAAAAGTGATGAATTGCGCAACGAACTAAACGCCCGCGGCTGGGAAACGCGTGACACAAAGGACGGGCAGAAAATCACGCGACGCGCCGGCGCTTAGTCCGCAAGAGATGTTTGCGCCTGCTGAATTTCTTAGTCTCAAACATACGGCCCATCCGAAGCTGTTTGAGAACCAGAATTACGTTTGGGACGCGCTCAAGCAAATCGCCAGTTATCTGCAATTCCGTCTGAAGCCGGGCGTATTGGGCGAGCTCGTGGGGAAACCGTTCATCAGTAACGCGGTCTTCATCGGTCGTGGAACGATCGTCGAGCAAGGCGCGGTCGTGAAAGGGCCGGCCTGGGTCGGCGAAAACTGCGAGATCCGCAGCGGTTGTTACGTGCGCGAGAACGTCATTGTGGGCGATGGCGTGGTCATGGGAAACTCGTGCGAATTCAAAAATTGCATTCTCTTCGACGAGGCGCAGGCGCCGCATTTCAACTACGTGGGCGATTCGATCCTTGGTTATCGCGCGCATCTCGGCGCTGGGGTAATTCTCTCAAACGTCAAACTCGATCATCGTGAAATTGCCGTCGCGACTCCGGAGGGAAGCATTACGACCGGTCTCCCGAAATTTGGAGCTATCGTCGGAGACCGGACGGAAATTGGTTGCAATGCAGTGATCAATCCCGGTTCGATTTTAGGATGCGATTGCATCATTTACCCGGGAGTAAATTTCCGCGGCGTCCTGCCCCAGGCCAGCGTGGTCAAGTTACGCCAGGAACTGCAAATCTTGGAACGGCGCGATCAAAAAGAGAGCTAGCTTTTCAAAAGCTGGTAAAAATTTCGCGTGGCGGATGGGCGGGGATTCGAACCCCGGGTGCCTTTCGGCACACACGCTTTCCAGGCGTGCACAATAGACCGCTCTGTCACCCATCCGGTTTTGCTGTAGCGGCGGTCCATGACCGTCGCATTCTAAACCCCGGCGCTCACAGAGCGCCGCTACAGTTGTCAAAGTTGCAGCCGCTGGAACAATTCGTCGAGCCGCAGTTGGATGCCGATGAAAAATTCGCCGAAATCCGCGTACTCCGCGCTCACCCGATCGAAGCGCATTTTGTAAACGATCGCCTTGATCTGAAAAGTATCGCGCGCAAACAGCGTCACGCCCCATTCCGCGTCGTCAAGGCCGGTCGAACCGGTGATGAGTTGTTTGACTTTGCCGGCAAATTCGCGCCCAACCGCAGCATGTCCTTTCATCAACTTGCGCCGTTCTTCATAGGGCAGCGCGTACCAGTTTCGCTGCTCGCCACGACGCTTGCTCATATTATAAAAGCAGACGACCGGCCAATCGGGCAGCGTCGGGTAAACGCGCTCCTGCCGATATTTTTTTGTTCGTTCCCGAAACGAATTCATTGCTTCGGTAAATTTCGCCGAACTTGGTTCCAGTTTTTGTTCCTTCTCCAATGTCTGCGCGTATTCTTCTTCGGTTGTGATGTATTCGCTTTCCTCGGTCAGCGAGAGATAACTGTAAACCGGGCTAAGAACATCCGGGCCGAGCGAAAGCGAAAGTTGCTTGTCGATCTTGTTGGCGGCCTGCAAGTCCGGCGTGATCAACATGAAACCGAGGTCGGCCTTCGGTGTCACGACGCTAAGCGTTAGCAACTGCGTCGAGTCCATCGCGCGGATTTCCTGGACGAGCGACACCAGATTTGTCTTCGCGGCGTTCTGTTCTTCGCGGCTGAGCAATTGCCATTGCCCATACTCAATCCGGTAGAACAAATGCAGGCAATGCCAGCCCTCTTCTGGGACAAGCGCCGCGTTTTTGCCGGTCATCGCGCAAGTTTCATCCGTCGTGTCCGCTGGTCAAGCTGACGCGGGTTGTAGCTGCCGCTGTCCTCAGCGGCAGTTTTTGAAAGTTTCTGCCGCCAGAGACGGCGGTAGCCACAACAATGTCGATCTTATAAGCGCGCGGCGCTCTCCGTTTTCGGCAAGTGTGCCACGCAATATTCCTCTCCGTCCCGCGCGACGCGGAAATCGAGGTTCGGATCGCTTAATTCGGTAGCGCCGCAAACTGCGCATTGGTGCAGCGGCTCGGTTTCGCTGCGCGCATGCGACTCGAAACGTCTCCGCCGTGTCGAGACTTCGTGGCGATGGCGCGCTTCGTAAACAATTTCCGGCCCGAAAAAGATCAGATAATTGCTCAACGCTGCCACTGTCGCCATGCGATACGAGTTCGAGTTAAAAAAAAATCCGAGCAATAAGAACGCGGCTGACACCCATGCCACCCATTTGATTTTGACCGGCAAAATAAAGAGCACATAGATAACTTGATCGGGATAGAATCGCGCGAAGGCGTAAAACAACGACGCGATCAGCATCGTGTTGGAAAAGTAACTGCCGAAGAAAAGCGCGGCGGCTGTCGTGCCAATCATCCCAACCAGGAAATAAAGAGTCAGTCGAAACGCTCCCCATGCACGCTCGAGTCCCTCGCCGACGAACCAAAGAAACCATAGGACAAAAATGATCCACAAAAAGCTGAACGTTTGCGGAATGAAAATGTAAGTGACAAGCCGCCAGATTTCGCCGTGGCGGAGGCGCTCCGGGTTGAGGTCGAGCGCAGATATAAAATCCGGATTCAAGCGCACAAGGAGGAAGACGAGCGCGCTGAATGCAACGACGATACGGATCAGTCCGGGGATTCCAAGAAATCCAAAACGGCGCTCGAGTGTATCCAACCAACGCATTTCCAGACACGGTAAGAGGAGCCGCTACGATCTTCAAGCAACCGGCGCGGTTCTCTCCATCGCGCGCGCTCCGTTGAAAATCCTCGCGACGACGACCTTGCTATACGTGATTCGCGTACAGCATTGGTTGGATCCGCGTTTGATGGGCGAATGTTGCGGCCCGCCCGGGGCACTGATAGCCTCCTCGCGTGAGCGAGAGCGCGCAAAAACGAACCCCGCTCTACGATGAGCATGTGCGTCGCGGCGGGAAGATGATTCCGTTTGGCGGCTGGCTCATGCCCGTGCAGTACAACAGCATCGTCGAGGAACTTCGAGTGGTGCGGAACAATGTCGGCATGTTCGATATTTCGCACATGGGGCAATTGATTGTCGACGGAAGGAGCGCGCGTGAGTGGCTGAACAAGATGTTGACAAACAACATTGACAAGCCGGACGTCGGCTCCGGCCAATACACTTTTCTGCTTAATGAACACGCTGGAATTATCGACGACTTGATCGGTTATCGAATCGGCGAAGAAAAATTTCTGCTCGTGGTGAACGCATCGCGCACGGATGAAGATTTCGCGTGGTTAGATCGACATCGTTCGCACGATGTCGATCTAAGGAATCGCAGCGCGGAATTTGGCGGCGTCGCCATTCAAGGTCCGCGCGTGGTCGATCTTTTTCACCGGCTGCTCGGCGACGATGTCGATCTTCCGGCGCGAAATCAGATTGTCGATTTTAAGTTGGAAAGAATGAGCCTCACAATCGCGCGCACGGGTTACACCGGCGAGGATGGGGTCGAGGTTTTCTTTTCCGCAAGCGACGCGCCAAAATTTTGGAATCTCGTTCTGGAAAAAGGAGAACGATTCGGAATCAAGCCATGCGGACTCGGCGCGCGCGACACGTTGCGATTGGAGATGTGTTATCCGCTCAACGGCTCCGATCTGTCGCCGGAGCGCAATCCGATCGAGGCAGGTCTCGGCTCTTTTGTCGATCTAACGAAGCCGGATTTCATCGGTCGCGAAGTTCTACTGCGAACGAAAAAAGATGGCCCGCGAGAAAAACTCGTGCCGTTTCGAATGAAAGATAAAGGGCCGCCACCGCGTCCGCATTATTTGGTCTTCGACAACGGCGAACGCGTTGGTGAAGTGACCAGCGGCACGCTTTCGCCGAGCTTGAACTGGGGCGTCGGAATGGCGTATGTCTCAACGCCGCACGCGAAGATCGGATCGAAGATCGACATCGAAATTCGCGGGCAGAAATTCCCGGCGACGATCGAGAAGAAACCGCTCTACAAAAAATCATGAACGTTCCCGACGATTTGCTTTACGCCGAGACGCACGAATGGATTAAACGCGAACGCGAGAATGTACGCGTCGGAATTACCGACCACGCCCAGTCCGAATTGACCGATGTCGTTTACGTCGAGCTGCCAAAGAAAGATCGACAAGCCAACGCGAAGGAAGCAATCGCGGTGGTCGAATCGGTCAAAGCCGCCAGCGACATTTACGCGCCGGTGAAAGGCACAGTGGTTGAGGCAAACAAAGCGCTCGAATCAAATCCAGCCCTCCTCAACACCGATCCATTCGGCGAAGGCTGGATCTTTGTCCTCAAGATCGACAACGCGGACGATCTCAAACAATTGAAAGACGCGGCGGCGTATCGTAAACAAATCGGTTAAGTTCAATTCAAATTGCGATGGACCGACTATTACTAATGGGATTCATGGCGACGACGTTAATCGCGCCAATCAATGCAAACGCGTCTTCCGACGAGAATGCAAAGACAGTGGCGGCATTGGACATGCAATACCAAGCAGCGGTGAAGGCGAACGATGCGGCCACGATGGACCGGATTTTGGCCGATGATTTTGTTCTCGTAACGGGACGCGGTCGTGTTTCCAACAAAGCCGATCTGCTGAAGGAAGCGCAGGCCAAAGAGACAATATACGAGCAGCAAGACGAGGAAGCTGGTTCGCAAAAGGTACGGGTGTGGGGCGACACTGCGGTAATGACGGCGCTGTTGTGGATCAAGGGCGTGGCAGCAGGAAAATCGCTCGATTACAAGCTGTGGTTTAGCGACACGTATGTCCGCACGCCGGCAGGCTGGCGATATATTTTTGGACAGGCGTCGCTGCCGTTGCCGAAAGCAGACGTGAAGTAATTTTCGAAAGAAGCAAAAGCCAAACACTCAATCCCAAATTCGGCAGAATCAATCTTTGTCGAAGAGCAACTGTTCGACCCAAAAGGTTCGTGAACTAGGAATGAAGGTTTCCTTCTTTCGAACGCCATCGGAATTGCGGAAGTGGCTTGAGAAAAATCACGCGACGGCGCGCCGTCGCTGCCAATTGGCGACGATCAAGCTTTGCCGAAAAGAAGATCTTCGATTCCACGCAATACTTCTTCGATGCGAATCGGCCCAGCGAAAAAACTATAGCCGCTGAGAATGCCGCCGGCGACGATTTGGCTCTCCGACTTGAGGCTGCTCAACCGAAGTAATGGCGTGTCGCGCAGTAGGGTGTCTGTTTGAAGTTGCCGTTCGAGAATTTGGCCGTCGAGGCTGGTCGCAGGCGTGTCCAGCAAGATCAAATCCGGCTGAAACGAGCGCGCAGCTTGCAATGCCAATCGGTCATCATGTTCTTCCTGCACCAGATATTTGCCAGCTTTTTCTAAAGCTTGCCTAACGAGTCGCGTGACTCCCGGCTCGTGATCGATCAAAAGGATCTTTTTGGGAAACGTGAGCAGAGGGGTTTGATTGTTTCCGAGATAACGAGCATCCGATGTGCCAACTCTGCCGCGGCGCAAGTTTCCAACTTGCGTCTGCAACTTAGAAAGTTGCCGCACGTCAAAGCAGGCTCGAGACGGTGTTGATGAGCAGCGCGAGGATGACGGTGTTGAAGCCAAAGGAACGGACGCTGTGCAGCAGCGTGAGGCGCCGCATTTTTCGGGAAATAATTTGCACATCCGAGACCTGACAGGTCATGCCGACGACGAACGAGAATAGGCGAAATCGAAATAGTCGGGCGTGCGCCCGCCCGGAAATAAGAGAACGCGAAATCAAAGAGAGAACGCGCGCCATACGTTAGCCAGTTAAATAACATCCGCTGAGCGAGGCAAGCCGCATTCGCGCCGCGCCGAAGGTCGATAATCACCACCGGACGAGCGAGTGACGGCAGAACTCCCGCTTTCCCTTCGGCGACGCTGTGCTTAGTTTTGAGTTTCCCCATGAGCAGCAAACCGAAACAGCCCAGCGCCACGTTGAACTTCGAAAACGCGATGGATCGGCTGGAGGCGATCGTGGAGCAGATGGAGTCCGGCAAATTGCCACTGGAAGATTTGATTGTTCGTTACGAAGAGGGAATGAATCTGGTAAAAATTTGTCAGGAACGACTGGCCAGCGCCGAGCAAAAGATCGAAATCATCGCCCACAACAGCGCCGGCAAACCAATCGTGAAAGATTTTGAACCGGCCGCGGAGGCAGAGATCGACAACAAAGCGGCCGATGAAAGAGGAGAACAAACCAATGAAGTCAGACTTTTCTGAAGGAGCGGCGCCAGCGCGGCTGCTCGAAGGGATCCATTCGCCCGCTGATGTAAAAGCGCTGCGCGAACAAGATCTGCCGCAGCTGGCGCAGGAGGTGCGCGACGAACTGATCAAAGTCCTTTCCCAAACCGGCGGGCATCTCGGGCCGAATTTGGGCGTCGTCGAGTTGACCATCGCGCTGCACCGCGTTTTCAACACGCCGCGCGATCGGTTTGTCATGGACGTGAGTCATCAGGGTTACGTGCACAAAATGCTCACTGGCCGTCTCGATCGCTTTCCAACGATGCGACAGTACGGCGGATTGAATGGCTTTCTTTTGCGCACGGAAAGCGAGCACGATTGCTATGGCGCCGGCCACGCGGGGACAGCGCTCTCCGCTGCCCTCGGGATGGCGGTCGGCCGCGATTTGAAGGGCGACGACGAACACATCGTGGTCGTGGCGGGCGACGCCGCGTTCACAAACGGGATCAGTTACGAAGCGTTGAACAATGTGAAAGCGAACACGAAGCGCTTCATCGTGGTGCTGAACGACAACGAGTGGTCGATCGCGAAAAACGTGGGCGCGATCGCCAGCTACTTAAACAGCATCGCGACCAGCCCGACGTTCACGCATCTGCACGAAAAAGCACGCCAGTTCGTGCAAGCCATCGCCGGCAAAACGGCGGTGGAGTTCGCGCATAAAGTCGAAGAGAGCGTCAAAGGCCTAATTGTGCCAAGCGTCATTTTCGAGGAGCTCGGCTTGCGTTACTACGGACCGATCGACGGGCACGACATCCCGTTGCTGATCCGGACATTTGAATTTTTGAAAACGCAGGAGGAACCGGTTCTCCTGCACATTCTCACCAAAAAAGGCAAAGGTTACGAGCCGGCCATCAAACAGCCGGACAAATTTCACGGACTCGGCAAATACAAGCTCGAAACCGGCGAGACCGCGCCGACGCCGACTCCGACTTATTCAGAAATCATCGGAAAGACGCTCGCGAAATTTGCGCAGACCAATCAGAAGATCGTTGCCATCACGGCGGCGATGCCGAGCGGGACCGGTCTGGCGCATTTTGCCAAGGCGCACCCGACTCGTTACTTCGATGTCGGCATCGCGGAAGAGCACGCGGCGCTTTTTGCCTGCGGTCTCGCGACGCAGGGATTGAAACCCTTTCTCACGATTTATTCCACCTTCATGCAACGCGCCTACGACATGACGATCCACGACATCGCGATCCAGAAACTAAACGTCGCGCTGTGCATGGACCGGGCCGGGTTGAGCGGCGACGATGGCCCGACCCATCACGGCTTGTTCGACATCGGCTATCTGCGTCACATCCCGAATTGGCTGCATATGCAGCCAAAAAACGAAGATGACTTTGTCGACATGCTCTGGACCATGGCAAACTACAACTCCGGGCCGATCGCCATTCGTTACCCGCGAGGTTCCGGTCCCGGCGCTCAAATCAAACCGGAACCGAAACTTCTCGAGATCGGGAAGGCCGAAGTGGTGCAGCACGGTCGTAACGTTGCGATTTTCGGTTTGGGGAATATGTTTGAAGTTGCCGAAGAAGCGGCACGCAAACTGGAAGAAAGAGGGATTTCTGTCGCGCTCATTAATCCGCGCTGGATCAAGCCGCTCGACACTGGCACGCTCGAATTTTTCGCGCGGGGCGTGGAAGTCGTCTGCACGATCGAGGACCACGTTTTGTTCAACGGCTTCGGCTGCTCCGTGATGGAGCATTTGCATTCCAAGCGGATCAATACGCCGGTCGTGCGCATCGGTTGGCCGGACGAATTCATCGAGCACGGAACAATTCCGATTCTGCGCAAAAAACACGGAATCACCGCCGATGCGCTGGTCGAGAAAGTGCTGCCGCTTTTGCAAAAAAAATCATCGCCGCGCTCGACCGCAGCCTAAGCAAAGGATGAAGGATGAGGGATGAGCGATGAAAGGAATGACTTGCAAAAACGCACGAAACGCTTCGCCCTCCGCGTTATCAAACTCGACGAGACATTGCCCCGGAGCGGATTTGTTCGAGTTTTAGGCCATCAACTCCTTCGATCAGGGACATCGGTCGGGGCTAACTTTCGGGAAGCTCATCGATCGCGATCAAATGCCGAATTTGTCTCAAAAGTGGGCGATTCATCAAAAGAACTCGAAGAAACAGCCTATTGGCTCGAATTGCTGATTGAGTCAGGAGCGTTTGCCGAGCAAAAACTTGCGGCATTGTGCGACGAAACTTCGCAATTGACCACAATCCTAACAGCGATTGCAAAGAAGGTTCGATCACGTTTGTAAGTTTTTCATCCCTCATCCCTCCTCCTTCATCCTGTTTATGAGCGCGATTGAAGCCCGCGAGCTGACAAAAATCTACCGCACTTATCGAAAAGAAGGCGGGCTTCGAGGTGCGATTAAGGGACTCGTCAGGCGGCGTTACGATGAAACGCACGCGGCGGAGCGCGTCTCATTTCAAATCGACGAGGGCGAATTTGTCGGGTTCCTGGGTCCGAACGGCGCGGGCAAGACCACCGTTCTCAAGATGCTCTCCGGCTTGCTCAACCCTACTTCCGGTGATGCGCGTGTTCTCGGTTTTGTCCCGTGGGAACGCCGCAATGAAATGAAACGTCAATTCAGTTTGCTCATGGGTCAGAAAAATGCGCTCTGGTGGGACCTGCCCGCGCAGGAATCGCTGGAGCTGAACCGCGCGATCTACGGAATCGATCGCGGACGTTTTACGCAAGTTGTCGGCGGATTGTCCGAACTTCTCGAGGTTCAGGACAAAATGAATGTGATGGTGCGCGAGCTGTCGCTGGGCGAGCGGATGAAGATGGAGCTGATCTCCGCGTTGATTCATGAGCCGCGCGTCCTCTTTCTCGACGAACCAACCATCGGTCTGGACGTGGTTAGTCAAAAGCGCGTCCGTGAATTTCTGCGTATCTACAACGAGGAACACCGCATCGTGACGCTCCTGACCAGTCATTACATGCAGGATATTGAAGAGCTTTGCCATCGCGTTCTCATCATCGACCATGGCAAGATTTTTTTTGACGGGCCGCTCGCCGAGATCATCGACCGTTTTTCCGGCCACAAAATCATCAGCCTGACTTTTGAGAAAGAGGAGACGCGCGACTTATCGGCATTCGGCGAAGTGATTGAGCAAACGCCAGTTTCGATTCAACTGAAGGTTCCGCGCGCAAAAGTCACGGAAACGTGCCGGCAACTGCTTACAGCTTGTCGTGTCAGCGACATCAATGTACAGGAAGTGCCGGTCGAAGAGGTGATTCGCCAGCTTTTCGGCGAGCGGCATGAGGCCGACCGTATCGCCAGAGCGACAGCGAACGCTAACGTGAGCTAGCGCCGGCTCAGCGCCTGTTTCAATTCGTGCACGTAAGCCGGGTTCAACTCGAAGGCAGTTACTGGCATTTCCGCGAGTTGGACCTCTTCGTAGTAAGGAATGCTCTCGATGAAGCCGCCCGCCATCAGGCTGTTCAGCGTATCGGTCACATCTTCCCCTTCCATGCGCGCGAAGTCCTGGATCTCGGCTCCGAGCATTGATTCGGTGAACCCGATCGCCCGCACCACGGTCGCCTCGCGACCGGTGAGCTTGATCTGACGCATGCTTCGAAAAAAGCAGCTTTTATACCGGTGTTTCCAGAATTCGAAACTAGCTGTCGTTTTCACTAATCACGCGCCATCTGCCTGAAACTTGGCAGGATGCTCTTTTCCATCGCCTCCGCGAAATTTCGGTATTCAGGCGCCCAGCCGAGACTGCGCAGTTTAGCGTTGCTGACGCGCTTATTGCTGGAGCTGCGCTTGCGTTTCGATGTCGATCTTCCGATTGCCGGAGGCGCGCGATTTAATTTCTTCGCGAGCCAGTGATAGCATTCGCTTTGTAAAATGGGTTGATCGTCCACGACGTTGTAAATTTGTTGCTCCACGGCGCTCGCACTCGCTCGATTTGAAAGCAAGAAGAGCGCGGCCGCGACGTCGTCTCGATGCACTTGATTGATAAAGCGATCGTTTCCCGGATCGACAATCGCTTCGCCGGCCAAAAATTTCGCGAGCAAAGCCGAGCGTCCCGGCCCGTAGATTCCCGCCAGCCGCGCGACGATTCCGCCGCGACAGAGCACTAACATCTCCGCTTCGAGCAGGACCCGTCCGGTCCCGCGCGCCGGTTCGGTCGCGGTTTCTTCCGTGACCCACGCCCCGTCGCTTTGCCCGTACACGCTCGTGCTGCTCGTAAATACGATGGTCGATCCAACGAATCGATCGAGGAGATTGCGAGCGCCATTCAAGTAAACCAGGCGATAGAGATCGGCATCGCCGCCGCGCGTGCTCGCGCAATGCACTACCGCGTCAAATTCACTTTTGGAATCAGCGACTTGAACTTTATCCGAAATGTCGACCGCCCGAACCGGGTAAGCTTTACCGCAAAGCTTTTGCGCAGATTCCGGTGAGCAAGTCCAGCCCTCTACTCCCCAGTCGCGCTCAAAAAACAAATCCGCTGTCGCTTCCCCAACATAACCGCAACCGGCAATTAAAACCCGCGGCATGATAGTCGATCTTCACCCGATCGCCGACGCGATTTCAATTTCCTCAAAGACATTTTTCTGAATCGCGCGGACTTGCTTCAAACGAACCAGTTCGAGAAGGGCGAGGAACGTCACCACGATTTCGAGGCGCGATGTGATCTCGCCAAACAAATCTGAAAAACGCAGCGGCGCGCCGTGGCCAAGGCGTCGCAGGATCATGTCGATCTTATCCGAGACGCTAAATCGCTCACCCAAAATTTCGCCGACATCCTGCCGCGCTTCGACCCGTCTAATGACGTTTTGGAAGGCGTTAATGAGTTGGAAGATTCCAACTTCGCCCAGCCGAAGCGGACCATCAGCAGGCGACGCCGGACCTCCATCCCGGGCGAAAATGCGCTCCTGCTCGACCTCGCGCAGTTGCAACTGCGCGCCCGCTTCCTTGAATTTTTTGTATTCGATCAGTTGCCGGATCAAGTCCCAGCGCGGGTCGTCTTCCTCCGAATCTTCTTCGGGTGGCTGTTGCTCGGCCGGGAGCAGACTGCGGCTTTTCAGGTAAATGAGGTTCGCTGCCATCACGATGAACTCGCCGGCGATGTCGATGTTCAATTCCTTAAAGGCCTGAATGTATTCGAGGTATTGGCCGGTGATGCGTTCAATCGAGATGTCATAAATGTCGATCTCGTCGCGCTTGATCAGGTAAAGCAGGAGATCGAGCGGCCCTTCGAAAATCTCCAGCTTTACTTTGTAATCGCTGTCCATGCGCCGGCCCGAGTTTAGGCAACCGAATGAGCAAAGTAAACTGACCGCCTGGCTGCCAAGATGTGTATCTTGCAGAAAGATTCGCGAAATTTAGCGGTCAAATTTGCGATGAACCCAAACGCTGTTCACGATTCCGAGCCCGAACATAATCATGAGCACAAATGAGCCGCTGTAACTGATGAGGGGCAATGGAACACCGGTGATGGGCAACATCGAGATCGTCATGCCGACGTTCTGGAAGATGTGCGTGAAGATGAGCGTGGTGACGCCGATAACAAGCAGTAAACCGAATTGATCGCCCGCGAAAAACGCAACGAAGAGACAGGTGAGAAGAAGCAAGGCGAACGCACCAATGAGCAAGACGCCACCGACAAAGCCCCACTGCTCACCGATAGCGGAAAAAATATAGTCGTTATGTACGGCGGTGGCCGGCAAAAAGCCGAGTTCGATCTGGGTGTTCGGCGCTTTGAATCCTTTGCCAGACCACCCGCCCGAGCCGATGGCGATGAGCGATTGGTTGATCGCCCAGGACGCGCCTTGTTTATCAATCTCCGGATTGATGAAGGCGGTGATCCGTTGCTGCTGATACGGTTTTAAGCCGAGATTGATGGCGATTGGGATGAAAGCGAGCCCGATTAGAATGATGCAGATCAGATAGCGCAATGGAAGACCGGCGACGAACAAAAGCGCCAGGAGTACCGGTATCCAGATAATGCATTCACCGAGATCGGGCTGCATTAGAATTAAAAGCGTGGGCGCTCCCACAATGGCGCCGCACAAGAGGAGCCGAAGCATCGGATGCATTTGGCGAAACTGACTCAAGAACAAGGCGAGGACCATGATGCCTGCGACCACAGCGAGCTGCGCGGGCTGAAAGTTGAGTGGCCCAAGATGCAGCCAGCTGCGCGCGCCGTAAACCTTTGAGCCGATAAACTTCGTGAGAACGAGAAAGAAAAGGCCGGCCAGATACATCGGTAATGCGCCCCAGCGAATCCAGCGATAATCGATCAGGCTGGTGATCATGAAAGCGCAGAAACCAACCGCGACCCAGTTTGCCTGTTTGCGCCAAAACTCCGCTGCGACGGAATCTTCGCGCATATAGGTCGCGCTGTAGATTGCCACCACACCGAAGATCGCGAGCGCGAGCATGTTCGCGAGAAGAAGCCAGTTAAGGCCGAGTAATTTTCGAAGAAATGGCGTCATGATTTGATCTCGCTTGATTGCCGGCACATTGGCCGGGAAACGAGAAAGATTATACGCATGTTCCGTTCCTCGTAAATCGCCGCCATGTGGTGGAAAAGTTAGCTGGGAAGCCCGACTGAACCCCTGGCTTTGGCAGCGAAGTCACAAGGGATAAAAGATCGACAATATTATTATAAAAGCCGGGGAGAGACCACATTAGCCAGATTGTAGTTCTTGGGAGCCTCTGTATTTTTAAATGGTTTATGGTAAGTGAGTTATAGATTAAAAAACAAATAATCAACGCCTTCTCTTGTCAGCTTGTCAAAGGCCACTAAAATGCTTTCCTCCTCGTTCGTTGCAGTTAGGGGATCGAGAAATGGCCAAGAAAACAAAACGGAAGCTCGCCCATCCAAAACTGCCGATGCAACGTCAGTTGAATCTGCGGCATGAGGGAAAGTATTTCGATCTACACCCGATTTTTGATCAATTAAACGAACGCTATTTCCGCGGACGTCTTCGAGGTTACAAGGTGATGTGGGGCCGCCGACGGAAACATCGGCCGAGGGAATATTTTATCTTTGGAACCATTCAGGAAGAAGACCAGGTGATTCGAATCAATCCATTACTCGACCAGCCGTTCGTGCCCCTTTGGTTTCTGCGTTACGTGCTTTATCACGAGATG
>QHPX01000035.1 GCA_003219195.1 Verrucomicrobiota bacterium
GGGACGCCGCGGGCCAGTGCAAAACTGTGCCGCCTTCGAAGTGCCCAGCGCAATTGATCAATGTGAGCCCATCCCAAAGTGACAAGGCTGGCCCTTCCCAAAATTGAATGCGCGGACTTTTGCGCATGACCCATTGGCGATCAGCCCAATGCAAGAAGATTTGCGCGTCAAAATGCTCGGCCCATTCCACCATCGATGAATAAAAATGCGGATGGGAAATCGCGATGGCGCGGATGCCGCCGCGCGCTTTCACTTCGGTGATGGTTTTATCGTCCAGCAAGGAAATGCAATCCCAGAGGAGATTTCCGCCACCCGATTGCAAGAGCAATGCGCGCTGGCCGATCGCGAACTCCGGCTCGGTCCCGATGCCGAGAAGTTGCGGCGCCTCATCTTCGAGGCGGTTGCGATGATCGGCGGCCAGGCGTTCCAGCGTCGTCCACTGCTGGCCGCCGTAATGAACAAATTGCCGCTCATCTTCGCAAATTGTGCAGCGCGCCGGCGGCTCGGCTGTTCTGCCAAACTGTGTGCCGCATTGAACGCAGATGAAGTTTTCCATCGCGACTTATGTTTGTAGCGGCGATCTGTGATCGTCGCAAATGACCGACCCGCTTCTCGGCGTTGTAGGGCAAGCGTTCCCGCTTGCCACGAAACTGCTTCCCCTACAAGCAAGGGTTCAATCGCGACAGCGACTCTTCATTTGACCTTGAGTTACAAATCAAAGCCCAAAGAAGAAGAAAGAGCGACATGGTTTTATTCTTTGTGGCGGATTGATCCCGCGCCGGCGATGTGTTTTTCGATCGTTGGCGGGTTGCCGGAGTAAATGACTTTGCCCGCACCGGTGATTGAAACTTTCAGGGTTTCGCTTACCGCAATATTCGCGTCGGCCGCGCCGGTTGTTGAAATCTCGGCGGTTTTTGTTTGTAGCGATTGCGCGTTCAGCTCGCTTGCGCCGGTCATATCGGCAAGGAGCTGGTCGATGTTTCCATCAAGCGTGACGTGCGCCGCGCCGGTCGATTCAACGGCGAACTTCGCTCCCGAAAGTTGATTCGCGGTCAATCGCGTGGCGCCGGTGAGTCTTGCGCCAAAGCGCGTGGGACTGGAGACCACGACTTTGATTCCGTGCGTCGGCCAGAGATTTTTGTAGGAATGCAGGCGCAGTCGATTGTCGGTGTTTTCGCTCTCGATGGAATTGAGAAGATTTTCGTCCGTCGTGATGCTGAGCGCCGGCGCGCCGTTGCGCCATTCAATTTGAAAAGCTCCATTGGCTTCGATTTCGGAGAATGCGCTGATGTTGCGCGAATCGGTGGTGACGTGGCCGTTGCCCCGAATGCCGGCGCAATGGCAGCCGCAAACAAGGACGGCCGCAGCTGTAAGGAGCGCAATGTAAGTCTTCTTCATGGCAAAAAGTGCTTTCTCTTGATTCGATGCAGTCGAGGCCGGCTTTGGATTCAAAAAACCTAGCGTGGTGTAGAGGCGCGTGTCCTCACGCGCGGACAGAAACAGTTATGTGGCTGAGGACAGCCGCCCCTACACCGACATCCCGGCTTATTTTGTGATCTTGAGCTTTGCCGTGTCCGCCAGTTCGGCATCGAGATAAAAGTCCACCCGGTAATCGCCGGGCGCCCATCCCGTGTCCGGCCGCGCCAGGGTGAATGTGCCGTGCGCATTCCGGCTGTCGGCGATCGTGGTAGCTTCATCAATGGTGTAATTCGGAGGAACATCGGCTACCTTCTCCGCGATCCACACGACCCGGATCTTTGCCTGCTCGCGCAGACCTCGCCCTTGCCAGCGCGCATAAATTTTCGGCGTGTCTTCTCGGAATTGGTTCGTCGAATCACCCATCGGTCCCTTCCCTACAATCACGGAAATTTTTTTTGGCGGTGGTACCGGCTTTACCTCTGGCCTCGGCGCAATCTTCGGCCTTTCCCTTAGTTCCAGCGAAATGCGGCGCAACAAGCCGCCGTCCGGCATTTTTACGGTTGTTACGTCCTTGACGATCCCGGTGCCGTTGGCGAACCAGCGATCGATCGTCATGCGCATCGGCTCGGTCTGCTCCCCGTGAATATGGAAGGCGCGAAACTTTCCGGCCGGTAGATCGACTTCTTCCTCAGCTAGGACGTCATAATGCTGATGCACATTCGCATCCGCCACTTTGCCGTCGAATTCCCAGGTCGCGCCGGATTTGAGCGGTGCGGCGATCATGGTTTGGGTCGGATCGAGTTTGGTTAACTCGCCATATTGATCGACGCGGGCTGCGCAAGAAATTCCGTGCTCATCCACCGTCATGAGGTCGGTGTTCGTGATCACTCCCTCGCAGATCATTTCGAATTTGAGCAAAATTTTGCCATTCACTTCTTGCGTTCCGTTAATTCGATAAGCCGCCAGCCGATGAACTTTCCCGTCGGGCCCAGGCTTCGCGTCGGAAAAGGCGAACTTTTTGCCCGTCTCCTGCGTCATCTCGTAGAGCCACGTCGTTCCGTCTGCTGTCGGAACTAATTCTTTGCCCGACGCGAAGATTAGTGGAACAACCGCAAGCGCCAGGCTGACAATCTTCTGCATGCGGGGACGCTAGAAAGCAGGCGTAGACCGGTCAACCCGTCGTCCGCCCCGCAGCCTGGACGTTCCTTTTGGCTTGGGTGATCGCGCGATTTTTTGCAACGTCACGGTGCGCCTCCGGCGCGTTGCGATGTCCAATTTCATTCGATCGCCTTGTGACGAAGTTGTCATTCAATCGAGGACGGCAATCGCACCATGCGCGAAATCTTCCGGGCCGTGGATTCTTGCTGCGACGATTCTCGCCTCGAGCATGGCGTTTATCGACGGCACCGTGGTGAATGTCGCGTTGCCCGCATTGCAAGCGAGTTTGAGCGCCACCGTTGTCGATGTTCAATGGGTGGTCGAAGCCTACTCACTCACACTCTCCGCTTTTTTGCTCATGGGCGGCGCGCTCGGCGATCGATACGGCCGGCGTCGCATCTTTGTTGTTGGAGTGGCGCTTTTTTCCTTTGCCTCGGCGTGGTGTGGAGTTTCTGCAACCATTCGCCAACTAGTTCTGGCTCGGGCCATTCAGGGCATCGGAGCGGCTCTGCTTGTCCCCGGAAGTCTTGCAATCATCAGCGCCTCCTTTCGCGACGAAGATCGCGGCCGCGCCATTGGCACATGGTCTGGGTTCACCGCAATCACGGCGGCGATTGGCCCGGTTATCGGCGGCTGGCTGATCGAACATATTTCGTGGCGCATGGTTTTTTTTATTAACCTGCCGCTCGCAATCATCGTGCTGCTGATTTCATTCTATCGCGTCCCGGAAAGCCGGGATGAAAAAGACAATGAGCGGCTGGATTGGCTGGGCGCGCTGGTCGCAACGATCGGCCTCGGATCGCTCGTCTACGGTTTGGTCGAATCTTCACGTCTTGGATTTGGCCACGCCGCGGTGCTGACCTCGCTGATCGGTGGTGGCTCTCTCGTGCTCGCGTTTCTGTTCGTCGAAGTGCGTACGCGTAACCCCATGTTACCGCTCGTTCTATTTCGTTCGCCTGATTTTACCGGTGCGAACTTGCTCACGCTTCTTTTATACAGCGCTCTCGGCGGCACGCTCTTTTTCCTGCCCCTGAATTTGATTCAGGTGCAGCGCTACTCAGCCACCGCCGCCGGCGCGTCCTTGCTTCCATTTATTTTGATCATGTTTTTTTTGTCGCGATGGTCCGGCGGTTTGGTGCAGCGTTATGGAGCTAAACTTCCCCTCATCATCGGCCCAGTCATCGCCGCGACCGGCTTTGCTCTTTTCATTGTGCCGGGGCTGGGAGCCAATTACTGGAGCAAATTTTTTCCCGCGATTTTCGTGTTGGGCATCGGCATGGCCGTCAGCGTCGCGCCGCTGACCACAACTGTCATGAGTGCGGTCCCGCGCAATCGCGCTGGCGTCGCCTCGGGAATCAACAACGCGGTCTCGCGCGCGGCCGCGCTGCTCGCGATCGCTGTCCTCGGCATCGTCATGCTGAATGCATTCAATCGCTCGCTCGACCAGCATTTGTCCAAAGCTCAAGTGCCTGCCACCACAAAACACTTGTTGGACGACCAAAGAATCAATCTGGCCGCGGCGACGCTTCCGAAAGAGATCGCGCCGCCGATGCGCGAGATGTTGCGTAAAGCGATCGACGAATCTTTCGTGCACGGTTTTCGCATGGTCATGTCGATCGGCGCGGCGCTAGCGCTCGCCAGCGGAATCGCATCCTTATTGTTTATTAGCAGCCATCCCAAATCTCGGCATGATCCGTAACGCGATGAAAAACCGAGCCGGCCGCGCTTTTGCGCAGAAATTCTCGATTTTGTCGATGTCGATCTTGTGCGGAATCGCATTCGCGGAGGATTTGCCGCCAGTTTCAAAGCACGTCGTGCTGATTGTTTGGGATGGAATGCGCCCCGATCTCGTGAGTGAAACAGACAGTCCGACACTTTGGAAATTGGCTAGAGCCGGTGTGGTCTTTCGCAATCATCATTCGGTTTACCCGAGCGCGACCAATGTGAACGGCGCGGCGCTTGTCACCGGCGTTTATCCCGGCCGCAGCGGAATCATTGCGAACCACGAATATCGGCCCGAGATCGACAACCGGAAAATCATCGACGTCGAAGATCCGGACGTTGTGCGGAAAGGCGACGAGATTTCCGGTGGGAAGTACGTTGCGCTGCCCACAATCGCCGAGCTTGTTCGCGCAAGCGGCCGGCAAACTGTCGTGGCCACGGCGAAAACCGTTGGGCTTTTGCAAGATCGACATCTCGACTCAACGCGCGACAAAAATTCTGCGGCGCTTTTCTCCGGCCAGATGCGCTCACCCGAGACGCTTTCATCCGTTGTCTCGCTGCTCGGTCCATTTCCGGCGCTTAGTTTTGCCCAGAAGGATTCCTGGACCACGAAAGCATTGAAGGACATTTTTTGGAAGAACGGCGTCCCCGCGTTTTCGCTTTTGTGGTTGAGCGAGCCGGATGGAACTCAACATGAAACCGCGCCGGGTTCAAAAGAGGCGCTCGCCGCGATCAAATCCGCTGATGACGATCTTGCGCTCGTTCTCGCGGCGTTGGATCGATCCGCCTTAGGCGGACTAAAAGCGACAACGGATATCTTTGTCGTTTCAGATCATGGCTTCTCCACGATCGAGCGCGCAATCGACTTGCGAAAAATTTTGAAAGGCGCTGGCTTCGACGCTGTCACTGAGTTCACGAGCGAACCGAAACCCGGCCAGATCATGCTCGACGGCAACGGCGGTACGGATCTCTTTTATGTGATCGGACACGACGCGACGGTGACGCGTCGTTTGGTCGAATTTTTGCAGCAATCCGATTCTGCCGGCGTCATTTTCACAAGAGAACCGATGGAAGGAACTTTCGGTCTCGATGCGGCGAAGATCGACAAGGAGGGCGCTCCGGATGTGGTGATGGCATTTCGCTGGAACGAAGACAAAAATCAGTTCGGCATTCCAGGGATGATCGACGCCGATTGGCAGCGGAAAGCAGGCAATGGGACGCACGCAACGCTCAGCCGCTTCGACATGCACAACATGCTCATCGCCGCCGGCCCGGATTTTCGCCACGGTGAAACAGACAATCTGCCAAGCGGCAACGTCGATCTTACGCCGACGATTCTGGCGGTGCTCGGAATTAGCTCAGCAGAAAAATTGGATGGGCGTGTCTTGGTGGAAGCCATGCACACGGCCGCGCGAGTACCTGAGACCAGCAGCGAGACAATAAAATCGGCACACGAATTTTCTTCCGGAAAATGGGAGCAAATGCTGCGGGTCGCGCACGTTGGGTCGACGATTTATCTCGACGAAGGTAACGGCGCTTTTGTTCCGAAAAGGTAGCGACGCCGCGCGGAGCCCGTCCTGAGCGGAGTCGAAGGAGCGTCCGGACGGCGCTACCACATTGACATTCATATCGCCGCTCACTAGCCTCGTGAAAATGTTTCGCGCTGCTGGCCGCTTTGTGACGATTCTCGCGCTTTGCTGCGCAATTGGTCTGCATTGGATCGCGCTTCAGTCGCTCGCGTGGACGACAATGATTGTTGAGTACTCGAAGCACGCGCCGCTTCGCGCCGCGATAACGCAAACATTTGACGGTGCGCATCCGTGCTCGCTTTGTCACGCCGTGAACGCGGGCAAAAACTCCGAAAAGAAAACTGATTTGCAGTCGACAACTCCGAAGATCGACATGATCTGTTCGGTGCGCACAATTCGTTTAATCTCAGCGTTTGCGCCGCTCGCCTACGCACCGGTTAGGTTTTCTTTTCCTGAAATCGCACACTCGCCGCCGGTTCCTCCGCCTCGCTCCTTGAGCTAACTGCGATCGACATCGGTTGCGCCGTGCGTCTGCACGGATCGCAGCCCTGCGCATCAAGAATCGGGGACTGTCGCGGTATTTCGTGGTGCCGTTCCCATTTTCGGAGGAAAGAAATGAAAATTTTACGTTTGCTTTGGTTGTTCATTCTTATCAGCGGCGGCGAATTCATGAGCCGAGCCTGCGATCTTTGCGGTTGTTACACGCCGCAACTGGAAGCAATGCCAGCGATGGAATTGACTCCGTCGCCTTCGTGGTTGGCCGGATGGTATGCGGCGGCCAGCGAACAATTCACCCGTTTCGCAACCGTTCAAATAGACGGCCGCGAAGTCGCAAATCCAACCGGGCAGTACGAAAACAGTTCAATTACGCAGCTCGTGGCCGGTTACGACGTCACGAGCCGCTTCGCCTTGCAGATCAACCTTCCTCTCATTTATCGCGAATTCAAAAGGCCGGAAGGTTTCGCGATTGATCGCGGCACGGTCTCCGGCCTCGGCGATGTCTCGCTGCTATTAAAGACGGTGGCCTTTCACTATTCGTCGCCGGCTCGCAGAACATTTGAAGTCGAGGGCAAAAATCCCATCGCGATTGAGCAGGAGCCGGATTTCACGGCCTCGGCGATTTTGCTCACCGGAATAAAATTTCCGACTGGCGACAGCAGCCGGATCGAGGAAGAATTTCACGAAGTGGAAATTCCGGGTGCACCCGAGAGCGGAATTCACGGCCACGATCTGACGCTCGGGACTGGATCGTACGACGGCGTTTTTGGCGAGCAAACGTCGTTGCGATATAAAAATGTTTTCTTTGAAACGAACGTGCAGTTCACATTGCGCGGCGACGGCACGCATCAATATCATTTCGCAAACGATCTGACCTGGAGCGGCGGACCGGGTTACTATTTCATTCGGCGACAGGACATGATTATCGGTCTGCAATTCGTCGCTTCCGGCGAATACAAAGACGTCGATCGATTTCGCGGCAAGCCGGCCGAGGACACCGGCATTACTTCCGTTTTTCTTGGTCCGCGGCTAATTGCATCGCGCGGCCGGTTCAGCGCCGAAATTGCGGCCGAGTTTCCGGTTTCGATCGACAATACGGCGTTGCAAGTCGTGCCCGATTACCGATTGCGCGGAGCGGTTTCGTTTCATTTCTGACTCGGTGCTGCGCATGAATGCGAAGTGAAAACCTCGGAGCCTACGGGGCTCGAACCCGCAACCTCCGCCGTGACAGGGCGGCGCTCTAACCAATTGAGCTAAGGCTCCTCGCGAAACGAGATTGTAGAGGCGGCTGTCCTCAGCCGCAAGCAACGTGACGTTGCATCCAGCATCTGCACATTTCGCAGCACGCGCCCCTGTCCGATCTTTTCCGCAACACAAGATCGACATGATGGGTTGAACATTCGGGCAGCATTCAGGGTCAAAGTTTGCGAAGTTTCGCGGGAAAAGTTATAATCGTGTTCGATTTGGGGATGGACTGGGAAGACCGATGAGCGACGAGCGCAGCAAAGAATCGGAAGAGTTCGGCGAAAGCACGCGCGAGCTTCCACTGCTCGGGCAATTCGACCGCGTGATCGCGTCCCTTCCGCCGGGCGATCCCATCCGGCGCGAGCTGCTCGATCTGCGGCCCGATATTTCGGCCCGGGAAGAAACGATTGTCGAAGCGCGCCAGATGATCGAAAAGCTGG
>QHPX01000036.1 GCA_003219195.1 Verrucomicrobiota bacterium
GGTATGGAAGTTTTCGCCGCAAGCCTGAAAGAGCAGGCCGCGCAAATCCAAAAGGTCAGTGCGCAGGTTGAACTGAGCAAACCTGCACCGCGAACTGTTCTCAACAATCAGTAAAGCAGCGCACCCAACCATCGCCTTATTGCCGTCCGTCCGCTCATTTCCTAGGGATGTGGACCGACGGCAGAGAATCGCAGGAAATTTAGTTCTTGACACTTCTCCGCGTAAGCGAAGACTGCGGTTGCGCCAAGTCCGTTAGGCGACTCCAACCAAGCCACCTCACCCTCTTCCCGCAGGGAAACTGCGAACGACAGGGTTCGCTCGCACAACTGAAATATGTGGCTATGAGCATCAGACGAAATTTGTGCAGTTCGCAAGAGCGCAACGAAAACAGCCACCGGCGTGTTCCAGCTTTCTGCCAGAAGGCTTCGAAGGTGCATATTATCAAGAAATACCTATCTCTGTTACCCATTGTTTGCGCTTTCGTTTCGTCGGCTTCAGCGCAATCGGGGCCTCCGAATATCATCGTTATTCTGGCAGATGATTTGGGTTACGGAGACGTTAGTTTCAACGGCTGCGCGGATTATTCGACACCGAATATAGATTCTCTGGCGATAAATGGAGTACTTTGCACCAATGGATACGTAACTCATCCGTTTTGCAGTCCGTCGCGGGCTGGATTACTTACCGGACGTTATCAGCAACGGTTCGGATACGAAAATAACCCTGACGGTGACGATGCTAATCCGCGGCTTGGGCTGCCTTTGGAAGAACTGGTGCTACCAGAACTGCTAAAACCGGCAGGTTACGTCTGTGGAGCGATCGGCAAATGGCATCTGGGAGGTGCCTCGACCTTTGACCCGATGCATCGGAGTTTTGATGAGTTCTATGGTTTCTTAGGCGCGAGTTCTAATTACTACAATGCCCACCTTCTTCGAGGGGAAACGCCTGTCATAGAGACCGAATATTTGACCGATGCTTTCACGCGGGAAGCGGTCTCCTTTATCAATCGTTATGCGACACAACCGTTTTTCCTCTACTTGGCATATAATGCTGTACACCTGCCATTTGATGAGCCTCCGCAAGTTTACATGGATCAGGTTGCCAATATCACCGATCCAGATCGGCGTAAGTATGCGGCAATGGTGGTCGCGTTGGATGCCGGGGTCGGGCAAGTCTTACAAACGCTCCAAGATCAAAACCTGCTTGATAAGACCCTGATTTTCTTTTTAAGCGACAACGGCGCGATACAGGAGGATTGGACGCGAAATGATCCGCTCCATGGTTACAAATATGACGTGTGGGAGGGCGGAATTCGCGTGCCCTTCGCGGTTCAGTGGACCGGACGATTGCCGCCGAATGTCGTCTACGACGACCCAGTCTCGTCCTTGGATATTGTTCCCACTGTAGCAGCTGCTGCTACAGTCTCGCTGCCAACGGACCGGGTTTACGATGGGCTGAATATAACACCTTATCTGGCGGGTGAGCAAGTTAGCCCGCCGAGAACGTTGTTCTGGCGCTGGTTTGGTTTGGGACCAGATGGTCCGGTCGGATCGGTAAACACAATATGGGCTGTGCGCAGTGGTCCGCTCAAGCTTATTATGACTCGCACTCCGCCTGCTAAACTCTACAATCTGCTCAGCGACATTGGTGAGACGCAAGACTTATCCCTGACTCAGCCTGAAGACGTCGCCTCTCTACAACAGCTCTATGATCAATGGAATACCGAAACGGTTTTTCCGCTCTGGCAGGAGAACGATTACTTTCCTAATGCGCTGGTCTTGGCGGGGGATTGGAATGGATTCCGCAAAAATGATTCGAACCCGCCTTGGGCATTGACGCGTATTAGCGCACCTGGGGTTGAAGGGACACCAGATTCCTATAGTTGGTGGATCAACACGGTGCATGTAGCTGCAACAGGCGGTGATACAACTCCGGGAACTCATTCCTTCGCTTTGATCGCTGCTCACACTTATTCAGAGCAGTGGGGAGGAGTCACAATAAATATTGATGGAACAACTACGCTTCCGTTTACTGGCGGGAATATCTTAGGACCGACCAACAGCATCACCCTGGAAGACGGCTTTTATTACTCCTTCCGAGTTTTAGATCCGGCACAGCTTACAGTGATGAAAACCTCTGCTCCGCCGGTTTCGGTGAGCCGGAGAGGACAAAGTCCCGAAAAGCCGACGTCTGACGATCCGATTGTTGTCAATATTGTCACGAGCCAGGTCAAATCGGTGAAAGAGCGAATCTACCTGCGGTGGTCGACGGATTTTTTCATTACCTCTCACATGGTTGAAGCGGCTGGTTCAGGGATAAATTACTCCGCGACGATACCTGCTCAACCGTCGGGAACAGCCGTTCTTTATACGATTGTAACATCGACAGTTGACCTCTCGCCCTTCCTCACCTCTGGCACAATCGAGTCGTTGACACTAGCCACCAGTGGCGTTTTCAAGGTAGTCATCAACTTGCGAGCTGATCTTAAAGTGACGGTGACAGACAACAAGACTGTGGTCATTGCCGGGCAGAGGAACACCTACACTATTACAGTGAGAAATCTGGGGCCGAGTGACGTGAGCGGCGCAGCAGTCAGCGACAATTTTCCGGCGGAGTTTGCCGGGGTGACTTTTACCGCGAGAGCGACTGGCGGGGCTACACGGTTTACGGCCAGTGGCAGTGGCAACATCAATGACAGCGTAACGATGCCCTCAGGGAGTAAGATCACCTACAAAGCGAAAGGAACGATCAGCTCCTCGGCCACCGGCTCCATATCCGATACTGCAACTATAACCGCTCCGATTGGAGTAAAAGATCCAAACCTAACTAACAACAATGACACCGATACCGATACATTATAGCACGGACCGCATGTTGCCATATGGCATTGACTGTGCGGACTTCGCGTCGGCACAGCAGACAAATGCGGCGCCGCGTAGACTAACATTAGCAGGCCCGAACAAGGTGCCGACAATAAAGAAATGTTTGCTGCCTGTGGCCGTTGTTTGCTCCTTTGCTTCCTCGGTTTTGGCGCAATCAACGCCAACACCGACGCCCACGCCGACACCGCTTCCAATTACGTATGAGCAATACGGAACTGCTCCGACCGGAGTACCACTTTCCTGGAAAGCTATTCCACCGGATCCGGTGTTATTTCCGGGTCCACGCCCGGCTGTGCTGGTGGTTCACGAAGGTGGATTTAAGAATAACGATCCCGGCAATATGGACGCTGCGCAAGATCTGGCGATGGTGGGCTATCTCGCGCTCGCGATCGAATTTCGGCTTGCTCCCCCTCACACTCCGATGAATTCTCCCCGGCACTGTTGTCCTGGCCAGAACGATGTTGGCGATGACGGGTACTATCCGGAGCAGAAAGACGATATGCAGATGGCTATTCGGGCGGCTCGGGCGGATCCCCGCTGCAACGGAAAGGTTGGGGCCGTCGGAGGCTCGTCGGGAGGGTCGCTCCCGATCTACTGGGCCGGCACAGGCACTCCAGGAGATGATCAGCTTGACGTGGCGGTAAGCCTGTCGCCGGCGACGGATTTTCATGATCCGGCTTCCTTGGGTGATACGAGAAGGGCCAACTTCGCGGGTGCCGTATACAATTTCGTTAACTCGACCGATGCCTCCGACGGCGGTCCATTAGATATGGCTTCTCCGTACAGGTTTGTCACGAGCTCGATGTGTCCGTACTTCATCATCGCGTCCGATAACGATACCATTCCTCTAGAGCAATACCCTGACATGATCCGTGCACTGGACGCCGCTGGCGTGACCAATTACCAAGCACTCCTCCGGGCGAACAGTAATCTGCATGGTTTCGCCTACTGGTCAGATGTCAAAGACGATGTGATCGCATTCTTAGAAGCTGCTTTTGCTGGAGGCGATCCGACGATCACGACTCAGCCTGCCGATAGAACGGTCGCGGTTGGGCAGACGGCCAAATTTAGAGTAAGAGCTACAGGTACAGCACCGTTGAGCTGCCAGTGGCGAAAGAACGGCGTCAACATTACGGGAGCAACCAGGCCATCCTATACCACGCCCCCGACGACCGCGGCTGATAACGGCAGTCTCTTCTCAGTCGTAGTCAGCGACATTGCCGGAAGTGTCACCAGTAATAACGCGACACTCACAGTCCATTAGGGAGGATCCAAAAAGAGAGCTTCGACGTGACTCCCGGCGACAATCTCACGCTCAACTGGGGCATCAGCCAATTCTTGCCGCTCAAGAAGGACATGAGCCTGCTGCTCGAAGTCGGTCCGGCCGGTTATGACACGTGGCAGATCACCGACGATAGCGGCAGCGCCGCCAGCAACACTCGCGACCAAGTCCATGCTGTAGGCGGCCAACTCGGTTTGACCTACATGCCATGGGTCGCGTCGCTGAATGTTCACGGTTTTTACGAATACGATGCACAGAATCGTTTCCAAGGCGGCTCGTTCGAGGTGAGCATCGCCAAGAAGTTCTAACAGGCAGACAACAACTGGCAGCTGAGGCTGCACGGCGTCCTGGCGCTCCTGCTCCAGCCTGTGTGCAATATCAAAGCGTTGAGTAAGGCAAACTATGATAACGGAATCCTAAGAATGCGTCGTCTCGTCACCCTCATTGTTGCGGTGGTCTTAACATATGAGCCGGCGCTTTGCGGCATAGCTGACTTTGTTACCACGATTTCAAACAAGAGTTCGCCGCCGGGCAAAGCGCCCGAAGGCATGGTCTGGGTTCCGGGCGGGGAGTTCTCGATGGGTGCCGCCGGAAACGGTGGCGGCAGTTGCGAGATGCCGATGGCATCGAATGACGCTGGTCCAGTGCATCGCGTTCGCGTGGATAGTTTCTGGATGGATGCAACCGCGGTAACTAACGAAGATTTCGAGAAATTCGTTAAGGCGACGAGTTACGTCACAATCGCGGAACGCACGCCGACAAGAGAAGAATTTCCGACCGCGCCGTCCGAAAATCTTGTCGCGGGCTCAGTCGTGTTCGCGCCGACCGATCACGAGGTTCCGCTCACCGATCATTATCAATGGTGGAGCTACGTGAAAGGCGCGAACTGGCGTCACCCCACCGGTCCAGCCAGCGATCTCAAAGGAAAGGAGAAATATCCCGTCGTCCAAATCGCTTATCCTGACGCGGAAGCGTACGCGAAATGGGCGGGCAAGCGTCTGCCGACCGAAGCGGAGTTTGAATTTGCGGCGCGCGGCGGTTTGTCAGGAAAGACATACGTATGGGGCGATGAATTTCGTCCCGGTGGAAAATGGATGGCGAACACCTGGCAGGGGAAATTTCCGGTGAAAGATGCGGGCGACGACGGCTTCGCGGGCATCGCCCCCGTGAAATCGTTCCCGGCGAACGGTTATGGCCTTTACGATATGGCGGGCAACGTCTGGGAATGGTGCAGCGATTGGTATCATGCTGATTATTACAAGACCCTCGCGGACAAAGGCGGAATAACGCGCAATCCGCAAGGTCCCGATTCACCATTCGATCCGGCCGAGCCTAACGAGAAAAAGCGCGTCCATCGGGGCGGCTCATTTCTTTGCAACGACCAATACTGCTCCCGCTACATCGTCGGCACACGGGGCAAAGGGGAGGTTAACACCGGTACGAACCACCTCGGCTTCCGCACGGTAATGACGCAGTCGGACCAAGCGAAAACAAGCGGGGCAAGCCTTCCCTCGGTAAGGTGAGGTGCTTTAGCAAAGCGACCTAGCCTGGAGGCGAACAGGTTGATGCCCTCGGGTGGTATTGCCCTAAGGTGCAATATTCACGCCACGGCGTCTCCGCTAACGTTGCGTTCAATGGGCAAGGCTCGCCGCAAAATAAATTTTCGCCGTAGACGTGAAGATATTCGCTGACAACGACCAAATTCAAAGGTGATGAAACAGTTCGGCGCATTTCTGAAAACGACGACGCTGGCGGACTGTTCGTGTTGCTCCCCGTGGTGGTCGTGTTTCACCTGCTCAGGCAAGTGTTCCAAGTGGCAGAAGCGGCGGCGAGGCCCATCGCCTCGGCCTTTTCCAAAGTCGGCTTTTACGAACCGAAGTTTCCAGTGCTGCTCGCGATTGCTCTCATGTTAATCGTGTCGTTCATCCTCGGGTTGCTGATGTTCGCGACGTGGGGAAAGACTGCAGGGCGCTGGTTTGAGAGCGCGCTGCTTATGCCATTCCCCGGCTACCGCGCGATAAAACTAATCACCAAGAGCATGGTTGGCGCGGAGGAGATGGAAAGCTTCAAGCCGGTGCTGATCGTTTCGCCGAACGGGCAAAAGGAGACTGTATAGCAACACGACCGGCTTCCGCAATACTGCGACTGGTCTTGCAGCGCTCTACAGCAACACAACCGGCGACCATAACACGGCCGACGGTCGTGTTGCGCTCTATGCCAACACGACCGGCGTCTTCAACGTGGCCAGTGGTAATGGTGCGCTCTTTAGCAGCACAACCGGCGTCAACAACACGGCTAACGGCCAAAACGCACTCCGTAAGAACACAACCGGTTCGTTCAACATCGCATTGGGCGATAATGCAGGCTTCAGCCTCACCACGGGCAGTAACAATATCGACATAGGCAACAAAGGTGTGGCCGCCGAGTCCAATACAATTCGCATAGGCAAGGTGGGAACACAGACCAATACCTTCATCGCCGGGATTAGCGGAGTGACCGTGGCCGGAGGCGTAGGAGTAATTATAGATTCCAACGGTCACCTCGGCACGGTCGTTTCCTCGGAGCGTTTCAAAGATTCAATCAAACCGATGAACAAGGCTAGCGAGGCGATCCTCGCGCTCAAACCAGTGACTTTCCATTATAAAAAAGAGCTCGACCCCGAGGGCATCCCGCAGTTTGGCCTCGTGGCCGAGGAAGTGGAAAAGGTAAACCCCGATCTGGTGGCACGCGACGACCAGGGGAAAGTCTACACGGTGCGCTACGAAGCAGTGAACGCGATGTTGCTGAATGAGTTTCTCAAAGAACACCGAAAGGTGGAGAAATTAGAAGCGACCGTAGTGCAACAGCAAAAAGACTTCATTGCGCGTCTCGAAGAGCAGGCATCGCAAATCCAGAAGGTAAGCGCACAGCTTGAAGCGACTAACCCTGCGCGGCGGATGGTTAACAATCACTAAGTGCTGCCGCCCAACCAGTAGCTGCATTGTAAGAAGTTTTGGCTACGCAAGGATTGCCGAGTTCCGCGAGCTTGAGTCGCTCACCCGGGTGCAGCAACAAGCGTCGCGCAAAACCGCCGCCGTCAGCAAAACGGGCTACAGCAATCCGGAAACCATCGCGCCGGAAATCTCTGGCGAATAAGTGACCGATCCTTGAGTTTTGAGTGCCGATCCTCGAGCGGCAATTGTAATCTGCGGGTTTTATTGACCTGGTGTAGGAAGACTTAGTGGCTGCCGGGAATGTTCGCGCCGTTTTTGCGCCATCGATAGTGCAAAGGGGGAGTCCCAGTCCCGGTTACGCAACCATGTGATGACCGTGTCTTTGACGGTTTGGTGTCCGTCTATTCCATCTACAGGAAGGTCCCAATACTCGAAGGCATGGTACACCCCATCCCCTGTCGCAACCAATATTTGTTTGTATTTACCAGCTTGCGGCGTCGCTGCTGTACTTTCCGTGATTCCGACTGATTCCAATGCGCTTATGAGATCAGTTCGTTCAAATGTTTGAAAATTACTCGCGTCGTGGTCCGAGTACAAAAAGAAGAACGGCGGCAACGAAGAAGTCACATAAGTAGTCGGAGAAGCTGCAGCAAGCTCTGGAAGGTGCGAAAAAGCCGAACCGGCCGGTATACCCAGATAATTCTCAATGGTGGGCTGGGGACAGATTTCATCAGGGATACAGGGAGTCTGCAACCAGGGCACATCATCGTATTTGCATGGGTTGCTAAGCGAAACACCTAGATCGAACTGATCATCACCAGGGGTGCCTCTCGCCATACAATAAAGAACGTGACTGGCACCAGCAGATCCGCCAACGCCATATACGAGACCGTTGCATCTCGGGTCTTGGCGAGCCGCTCG
>QHPX01000037.1 GCA_003219195.1 Verrucomicrobiota bacterium
CCGCAACTGGTCGGCAATCGTCTTTGCGATCTCGCTCTGAATGGCGAACACGTCCGCCAGATCGCGGTCATAAGTTTGCCCCCATAAATGCCGATCGGTGCGCGCATCAACCAACTGCGCGTTGACGCGCACGCGATCGCCGGAGCGCTGAACGCTTCCTTCCAGCACATGCGCCACCCCGAGTTGCTGGCCAATCTCGCGCAGATTGCGCGCGACTCCGCTTCTGTATTGCGTCACCGAGGTGCGGCTGATCACTTTCAGATCGGCGATCCTGGCCAGGTCCGTCAGGATTTCATCCTGCACGCCATCGGCGAAAAAGGCGTTTGCTTTCTCTTCACTCAAGTTTTCAAACGGAAGCACTGCAATGCTTTTCTCCGGCATTGCGGGAACATTTGCTAACCCCGGGGTGGCGGGTCCAGTCACCCCGGCCGACGTTGGTACGCCTCGGCGCGACCAGAGCAGAACGCCAACGGCAAGCGCGCCGACAATTATCAGTGCCGCCGCGACTAGTGCCCAACGAAGTTTGCCCGGTTTCGTCTCCGGTCCGGACCTTGGCATTTTCGCTTGGCGTCCAAGCTGCCGGAATTTTTGTGGCACGTCCGGATTTCCAAGCTCTTCAGTGTAAAGATTAACAACGCCCAGCTTCGCACCATGCTTTACTTCGACTTCGCCAAGCTCGTGTAAATGGGGGTGCCAAAGGCGGTCTTGAGCGAGATCGTCGGCGACGCGTTTTGAGATCAGAATGTGTCCGGCATCACCGCAATCCATCACGCGCTGCGCAATGTTCATTCCAGCACCGGCCACGTTGGTTCTGTCGTTCACATCCTTCACCTGATCGACCGGGCCGCTGTGCACACCCATGCGGAGCCGAATATGCGGATGGTTCTTTAGCGTTCTCGCAATTTCCATGGCGCACTGCACCGGCTCCTCCGGAGTTTGGAAGAAGACGAGCGCCATCCCGTCGCCCACCGGAATTTTAATCAGTTTTCTGGCGGCTTCGCTTTTCCGAAACTGCGGAGTTTTGCGAACGATTTGATTGAGTTGTTCAACAACCTCTCGCTGCTCGTTGACCAGCAACTTCGAGTAACCCACCACGTCGATGAACAAGACGTGCGCAATCTCGAGGTGCGGATCGGATTTCAGCTTGGCGACCATCTTCTGCGCCAATTGCTTTTGGCCTTAAGATACTAAGATTCCGCAGAAGAACCGTCGAGTTGAAAACCGACGCGCTGCGAGGCAGCGGCACTTAAATTGTACTCTTATTCCGTTCTCGCAGCCGCAAGCAATTGGCAATCTCAATCTTACGGCGCCTGCTCGGCTGCTTCTTCGGCAGGTTCTTCACCGATTTCTTCCTCAATCTCGCGCCGCCATTCGCGCGAGAGCCACGGCCGGAGAAATCCGTAGAGCAGATAGGCAAGAAAAAGCACGGCCGGCATCCATTCGTAGTTCATCACAGTGAAAATGAGAATGAGACTGATGATCAGAAAACGCGGGATCGATTTCTTGGTCTTCCAATTAAGCGCCTTAAAACTGGGATACTCAAAGCGGCTGAACATCATGAAGGAAAGAAAAAGCAGCAGCGGTGGCAGGACAAATTTCCATTTGCCGAGATGATGCTCGCCTTCGGCAAGCCAGAGCAGAAACAGAGTAATCGATGCAATCAATCCCGCTGCAGCCGGAATGGGAAAGCCGGTGAAGGTTTTTCGGTCGGCTGCTCCACTCGCTTCGTGGTACGCAGCCGCGCAGTTAAAACGCGCCAAACGCAGCGCACCGCAGGCCAGATAAACAAATGCGATAATCCAGCAGGCGCGCGGAAATTCCTGGAGCACGATGCGGTAAACCATCAATGCCGGAGCGAGCCCGAACGAAACAATGTCGGCGAGAGAATCAAACTCGCGGCCAAAAGAGCTTTCATGTCCGCCTAACCGGGCTAGCCGACCGTCGAGCAGATCGAAAAAACAGGCACCGAGAATAAACCAGATCGCGGTGTGAAAAAGATCGCCGGCCGCATCGGGATCCGACGCTTGCAGCAACGCGCCCTCAAGAATCTTGAGCGTCGCAGTGAATCCGCAGAACAAGTTTCCCGCCGTCATCAGGTTCGGCAGGAGATAAATTTTGGAATGGTGCTCGTTCATTGCTCGGACAGTCGCGCGATGATAGTCGATCCAGCAGAGACGTGATCGCCCACTTTCACAAGCACGGTGGCGGTAAGGGGCAAGTATATCTCGGTTCGCGAGCCGAAGCGAATCATTCCGAAACGCTCCCCCTTTTTTAATTCATCGCCCACCCGCGACCAGGCGACGATGCGCCGCGCAATCGCGCCGGTCAGTTGCCTGACCACTATGGTAGCGCGGCTGTTCTCAAATGCCCAGGTCATCGCTTCGTTCTTTTGCGAACAATCGGAGTGGCGCGCGTCGAGGCAGAGTCCGCGCCGATGCTCGCGATAAATGATGCGCCCCTCGATCGGTGCGCGATTGGTGTGCACATCAAAGATCGACAAGAAGATTCCGACGCGGCGCGTTTTCGCTTTCAGAATTTCTGTTTCCTCAACCTCGGCGATCTCAGTGACCGTTCCATCGGCAGCCGCCACCACTGCATTTGGATCAACCGGTACGACCCGATCCGGATCGCGAAAGAATGCGAGCGTGTAGATAATCAGGACGAGGAAAACGAGCGACAGCCACGCAGTGAGCCACCAACTCGCAACCGCCAACACCGCAAGAATTGCAAAAATCCAACGACCTTCGCAGAGCGTTTGAGAGCGCATGTTGGGTCTCATTTTCCGATTCAGAAAGAGGCTGGTCAAGCCAGCGAAAATGGCGTGCTAAATGCGGCCGCGGCCAACCACAACATCATGGGTTCTAGTTCGTGCGTGCCTTCAACCGGTAGCGCAAACAACCGGTTCGAAACCACGAGATTATTAGTTGTTTTCCGAGCATTTTCGACTATGGTTTTTGATGCCGATGCCAGCCGCTGTTTTGCCCGTTCCAGACGACGAAGATTCCAACGACAAAAATCGTCCGCGCGCAGGATTCGGAATCAATAAATCCCAAAAATACGACGCCGCGCAGATCGACAAATTAGAGGGGCTGGAGGCGGTGCGCAAGCGCCCGGGGATGTACATTGGCGACCCAGATGAGCGCGGCTTGCATCACATGGTGTTCGAGGTACTCGACAATTCAATTGACGAACATCTCGCCGGTTTTTGCGACAAGATCGAAGTGACCGTGCATGTCGATGGGTCGATCTCCGTACGCGACAACGGCCGCGGTATTCCGGTTGATATGCATCCGAAATGGAAAATGCCCGCGGTGGAGCTGGTGCTGACGAACTTGCACGCCGGCGGAAAGTTCGGACAGGGCGCTTACAAATATTCCGGCGGGCTGCACGGCGTCGGCGCGAAATGCACGAACGCGCTTTCAGATTGGTTCAAAGTGGAAGTGTCGCGCGGTGGCAAGGTTTATCACATGGCCTTTGCGCGGGGTAAGACGACGCAAAAGCTGGAAGTAATCGGCGAAATCAAAAACAAACGCACTACCGGGACGCTGATTACTTTTGCGCCCGATCCAACGATTTTCACGATCACGACCGAGTTCAAATTTGAACGACTCGCGACCCGGTTGCGCGAACTGGCGTTTCTCAATCCCGGGCTGGAAATCACGCTGACGGACGAACGAGGCGACGCGCCAAAAAAGGAAACATTTATCTACAAGCACGGCATCGAAGAATTTGTAAAGCAGCTTGGCGAAAACAAACAGGTGATTCATCCCAAACCGGTATTAATTTCGCGGCAGCGCGACGAAGTTTTTATCGATGTTGTCCTGCAATATAATGACAGCTATAACGATCAGATTTTGCCGTTCGCGAATTCGATTCCAAATCCAGACGGCGGGACCCATCTCACCGGATTTCGCACAGCGCTGACCAAAGCGGTCAATCAGTACGCGAAATCGAGCAATCTTCTCAAAGACAAAGATCCGTCGATCTCCGGTGACGACGTGCGGGAAGGTTTGATCTGCGTGCTTAGCGTCAAACTGCCGAACCCGCGTTTCGAATCGCAGACAAAGGTCAAGCTCGTGAACACGGAGATCGAAGGGGTCGTCAATTCCGTCGTTTATGACGGCCTGATGACATATTTTGACAAGAACCCGCCGCTTGCGCGTCGCATCTTCGACAAGGTCCTGACGGCGGCGCGCGCGCGGGAAGCCGCGCGTAAAGCGCGCGAGACGATTCGCAAAGGCGCGCTCACTGGCGGCGGATTGCCGGGAAAGTTGGCGGATTGCTCGGAGCGCGATCCAGAGTTGACCGAGCTTTACATTGTCGAAGGCGACTCGGCCGGCGGTTCGGCCAAACAGGGACGCGATCGACGTTATCAGGCGATCCTGCCGATCCGGGGCAAACTGATCAACGTCGAGAAGGCGCGCGAAGACCAATTCCTCAAGAACAACGAAATCCAGTCGATGATCACGGCGATCGGCGCGGGCATCGGCAAACCGAAGGAAGACGGCAACGGCAAGGACGAAGGCCGGTTTGACATCACAAAGCTGCGCTATGGCCGCATCATCATCATGACGGACGCAGACGTCGATGGATCGCACATCCGCACGCTGCTGCTCACTTTTTTCTTTCGGCAAATGACCGAGCTGGTCCGCGCCGGCAAAATTTACATAGCGCAGCCGCCGCTTTACCAGATCAAGCGCAAGAAGCGTGAGGAATATGTCGATGATGACGTGCAGTTGAACAAGATTCTCATCTCGCTCGGTGCTGAAGATGTGAGGTTAAAAAATCTGGCGGACAACGAAGAAGTGACCGCTGCACAATTAAAGGACATTCTCGAATCGCTCGAGAAACTGGCGAAGTTGAGCGAATCGGTGCGGCGTCATGGCGGCGATTTCGAAGCTTATCTCGCAAAACGCAATACCAAATCTGGAAAGCTGCCGGCCTATCTGGTCAAGGTGCGGGAAGGGAATGATGAGGCCGTTCATTATTTTCCTGATGAAAAAGCGGTCCGGCAATTTCACCATGAGAATCTCGATCTCAATTTGTTCGATACGGAACTTGGGCAAGAGCTGTTGCCATTGGGTGACGTTCCGGCAGCCAAGGCCAACGGCAGCCGCCGACGCGGCAAGTTGGTGGAGTTGCATGAGTCCGCCGCGATCCAAAAAATCATCGCGGAATTGAGGCGCAAGGGTCTGAAGGTCGGCCACTACGCGGCGAATGATCGCCCCATTTTCGAGTTGATTGAAGGCGAAGGCGATAAAGCCGTGTCGCATCCACTTTTCTCCATTCCGGAAATTCTCCAGAAGATTTTGGAGATCGGCCGGCGCGGCGTGCAGATAAAGCGTTTCAAAGGTCTGGGCGAAATGAACGCGAAAGAGCTGTTCGAGACGACGATGAACCCGGAGAAGCGCAAATTGCTCAAGGTGGACTTAAATGACGACAACGCCGTCGATGCGGACAAGATGTTCACGATTCTGATGGGAGACGTGGTCGAACCGCGCCGTCAATTCATCGAAGACAATGCGCTGAACGTGCGGAACCTCGACGTTTAGGTAAGAGAATGGCTAGTTTTGTCCGCCTTCTGCCGCATCGGCGGCGCTGTTACATGTTGTGCGCGGTTGCCCGCTCCGGCAGTAATCTGCTGGCCGACGGGTTGGTGCAGATCCGTCGGGCCGGGCGTCTCGGACAATATTTTCTGCCTCAAAATGAAGGACGCACCGCCCATGACCATGGAATTGATCCGAAGGCAAACTTCGCCGCTTATATTCGCGGTATTGTTTCCGCTGCGGCCACCGCCAATGGCGTTTTCGGGTTCAAGATAATGGGATGGTACGTGGAAAAGTTCCTTGCCAGGATTCGCGAGACCGGCGCTTTCGGTGACGCCGCAACGCCCGATTTGGAGATGCTGCGCCGTGCTTTCCCGCGTCTTCAATTTGTGCAAATTCTGCGGCAAAATAAGATGCGGCAGGCAATCTCGAAAGCGCGCGCTCTTCAGACCGGGCTTTGGAAAATTCAGGAAGACAAAAGACCGGTGGCCGAGCCGCAATTCGATCCGCAACTGATTGGACGCTGCCTGGAAGACCTCCAGCACGAGGAAAATATTTGGGCGCAATTTTTCCAGCGAATCGGCATCGAGCCGTTTCGCCTGGAATATGAAGCTCTTTGCCGGGACTATGAAGGCTCGATTCGTGCGGTTTTGGATTTCTTGCAGGTTCGGCTGCCGCGCCGAATAAAAATCACCGCCCCAATCACCATCAGGCAAACGGACGTTCTCTCAGACCAATGGGAAGAGCGCTATCTGGCTCTCCACTCCGATCGATCCGAGCTTGTCACATCCATGAGTTTGCGAATCTTCTCCTGAATCCCATGTATAACGAAAACGAAAAAGTCGAGCCAATCAACGTTGCCGACGAAGTGTCGAGGTCGTTTCTCGATTACTCCATGTCGGTCATCATCTCGCGTGCATTGCCCGATGCCCGCGATGGGCTCAAGCCGTCTCAGCGCCGCATTCTTTACGCGATGCACGATCTGTCGCTGTTTCCAAATCGGCAGCACCGCAAATGCGCCAAAATCTGCGGCGACACGAGCGGTAATTATCATCCGCACGGTGAAGCGGTGATTTATCCAACGCTCGTGCACATGGCGCAGCCCTGGGCGATGCGGGAAATACTCGTCGATGGTCAGGGAAATTTCGGGTCGGTCGAAGGTGATCCTCCGGCGGCGATGCGCTACACCGAAGCGCGCATGACGCACCTCGGGGCGGCGCTCATGACCGACATGGAGAAAGACACGGTCGATTTTGTCCCGAACTATGATGAGACTCGCACCGAGCCGACCGTTTTCCCGTCCGCATTCCCGAACCTGCTCGTCAACGGCGGAACCGGCATCGCGGTCGGCATGGCGACGAACATGCCTCCGCACAATTTGGTCGAGGTTATCGATGGAATCTGCGCGCAGATCGACAATCCCCAAATCACGCTGGAAGAACTGATAAAGTACGTGAAGGGACCGGATTTTCCAACTGGCTGCGTGATCTGCGGCGGCGCGGGAATCAAACAATATCTCGAGACTGGCCGCGGCAGCATGAAGGTACGCGGCAAAGCCGGCGTAGAGGAGATCAAAGGCGGCAAGGAACAGATCGTCATCACCGAGATTCCGTTTAACGTGAATCGCGCCACGCTGGTCGAGCGCATCGCGGATCTGGTGAACGAAAAAGTTCTGGGCGAGATCACGGCCGTCCGCGACGAGTCCGATGAAAACACTCGCGTGGTCATTGAACTAAAACGCGACGGGAATCCGAAGATCGTCATCAACAATCTTTACAAGCACACCGCGATGGAGAGCTCGTTCGCGGTCAACATGCTGGCGATCGATCACGGCCGGCCGAAGTTGCTCCCGCTCAAGGATGCGAACCAGGCTTACATCGACCATCGCCGCGAGGTGGTCCTCCGCCGGACGCGTTTCGAATTGCGAAAGGCCGAGGAACGCGCCGAGACACTGGAAGGTTTTCTCATCGCGCTCGCCAATCTCGACGAGTTTATTCGCATCATTCGCGGATCAGCCAATCGCGATGAAGC
>QHPX01000038.1:0-12230 GCA_003219195.1 Verrucomicrobiota bacterium
CATCGATTCCATACCTCACGCCTCGAAAGTATTCGAGACCTCAAGCTAGTTGACGTGCTTTCGAGAAAGAATCCGTACCTCAGTCGGGTCAAAGGCATTTTAACTCTCGAGGAGTTTGTCCGCGCGATAGTTGATGCTCACTTATCATCGCAGGAGGAAGGACTACTAGGAACGTTCTTAGAACAACTAGCAATTTACATCTCTGGGCACCGGTTCGGTGGTCGCAAATCAGGCATCAAAGGAATCGACCTCGAGTTTAACAGAGATGACTCCCTATATCTGGCTGTCGTCAAATCCGGGCCAAATTGGGGAAATGACGATCAGATACGTAGAATGGTGGACAATTTCAAAGAGGCCAAGCGAACACTACGAACTAACGTTGCTACCTCACCAAAAGTCATTTGTGTGAACGGCTGTTGCTACGGCCAGACATATTCGGATGCCGGAGACTACATCAAGATCTGTGGACAAAAATTTTGGGAGCTTATTACTGGCGATCCCGACTTCTATGTGCGGATCGTGGAGCCGCTAGGCCATCGCGCTAAAGAGAAAAACGAAGCTTTCTACAAAGAATACGCCAAGGCTGTGACGCTGTTAACCCGAGACTTCGATGCCGAGTTTTGTGACAAGGATGGAACGTTACGGTGGGAGAAAATAGTTCGGATAAGCAGTTGTGCACCGGTATTGCTCGAGCGAACAGCCGCTATTCATGTGCTTGAGGAGAAAGGGCGGAAATTTAATCTGAACATCGCTGCGGTCGGCAAATACGTGACTACCAGTGGTCGTTTTCGCATTAGAATCCGGTCGTTTGTTCAGGAACAAAAGAGCGGGGCATCAAAACGCTCGCGAAAATGGCTTCCTAACAAAGTGGATGAACTCTTGGACATTCCTAGCAATCGGTTTACATCCGAATTCGAGATGCGCGTCGAAGATTTCATCGCTAAATGTCGGACAGCCATTCCAAAAGCGACGACGCGGGTCAAACGTAGTTCGACCAGAGAACGGAATCTCCCTTCGGGTGGCGAAAAGAATGGCTCGTCATCGCAGTAATAGGCTTCCGCCGCGATTGTCGATCTTACGTTTGCATCCGCGTAATCCGCGGTAAGCTCTTGTTATGCTAACGAGCCAAAAGGTCATCGACGCAATTAACGAGCAAATAGGCTACGAGTTCAGCGCGGAGCTGCAGTATTACGCGATCGCGGCGCATTTTGCGGGCCGAGGCGCTGCCGCAGTTGTCGCAGCAGTTTTTCCAAACCCGCTAGCTAGTCCTCCATCATCGTAAGCGGCTTACGATGATGGAGAAAATCCGATTTGCCGACGCGGAGGCTCGGGTGGAGGCGAGAGCAACGGTAGCAATTTTTGGTAGATGTCGCGTAGCGCGGTGTCGTGCTGCAGTAGCGTTTTGTCAATCTCTGCGAGACGCTTTAGAATAGCGGCGTTTGTGGCAACTTTTTCTCGTAGCTCAATGAAAGCGCGGATGACGTAAACGCTCATGGCGATCGCGCGATCGCTCCGAAGTATGTTCGCGACCTGAAGCGCACCATGCTCGGTGAACGCCCACGGGCGATATTTCCGGTGCTGACCTCGACCGCGCCTTAAGGTCGCAATTTGCGACCAGTTCGTCGATCCGCCTGGTCGACTCTCTTCTAAGGTCGCAATCTGCGACCTTAAACCTTCGTATTCCTCCGCTGTGAGTTGAAACGCGAAATCTTCAGGGAAAACGCTTTCGATTGCGCCTGAACTGCTCATTGAGTCGCTTCGTAGCAACGCAATAAACTGCGGCAAGATCGACATCCAGCACGACCTTCTGATCGCGGACAGAAAGAATTCGGATGTTCGGCGTTTTGTTTTTCAAAGCCCTCACGTCAATCGCGTTGACGATCGTCCCGCCGCATCTCGACAAGACCTTTCATCAGATCCAAATGTTTATATTTGCCGCGCATCGCGCGAATAGTTGCAGTCTGGGCGCCTTTCGACTTGGATTTCGTTTTGGCTCTTGGAGGGACTCGCTTCATGGCCGAATTGATCGTCACGCTTTTATGCGCTAAGACAAGGAAACACTAGCAGAAAGGCTTTATATGCTCACCAGCCAAAAAGTTACCGACGCCATCAACGAACCCGCCTTCGCCAGGCTACGGCGCGGCAGGCAGATCGATTTGCATCGGCGAGATTTACCGTAGGTTGTCGTTATGCTTACGCGTCAGAAAGTCATTGATCCGCTTTCGCAAATGCTCCGGCGTGACAGGTGCGATTCAATCCGTTTGAATCCGTGTAATCCGCGGTAACGTCTTGTCATGTTAACGAGTCAGAAGGTAATTGACGCGATAAATGAGCAAATAGGCTACGAGTTCAGCGCGGAGCTGCAGTATTACGCGATTGCGGCGCATTTTGCGGGCCGAGGCGTTGCCGCCGTTGTCGCAGCAGTTTTTCCAAACCCGCTAGCTAGTCCTCATGCATCGTAAGCGGCTTATGATGCAGCAAAATTTGTGCACCCGATCGTGATTATTCCAAACCGAGCTGTTTCCGAATGACTCGAGCGAGTGTGTTTTTCATTTCAGTGTGGCGCGGCACCGGAACGGTTCGCCCATTGGCCGGATTTACATAAATGTCATGGTTCGCGCCATGGCGTTTGAGATAGCAACCGCGATCAATCAGACCCCGCCCCGCACGAGCTCCCGCCGCTTCACAGCGAGATCGACAGTTCTTGCTTCTCTTGCGGGACAAATGCGCTTTCTGCCGCGTCGTCGACCATCAGATGATAGGCGCCGCGAATCATCGACTGAAGTTCCTCCAGCGTTTCCCCTGACTCATCACCGCAGGCATCTCTTTCAGCCGGCCAACGTACCAGCCGTCATCCTTCCAATATTCGAGCGTGAACTGCTTCATTCGGATTCTATTTTAGCAGTGCAGTCCAACCGCGTAAAGATATGCTGCATTGATGCGGTCGCAATTTACGACCCAAAGATCCTCGAGAGTGATTCGGCGAGCCGCCGAATGCGACACGCCAGCGGCTTGTGCTCCCCAGAATTCATCCATTTGCATCCGCGATCGTCGCGCCGTTGTCGCTGGACGAAGGCGGGTGATCGGCGGTAGGTTTTGTCATGCTTACCCGCCTTCGCCAAGGCTACGGCGTGGCAGGCGAGTTCAAGGCTGGGCGCTAAGGCGATTGGGATTTGCATCTCATAAATTGGCTGTAGGATTTCCGTATGTTAACCAGCCAAAAAGTCATCGATGCGATCAATGAGCCCGCCTTTGCCAAGGCTCCGGCGCGGCAGACAGATCGATTTGCATTGGCGTGATTTACCGTAGCTTGTTCCTATGCTTACAAGTCAGAAAGTCATTGATGCCATTAATGAGCAAATAGGCTACGAATTCAGCGCGGAGTTGCAGTATTATGCGATCGCCGCACATTTCGCGGCTGATGCGTTGCCGCAATTGTCGCAGCATTTTTTTCAGCAGGCGGAGGAAGAGAAAGGGCATGCACTGCGCTTCATCAAATACGTGGTCGATGCCGGCGGACGCGTCGTGATACCGGCGATCGACGCGCCGAAATCGAATTTCAAGACCCCAAAGGACGCGGTAAAACTTTCGCTCGATCAGGAAATTCACGTCACGCAGCAAATCAACGGTCTGGTGGGACTGGCCCGGAAAGAGAACGATTATATCACGATCAACTTCCTGCAGTGGTTCCTGACCGAGCAGCTCGAGGAAGTCTCGTCGATGGATAATCTGCTCAAGATCGTCGAGCGCGCCGGGACCGATCTGCTCCAGGCCGACGAATATCTCGCTCGCGTCGGGCTGAGAACGATGCCGGAGCCGCCGAAGGAATGACGTGTCGTCACGTTAAATCGTTAAAAGCGTTACAACGTTAAATCGGAAACACAGGTACGCGCGGCACGAAGATCGACATCTTCTTAAATCTTGCGCCCCGGTTTGCTCGGCTCGTAATTAATACATGAAAACGAAAATGGCACTTAGCTTGATCGCGGCTGCGAATTTAATCCTCAGCGGTGCGACGTTCGCCGCCGGTGCGAAGAGCTATCAAATCACAGGAACGGTGGTCGCGGCGACCGGTAGCATGGTGACAGTGCAGAAGGGAACGGAGCGACTGGAGATTGACCTCGATCCGACCACGAAAGGTTCGGCCGATCTAAAGATCGGCTCGACTGTCACGATCGATAAGGTGCAGAGGTGCGTGTCCGCACGCGCAGCAACGTGACGTTGCATCCATTATTTGCGGCTGAGGACCCCAAAAGCTTTAGCGAGCTGACAGCGGGCCCGCTACAACAACACTCGCACTGCAAGGATTCATCGTAAGCCGCTTATGATGGGATGATTTCGACGGTCTTGGACCGCCGCTACAGTTCTGCCGCTGAGAACTCCGAAAGTATTCGCGAGCAGGCAGCGGCCACTACACCGCCGGCTTTCGCCAGGCGCCGAGGAGAAGGCCGCTGATTGAAAAGGCGACAAACGGCCGTCCCATGTCGATGAAAACGAGCGGCCACGGATTTGTCTCGAAGGCAGAGAACACCGCGATGGCGGCGTGTTCGACAAAGAGAAATGCGAACCAGCAAAGAAGCGCGATTTTTAATCCCGCGACTGCAGTGGCGGCATTGAGACGACCGATGAGCCAGGCCAGCGCGTAATTGACCACAATCGCTGTTGCGATTGCGAATAGATATGCGCCGACGCTGTGCGTGCGCTCGATGTCGGTCATCGTCTTGGCGTGATAATTCAGCCACATATCGCCAAAGATTGCGTACCAGCCCCAGCCAACCAGTTGATGAACAACCACCAGAATCCAAACAGCGAGATGGTTGATTCTGTTATTCATAAAGGCTTTCCTCGATTATCCGGCGGCCGCAATCTCGATTGCAAGCCGATTCGGCCAATCACTTGGGAGGAAAAAGCAGCTTGGATCGACGATCTATCACTGCGCCTTGATCCAGGAAAAATTGGCGCAGTTCGTCAGTATAAAACGAACCATTACGGGTCGGGTTCAGGTCCAGAAAGATCCGGCCACCTGGACGCAAGTGCTGTTTTGCGTCTTGTAAAAAGTAGTCCCACTCGGCGACTCCCCACGGGACCGGCTGCAAAGGGCCGGAAAACCCGATGGAGAACGCGGTGATCCAATCATATCGCGCGCCAGTTTCCGGGAGCGGGCTGAATTTCTCGATGCGATGAATGATGCGCCGCAAGCCGAACAATTCGAACATTTCGCGAAAAAGCGGATAGTTATCGAGGTCGATGCCGAGCCCGCTGTGGCCCAAGACACGCGTCACGAACAGAAAGTATCCAGCGCCCGAACCAAGATCGAGAATGCGTTGGGCTGGTATCCGATCGAGCCCGAGGTCCTGGGCGCGACGAATGTTTAATTTCAAAAAGCGCTCAGCCTCGACATATTTCGGAAAGTCACGACTTCCGGGGACGCCGTAGGTTTGCCGGATCCGTTTCAACTCGGCCTGGTCAATTTGCGACATGAAGCGGCTGACTGGCAGTGGGCGCACTGCGCGAGCGACGGCGCGTTTAAAGCTTACCGCGACGGCTGGATCAGCGAGCTTTCGGATTTTGTGTGAGAGGTTCATGCGTCAAACTCCATTGGCGCGCAAGCGTGCGTCACGGCAGTGTGTCAAGACCGGGCGTCGCGTGCGCGCAAACGGGGACGCGAATTCATCAGGCGCTTACTGCGTCGACGGTCGCGGCGTCCCCCACTTCAACCGGGGTCTGATCGATCGGAGCTGCTGAGATTGAAACAATTTCAAACGAACCTGCTCCCTCGTCTTTATTCAGGGTTACGACATCACCGACCTTGTGACCCATCAAGGCCTGGCCGATCGCGGTTTGATACGAAATAATATGACGCTCGGGGTCACCGTCCCATGCGCCGAGAATGGTATAGGTGTCCTCTTTCCCAGAGTCCGGATCGCGCAACGTGACGATGGTGCCAATGGAAACGCGCGATGTGTCTGGATTTTCAAACGCAGTGCCTCGCGCACTATGCAAGGCTTGCTCGAGTTCCGCCTTTCGACGCATGAGCACGGCTTGCATTTGTTTGGCTGCTTTGAATTCAAAATTTTCGCTAAGATCGCCATACGATCGTGCCAGCGCGATCTCCTTGCTGTTCTCAGGGATTTTCTTTTTCACGAGCTCTTCGTGCTCCGCTCGCCGCTTTGCCAAACTGCTCCATGAGACAATGAGAGCCGCTGCCTTTTCCTCTCGTTGTCCGCCGGTGATCATGATCTCGAGCTCCGGATAAAGCTTAACGATCCGCGCCAGAAGCGATCGTTTCGTCAATTCGTCGAACGCCGGGGTGATGAGGAGTCGCCGCACCGTATCGCGCGCCACACCGACATCGGCGCCGGCAAACATGTCCGTAATCAATTCTCGATCCTCGAGGACAAGATCGCGCAGGCGGTTGGCGCGACTTTCCCGGTGTTGATCGCGTTCCACCGCTGCCAGGATAGCGGTCAAGAGATCGGGCGTGATCAATTCGCGCCATGCGCCATCGCGTTCTTTACACAGCCAGATGAGCATTTCGCTGGTGGCGGAATGTTCCTGGATGCTGCGCTCAAACGCGCCACGCAATTCCGCTTCCTTTCCGAGCTCGGCAAACACTTTCGCGATTTGCGAGATCACTCTCGCACTGCTGGCTTGAATCAATCGCAGCGCGGCGTTCATCCAGCGTTCTCCGAGCGCTTCCGGCAGAGTTTGGAGAATTCGTCTTTCCTTGGCGGCGGGCAAGTTCGGCAAGATCGACATCAACCGCGGCTCTTCCGCAACGATCATTTTGGCTACGGTCAAGCCGACGTGCGTTGTTCTTAGCTGCGGAATGCGCGCGAGCAGATCATCACGGCCGAGCAGTAATTCAAACGAAAGCTCCGGATGCAGCTTTTGGTTGCGGGCAGCTGCGTTTTCAATGGCAACGATAACCGGCTGCAACTGTTTGTCCGGTTCCTTAAATTCATCGGCCAGCCTGATGATCTGGTCGAGGGCAGCGCCCTGTTCCTTCGGCCGGCGCGCCCGACTAAAAGCCGCGAGTAATTCATCGACCTGCGAGACCGGCGCGGAGCGAAGCTCGATCGGCGCGCTCTTTTTTGTCGGAATAAAAAAATGCCCGTCTTTCTTGAGAACTTTCTTGGCCGATTCCCACCAGCGTTTCCATTCCGTTTCGCTAAAGACGTCCCCGATCAGCCATTGTGCGATCTGCGGCAGGGTGGCGTTGCCGCCGGCGCTCTCAAGGACATTCCGCATGACGGCGGCCGGATCTTCCCTGGCCAGTTTTTTGATTACGGCGAGGTCGCTCGCTTTCCGCGCGAGAAAATGTTCCGGTGGAATAGCGGCAAGATTTTCCGCCGCATACTGCAATTGCATCGGATGCGCTTTCTTACCCGCGAAATCGATGATGATCTGGTTGAGGAGCAGGTTCCATTCGGCGACACGGCCAAACCCCCAGCTTTTATGTAAACAAAAAGTTCCTGGCTTGAGCTTATCGAGCTGCTCAGCGGCTCTTGCAGTTAGTTTCCCGGATTCGACGAGTTTTTGCAGTTCCGCATCCATTCAAGGGTCGCACAAATTACGATGAACGGTCGGGATGGCGAGAAAAAACTCGAACGCGCGTTGTTGTTTGCGATTGCCGCAAGGCTTGCGGCATGAAACGGTGCCACGGTGCCGACGAGCATTTGGTTTTGGATCGCATTCAATGCAGGCGTTTTCGTCGCGCTGATTGTCGATCTTGTCAGCTTCAAGCGGCGCGACCGCGCCTTAAGCATGCGTGCCGCCGCGCAGCGCAGCGCCATCTGGATGGTGCTTTCCCTTCTCTTCAATCTGCTGGTTTGGAAATTGCGCGGCCCGGACACCGCGCTCGATTTTCTGACCTGTTATCTCATCGAATACTCGCTCAGCGTCGATAACATTTTCATTTTTGTCCTGATCTTCGCCTGCTTCCGCGTTCCCCCCATCGCGCAGCATCGCGTGCTGGTCTGGGGCATTCTTGGCGCGCTGCTCATGCGCGGGATCATGATCTGGCTCGGCGTCACCCTCGTCGCGCGTTTTCATTTCATCCTTTATTTCTTCGGCGTCTTTCTATTGATCACCGGCGTGCGCATGTTCTCCGGGAAATATGGCCAGCGCGATTTCGAAAACAGCTTGGTCATGCGGAGCTGTCGAAAATGGATCTGGGTCACGCGCGATTTTTACGGCGAGAACTTTATGGCGAAGATCGATAATCGCTGGATGTTCACGCCCCTGGCGCTGGTCCTCATCTTGATCGACGTGATGGACCTGATCTTCGCGGTCGATTCCATTCCGGCCGTTTTCGCGATCACGCGTGATGCCTTCATCGTGTATACGTCTAACATTTGTGCCATTCTTGGTTTACGTTCGCTTTACTTTCTGCTCGCGAATCTCATGGACCGCTTCATCTATCTGAAAACCGGCCTCGCCCTTGTCCTCGCCTTTGTTGGAATCAAGATGATCGCGGCGGACTATTTCCCGGTGCCGACGCCGATCTCACTTGCCGTGGTCGTGTTCATCCTTGCCGTCACCATCACTATCTCGATGATCGTGACACGGAACCGGATCGCGGCCGAGAACCGAAAATAAATGTTGCTTTCCTCGTTCGAAATTTGATTAGCTTGGGTTGCCTTATGAAAATTCTTCTCGCGGCTGCATTCGCGCTCGCCATCGCCGGTAATTCATTCGCCGATATTCAAGATCCGCCTTCAAACGATTATGGCCCGACACGCAAGCTTGGCCGCGGATTATCCAACTTCTTTCTCGGGTCTGCGGAGATTCCGGCCACGGTCGGGAAGATCGACAAGGACGAAGGTGACGCCGCCGCGTTTGGTTATGGAGTTGTGCGCGGAGTCGGCCGCTCGGCGGCCCGGCATATTGCGGGTTTTGTTGAAGTTTTGACCTTTCCGTTTCCACTTCACGGAACTTATTATCCATTGCTTCCGAGCGATATTCCTTGGATTCACGCAGGCTACCCGGAATTCCCCCCCGAGCTTGGCAACGAATCGAAGTATTCCTACGTGCGCGATTATTGAGCGTGTTGTAGATGCCGCCGTCACGGCGGCGTGTTTTAAATTAATTCTGCCGCTGCGGGGACAGCGGCAGCTACAACTCCCGGCTGCCCGCAATTGTCGATCTTGTCGTCATCCTAAATTGCCGTAAATCTGAGGTTGACCGCACCGAGCAGCGGCGTATCCGTAGCACGATTCGCTGAGGCGGTCGGTCGATGTATTCTCGACGTTTTTCCACGCTGCCGGCCATTGGTGTCTTAACGCTGATTTATTTCATCGCCGGTAAGCTCGGACTCAAACTCGCGTTCCTGCACGCCAGCGCATCGCCGGTGTGGCCGCCGGCGGGAATCGCCCTGGCCGCATTACTGCTGCTCGCTTATCGGGTCTGCCCCGCCATTTTTGTCGGCGCATTTTTGGTCAACGCCACGACGGCGGGCAATATCGCGACTTCGCTTGGCATCGCAGCTGGCAATACCCTGGAAGCGGTTTGCGGGGCCTGGCTGGTGAACCGTTTTGCCGGCGGCACGCGTGTCTTCGATCGCGCGCAAGATGTTTTTAAATTCGCACTCGCCGCGACGCTGAGCACCGTAGTCAGCCCCACTCTTGGCGTGACCACTCTCGCACTCGGCGGTTTCGCTGCTTGGGCAAACTACGGCCCGATCTGGATGACGTGGTGGCTGGGCGATACCGCCGGGGACCTGGTGGTCGCTCCCCTCATTGTTCTCTGGAGCATCCCTTCGACGCAGCGTTGGAGTCGCAGAGACGCCGGCGAAGTCGGCATCCTTCTCCTCTTGCTCTTTATTCTCGGGGAAACGGTCTTCGGCGGATGGTTTCCAATTTCGGCCAGGAATTATCCCATTTCATTCATTTGCGGGCCGGTCGTGATATGGACTGCCTTCCGATTCTCGCAGCGCGAAACGGCCACCGGAATTTTTATTCTCTCAGCCATCGCGATTTGGGGGACGCTGCATGGCTTCGGACCGTTCATCATGGAAACCGAAAATCATTCGCTTCTGACGCTGCAGGCCTGGACCGCCGTGCTCACCATCACTGCGATGGTGTTGGCCGCTGCCATGGCCGAGCGACGTCGGGCCGAAGCAGCGATCGAGCAGCAAAAGGCCGCGGTTGAGGCTGCGAACCGGACAAAAGACAAGTTTCTCGCCATGCTTTCGCACGAACTGCGCACACCCCTTACGCCAGTCATCGCCGCGTTGGACACGCTGGAGACGGACGGGGCACAATCGGGAGAGTCAAAAGCTTCGCTGGCGATGATCCGCCGCAATGTCGAGTTGGAAAGCCAGCTCATCGCCGATCTGCTCGATCTCACGCGCATCGCAAAAGACAAATTGGAACTGAAATTTGAGTCGATCGATGCGCACGAGGCCATCTTGAACGTAGTCGAAATCTGCCGGGCGGAAGCGAATGCCAAAAACCTCCATGTCTATCCCGACCTGCGGGCCGGCGCTCATCACGTCTTAGCGGACACGGCGAAATTTCAGCAAATCATTTGGAACTTATTAAAAAATGCGATCAAGTTCACCGGCGAGGACGGCGAAATCACCATCTCCTCCTCAAACCCGGCGCCTCAGACCATCGTCATCACGGTGCGCGACACTGGAATCGGCGTCGAACCCGACATCATGGAACGGATTTTCGATCCGTTCGAGCAAGGCGAGGTCTCGTTCCAGCGGCATTTTGGTGGACTTGGTCTCGGATTGGCCATTTCGAAATCGCTCGCCCAGGCCCACGGGGCCACGCTCCTCGCGCGAAGTGAAGGGCGCAATCGCGGGGCGGCATTTCTTTTAACAATGAAGACGATTGCGCCCCAACAGCGGCCAGTCAAACCCGCGGCCGCACCGCTCGAGACCCGAACTCTCCGCATTTTATTGGTGGACGACCACCGGGACACCTGCACCGCCCTGGAGAGATTGCTCGTTCGGCGTGGTCATCTCGTCGCGGCCGCGCACAATGTGCGCTCGGCCATGGAAGCCGCCGCCCGTAATCAATTCGATCTTCTCATTAGCGATATCGCGCTGCCAGACGGGACCGGCATGGATTTAATGATGCAACTGCGCGCCATACGCGGCATCCCGGGAATTGCTATCAGCGGTTTCGGCAACAATGGCGATATCGAGAAAAGTCTGCAGGCGGGCTTTTCCGAGCACTTGGTAAAGCCGGTGAAGCTTGAAAAACTCCAGGCCGCGATGGAACGTGCGGTCGGAGCGGGATCTGTTTCGAATTAAAATCGCGCGTTCCGGGATTCAGCGCCCCAGCTTTCTCATTTGCGCACGGTTGATCTAAAAGTCAAAGACGTTGCTTTTGGCGGAAAAGGCGTCGGGCGAGACAACGGCAAGGCTGTTTTCATTCCGTTTACGATCGACGGCGAACGCGTGTCGGCGAAAATCGTTCGAGAAAAAAAACGATTCGCCGAGGCCGAACTTGTCGATCTTGTGGAAGCCTCACCGCACCGGGTCCAACCGCCGTGCCCGTACTTCGGTCGATGCGGTGGATGCAGTTATCAGCACATCGATTACGAGCATCAGTTAGCGCTTAAATTCCGTCAGGTTCAGGATGTCTTGCGCCGCATCGGAAAACTCGCGGATGTCCCAATGCGGCCAATCATCCCCTCACCGTCTCCCTATGGTTATCGCAATCGCATCACCGTTCATGCACAGGATGGCCTGGTTGGATTTTTCCGCCGCGAATCACATCGCTTGATCGACATCGAGGCCTGCCTCATCGCCAGGTCGGAAGTGAACGACGCACTTCTCGATCTTCGCTGCAGACGGGTGGAAGACGGTCATTACACTCTCCGCGCTGAGCCGGGCCCGCGCGTTTTCTTCCAGGCAAACGATGCTGTCGCGGGCCCCTTGCGCGACTTGATTGCGCGACTCATTCCATCCGGTCAGGAATTGCTCGTCGACGCCTATTGCGGCGCCGGCTTTTTCGCGAAGACGTTGCTCGAAAAGTTCGAACGAATTATCGGAATTGATTGGGACACGTTCGCCATCGAAGCCGCGAGAGAGAATGCATCGGAGAAGGAAAGTTACATCGCAGGAAACGTTGATGTCGAACTTGAGCGTCTTCTACACGTGGATGCTGTAGTGGCGGCTGTCTCAGCCGCATGCTCTGGTGATTTGCGCGTGAGGACACGCGCCACTACAGCGAAGACAACGCTGATTGTTGATCCGCCGGCAGCGGGTCTTG
>QHPX01000038.1:12339-13712 GCA_003219195.1 Verrucomicrobiota bacterium
CACATAAAGAGCTTGCCAGAAAACAAGCGGACATTGAACAGTCACACGGCAAAGCGATGGCTGATTTGATTATCACAGAGACCGGGACGGTGCATCGCCCGCGAAATGTCGATTGGAAGCGCGCGGCCGCGCTTCTCTATGGCGACTGGGGCACGAGCAAAGCCTATGTCATCGGTTTGGCCTTTCTTGCCGCCGGTTTCTCCTCGTTGCCGATCATTCTCGCCGTCTGCGCGCTGACCGGGCTGGTCGGAATCAATTACATGGTGATCTGCCGCCATTTTCCCGATGGCGGCGGTGTTTATTCGGCCGCGCGTTCGCAGGGACGATTGCTTGCGGTGGTCGGCGCGCTCCTGCTCCTGGCCGATCTGACCGTGACCGCAGCACTGAGCGGCTGGTCGGCATTGACCTACATCACTTCCGGCGCGGAGGAAGTGATCTGGATCAAATTCCTGCGCGATCACATCGCCCTAACCACGATCGCCGTGCTCTTGATCATGGGGTTGATTAATTACTTCGGTCCTAAACATTCCGGTAGTCTCGCAGTGGCGCTGGCGTTACCGACTCTCGTCGTAGTAATCGCGCTAATCGCCATCAGCGCGCCGCACTTTACGACGCGTTTTCTGGAGCCGCGGCACGAAAGCTTCGGAACGCTGTGGGTCCAATTCGTCGGCGTCATTCTCGCGCTGTCTGGCGTGGAAGCGATCGCCAATCTCACCGGTGTGATGAAACTGGATCCCGACTCGTCGATGGACCATCCGCGCGTGGGTCGAGAGTCGCTTAAGGCGATTACGCCGGTCGCGATTGAAGTTGTCTTCGGCACCGCTTTGCTTGGCTGGGCGATGCTTTCACTGCCGGCGGTGCTGGGCAAAACGCTCCACCTTGTCGGCCGCGCGGAAATCGCCTCTGTTTTGGAGAAACGCAACGAAGACATGTTGCGTTTTATCGGCGAGCAATTCGCCACGGCAACATTCTCACCGGCGGTTGGTGTCGTATTCGGCTGGATCGTTGGCATTGTTTTTTTCCTGCTGCTTTTAAGCGCAGCGAACACTGCCATCGTGGCGATCATCGGATTGCTTTACATGATGGCGCGCGATCGCGAGATGCCGCGCCAATTCAAACGCCTCAACCGCCACGGCGTTCCGATCTACCCGCTGCTCATCGCTATCGGACTGCCCGCAATCGTTCTGCTCTTCGCTGCGAATTTTACCGCCCTCGCCGGCCTTTACGCGATCGGGGTTGTCGGCGCCATCACGGTGAACGTTGGCTCTTGTTCATTCAATCGGGCAATTGATTTCACGTGGTACGACCGGCTCCTGTTCGGCATCACCTTCGTAGTTTTATTCGCCGTGGAATTCACGCTTGCCCACACCAAA
>QHPX01000182.1 GCA_003219195.1 Verrucomicrobiota bacterium
AAACATGCAGACGATCCGAGTCCACGCGCCACGACGCTCATCCCCATGGTGGTCGAGCAGACCACTCGAGGCGAGCGCGCTTATGACATTTATTCCCGGCTCCTCAAAGACCATATCTTATTTATTGGAACGCCGATCGACGACCACGTAGCCAACCTCGTGACTGCCCAACTGCTCTTCTTGGAAGCCGAAGATCCGGAGCGCGATATCCAGCTCTATATCAATTCGCCGGGCGGCTCGATCACTGCGGGCATGGCCATTTACGATACGATGCAATATGTTCGGCCGGACGTGGTCACCACCTGTGTGGGACAGGCGGCTTCCATTGCCGCGCTGCTGCTGGCTGCGGGAGCTCCGAAAAAACGCTTTTCGCTCCCCAACTCGCGGATCTTGATTCATCAGCCCTGGATGTCCGGTCTGTCCGGACAGGCTACTGATATAGATATTCATGCAAAAGAAATTTTGCGCATGCGTTCGGTCATCAACCAGCTCCTGGCCGATCATTGCCAGCAGCCGGTGAACAAAATCGAGAAAGACGTCGAACGCGATTTCATTATGTCGCCGCAGCAGGCCAAGGATTACGGCCTGGTCGACGAAATTATTCACAAGCATCGCTAGCGCGTACCTAACAGTTAGTAGCGAGATCGTATAGCCGATGCCGCGGATGGAGAAAGGTTCTAATATTCTAATATAGGGACGGGCCTTGTCCCACCAGGGAAGCCGTCGGAGGCCGACTGCCGTGAGAAAACTCAGCTCTGACGAACCGCTGCGCTGTTCGTTCTGCCATAAAACGCAAGAGCAAGTTGAGAAGCTGATCAGCTCTCCCTCAGACTATCCGCGCGCCTATATTTGCAATGAATGCGTGGGCGTCTGCCAGCAGATTCTGGAAGAGGAAAAGCGCGAGCAGGCCGGACCGATCAATCGGCGCTTGCCTCGGCCGCCGGAGATCAAGTCCTTCCTCGATGGTTACGTCATCGGCCAGGACAAGACCAAGAAGAAGCTGGCCGTCGCCGTCTACAATCATTACAAGCGTATCTTCCTAAATCATCAGCCGGGCGACGTTGAGCTCACGAAGTCCAATATTCTGTTGATCGGGCCCACCGGAACAGGCAAGACGCTCTTGGCGCAAACGCTTTCGCGCATGCTGGACGTGCCCTTCGCCATCGTGGACGCCACCACGCTTACCGAAGCCGGCTACGTGGGCGAGGACGTCGAGAACATTATTTTGAAGCTGCTACAAAACGCCGACGGGGATGTCACCAAGGCGCAGCAGGGCATTATCTATATCGACGAAATCGACAAAATCTCAAAGAAGGACGAAAACCCGTCGATTACGCGCGACGTCTCCGGCGAGGGCGTGCAGCAAGCTCTTCTCAAAATCCTGGAAGGCACCATCGCCAATGTTCCTCCCCAGGGCGGGCGCAAGCATCCGCACCAGGAATTCACTCCTGTGGATACGACGAATATTCTCTTCATCCCTAGGCTTCCACACAGACGCCCAGCCGGCGACGACCAACCGTCGCAACATGGAGCTGCTCGAACAATCCCAGCCCACGGACTTGATTCGCTATGGACTCATTCCGGAATTTGTGGGCAGGCTGCCGGTGGTCGGCGTTCTGGGCGACCTCGACAAGGCTGCGCTGATGCGGATTCTGACGGAGCCAAAGAATGCCCTGATCCGCCAATATCAGCGGCTCTTCGAGTTCGAGAACGTGCGCCTGCGCTTTGCGGACGATGCCCTTGAAACCGTTGCTGATCTGGCCTTGCAACGCAAGGTCGGCGCCAGAGGGTTGCGCATGATCCTCGAAGATTTGATGCTCGATCTCATGTACAACCTGCCGGCCCAGCGCAAGGTGCGCGAATTCTCCGTCACCGCAGAGATGGTGCGCAGCCGCGAAATCAATTGGAACCTGCTGGAAAAAGCCGGATAATTCGGGATAATTTGGTAGGGGGCCTCCCACCCATCGAAAATCAATGTTTGCTCGCGAGAAGAGTGAAATGAAGCGTGTGCCGATGATGCCCGTGAGGGACATGGTCATCTTCCCTCAGATGATGCAGCCCTTCATCGTCGGACGAGAAGCCTCTGTGCGCGCGCTAGAAGAAGCTCTCGCGGGTGAAAAGAAAATCTTCCTGGCTACCCAGCACGACGCTTCGGTCGATGATCCCAAACCCGAGGAGATTTTTACCGTCGGCACGCTTGCCAATATAGTGCAGAGTGTGAAGCTCCCCGACGGCAATATTCGCGTTTTGGTCGAAGGCGTGGAGCGCGCCAAAATTGTGCAGCTCACCAGCGAAGAGGGCTTTTACCGCGCGACCCTGAAACTGCTACCTGTGCGTGTCGAGCCTTCTCCTCAGATCGATCAGGCCGTTCGTCGCGTTAACGGCCTCTTTGAGCAATACGTGAAGCTCTCCCAAAGTCTGAACTACGACACTATGATTGCCGCGGCACGCGTCGAAGACCCCGCTAAACTCTCCGATACGATTGCCGCCAATCTCCAGATTCCTGTTGAGGAAAAGCAGGAGCTGCTTGAAAATTTTGACGTCCAGGATCGTTTGAACCGTGTGGCGGAAGTCCTGGAAAGCGAAATCGAAAAACTCAACGTCGACCGTAACATCAATACGCGCGTTAAGCGGCAAATGGAACGCGCGCAAAAAGAGTACTACCTGAATGAGGAGCTCAAGGCCATTCACAAAGAGCTGGGCCGCGGCGAAAAGAGCGAACTCGACGAGCTCAAGAAGAAGATTGAAGCGGCGGGGATGCCCAAGGACGTTCAAGAAAAGGCCATTCAAGAGCTGAAGCGGCTGGAGATGATGCCGCCGATGTCTGCCGAATCAACCGTCAGCCGCAGTTATCTGGACTGGCTGTTGGCCGTGCCCTGGAAGAAAAAGTCGAAAGAGATTCGGGATATTGGCGTCGCTGAGAAGACATTAGAGGTAGATCACTACGGACTGGAAAAGGCCAAGGAGCGCATCCTCGAATATCTCGCCGTTCGCCAGTTGGTCAAGAATCCTAAGGGGTCGATCCTCTGTCTGGTCGGCCCTCCCGGCGTGGGCAAAACTTCGCTGGCCATGTCCATCGGCCGCGCCACAGGGCGCAAGTTTGTGCGCGTCTCTCTGGGTGGGGTTCGAGACGAAGCAGAAATTCGAGGCCATCGCCGCACCTATATCGGCGCTCTCCCCGGCCAGATTATCCAAATGATGAAGAAGGCCGGCACTGTCAACCCGGTATTCGTCCTTGATGAAGTCGACAAAATGTCCATGGATTTCCGCGGCGATCCGTCCGCGGCTCTTATGGAAGTGCTCGACCCTGAACTCAACCATGCTTTCACCGATCATTATCTCGATGTCGAGTACGATCTTTCACGGGTAATGTTCATCTGCACGGCTAATGTGCTGCACACCATCCCGCAGCCCTTGCAGGATCGCATGGAAGTCCTGCGCCTTCCGGGCTATACCGAAATCGAAAAGCGGGAAATCGCCAAGCGCTTCCTGCTCAAGAAACAGCGCGAGGCTGCCGGCCTGACTCAAGAGAACCTGCAATTCGCCGAAGACGCCATCAACTACATCATCCGGCATTACACCCAGGAAGCAGGTGTGCGGAATTTGGAGCGGGAGATCGCCAATATCAGCCGCAAGGTCTCGCGGCGCGTGGTTAAGGAAGGCCGGCAGGTCAAGGTCGAGGTCACGCCGGCAAACGTCAATGAATTCCTCGGGGTCATCAAGTTCCGGGAACTCTGGGCCGAGAAGAAGAACGAAGTCGGTCTCGCCACCGGCTTGGCCTGGACCGAAGTGGGTGGCCAGGTGCTGACCACCGAAGCGGGCTTGATGCATGGTAAGGGCCGGCTCACTCTCACCGGCAAGCTCGGCGACGTTATGCAGGAATCCGCGCAGGCGGCCATGAGTTACGTGCGCTCGCGCACCGCGGCCTTCGGCCTGCCGCACGATTTCTATCGCCACCTCGATATCCACGTGCACGTACCTGAGGGCGCCATTCCGAAAGACGGCCCTTCGGCGGGCATCACGATTGGTACCGCCATTGTCAGTGCCCTCACGCACATTCCGGTTCGCTGCGATGTGGCCATGACGGGCGAGATCACCCTTCGAGGCAAAGTTTTGCCCATCGGCGGCGTCAAGGAGAAAGTCTTGGCCGCGCATCGCGTGGGGATTCGCACGGTGCTCCTCCCCAAAGACAACGAAAAGGATCTTGCAGATATTCCACCCGACATCCAGTCGACTTTGGTGATTCAGTTTGTGGAAACCATGGATGGAGTTTTGAGTCTAGCATTGGAACGGCCGCTTCAGCCGTTGGCGCATCCTGAT
>QHPX01000091.1 GCA_003219195.1 Verrucomicrobiota bacterium
AGAATTGCGCATGCGAGCCAACGTCGGCCGCAGCCGCCTCGATGTTTCGGTCGCTTTGCGGGACAAACGTTACGGCGACGATGATCGGAGGAGCGAGCGGCGCGGTTCGCTTCGCAAGGCGCGGCGCGAAGGCCGGATCGTATTTATCGTTCTCGCAATCGCACTCGCCATCGCAGTTGTTTGGTTGATGAGTCACTTGCATCTTTGATCGACAATCGATGGCTGACCCTTCCGATCTCGATGTTGCCTACGTCGCGAAACTTGCGCGACTGAATCTGACCGGCGAAGAAACGTGCTTGTTTCAAAAACAACTGAGCGACGTTTTAAAATATGCCGCGAAACTGCGCGAAGTGGACGTGAGCCGCGTTGAAGCGGCCGCGCATGCCATTCCGGTGTTCAATGTTTTTCGCGAAGATGAGCCGCGCGATTGGTTCACAGCCGAGCAAGCGCTCAGCAACGCCCCGCACAAGGCGAACAATCTGTTCATCGTCACGAAAGTCGTCGAATGAGCCGGCCTGCCTTGCCGGCGCTCAATATCGCCGACCTGCAATCTCTGCTGCGCCGTCGCGAAGTTTCGCCACGCGAAGTGCTAGATGCGCTCCAAGCGCGCATCGAAGATATCGATCCAAAAGTCGAGGCTTATCTCTCAATCGATTTCGAGGCTGCGGCCAGGGAGGCGGAGAAAGTAGATGTCGATCTTCCGCTCGGCGGTGTGCCGATCGCGATTAAAGATATCATCAACGTGGCGGGGCAACCGTGCACGTGTGCGTCGAAAATCCTGCGCAACTACCGCGCGCCCTACGATGCGACGGTGATTCGAAAATTACGAGCGGCCGGCGCGATTCCGTTTGGCAAAACGAACATGGACGAGTTTGCGATGGGTTCTTCCACGGAAAACTCGAGCGTGAAACTGACTCGGAACCCGTGGGACCTATCGCGCGTGCCGGGCGGATCGAGCGGCGGTTCGGCCGCGGCTGTTGCCGCCGATGCTGCGTTCGGCGGGCTCGGCACCGACACCGGAGGTTCGATTCGGCAACCGGCCGCCCTCTCCGGCATCGTCGGAGTAAAACCAACTTACGGGCGAGTTTCGCGCTTCGGCGTTGTCGCGTTTGCTTCGTCACTCGATCAGGTCGGACCACTCACAAAAACCGTGCGCGACGCAGCCCTGATTATGACCGCAATTGCCGGTCACGATCCGCAAGACAGCACATCATTGAACGAGCCGGTGCCGGATTATGTGGCCATGCTTAATAGCAATGGCAATTTGAAGGGCGTCCGTCTCGGTTTGCCCAAGGAATACATGGTGGAAGGAATTGATCCGCAGGTGAAAGCCGCGGTCGATGCAGCGGTCAAGCAATTGCAATCACTCGGCGCGGAGATTATCGACGTTAGCCTACCACACACCGACTACGGCATAGCAGTCTATTATTTTTTGGCTACAGCCGAAGCGTCCGCGAACCTTGCGCGCTTCGACGGGGTCCGTTACGGACATCGCGCCGAAAATCCAAAAGACTTGCTCGATCATTACGGACGGACGCGCGAGGAAGGTTTCGGCGCGGAAGTGAAACGCCGAATCATCCTCGGCACTTATGTTTTGAGCTCGGGCTATTACGACGCGTATTACCTGCGCGCGCAAAAAGTGCGCGAGCTTATCCGGCAGGATTTCGCGAAGGCATTTGAGAAAGCCGATGCGATCGTTTCGCCGACCTCGCCCGTGCCCGCTTTCAAACTGGGCGAGCGCACCGCCGATCCGTTGCAAATGTACCTGGCCGACATTTTCACAAACACAGGCAATCTCGCCGGCATTTGCGGAATCAGTGTCCTCTGCGGCTTCGCCAAGTCCGCCAGTCGGACGGACTCGTCCCGTGGCGAGATCGACAATAAGCAATTGCCGATCGGCCTGCAGTTGTTAGGCAAAGCGCTCGATGAAGCGCGCATTTTGCAAATCGCGCATGCCTATGAGCAGAGCACCGATTGGCACAAAGCGCGGCCGCCGCTCGCAAAAATCGAAAATTAGAATCAAAAGTGGCGTCGAGCGAACTCGCGCCCTGAGCCGGTTTTCAAATACTTCTCGAAGGCGCGGGCCTTCGCTTCAGAGGTGAACGCGATCGCCATTTCGACTTTCCAAGGCTTGTACTTGGCGCTGTGCGGACAATTGCCTCGGTTGTGATCGTATAAGCGCGCCGATAAATTTGCGAGCGACACCAGTGTAGTGGATAGATGGATCGCTTTGCTGACCAGAACGTAAACGTAAAAGAAGCGCGCCATAAATCTGGCCTGCCAAGCCGTAGCTTTGGAGCGCAGCCGCCGCAAAGGACAATTAAACTGCCCGCCTACGTTTTACTCCGGCGTGGCTCCAGCCTTCGCTTTGCGCGGCGCTCCAAGCGAAGGCTGGAGCCGACGACGGGATTCGAACCCGTGACCTACGGTTTACGAAACCGTTGCTCTACCAGCTGAGCTACATCGGCGCGGAGCGGGCAAAGATGGCATTCCGCGATTGCGCGGGCAAGCGGGAAGCTGTTAGGCGCTCGGGGCGGCGAGCGCCTTTACAAAGGCAGAACAAATGTTTCGCCGATCTCGCGTAGTGCGATGCGCTCAGCTTGATGGCGAAGTGCATTTTTGAAACGTTCGATTGGTTCACGAAATGGTTCGAAGCTGAGCCGAAAAGTTTGATGATGCACCGGCATGATGAACTCAGCACCGGCTGCGTTCGCCATTTCGATCGCCTGTTCCGGCGTGCAGTGCGACCGAATCCAGGGGTTATAAGCCCCGATTGACATGATCGCGAGACCGATGCGGCCGCGCTCGCGCAGGTCGCCAAAACTATCCGTCAATGCAGTGTCGCCGGCGAAAATGATGCGCCGTCCTTTGCTTTCCAAAAGGTAGCCGTTATAGCCGCGGCAAGTATCGCGCTGCATGCGCGCGCCCCAATGTTTTACGCGAAAAGCAACGATGTCGATTCTGCCGGTGGGAGTCATCATTGACTTTTGTTCTTCCCACCGGAGCTCAGTGATGTCGCGCAAGCGCGTCCAACGAAGCAAGTCTCTCGTGCGCGGCGCCGTGATCACTTTTGTCGAATGGTCGAAGCGATGCAGCGTCCGCACGTCGATATGATCGAAATGTGCGTGCGACAAAAGAATGATGTCGATCTTCGGTAACTCACGGATAGTCAACGCCGGCGCAGTCAATCGTTTCGGTCCGATCGTAAATCCGGGCAGACGAATTCCAATTCGCGAAAAAAGAGCCGGATCGGTGAGAATCTTAATGCCGAAGAAATTAATAAGCACAGTGGCGTGCCCGAGCCACGCCGCGGTCACGCATGCGTCGTTCCATTCGGCCGGATTTGGTTTCGCAAAAGCGGGAGCAATCGGCCGCCGGCTTTCAATCGTCCACTCGCGCCAGAGATGTGCGATCCAATTTCGACGCGCCGTTTTCTCGCTCACAAGAAGCGCAATGAGTTAGTAAATGGAGAGCTATTCGCTACGGCAAGCACGGAAACGGTAGGGAAGCTGCCAGCTTCCCGCGGGAAGGCAACGCCTTCTCCTACAACCAATCCCACATCACTTAATCACACCAATTTCGGCGCGGCGATTCTTCGCCCAGGCGGATTCGTTGTGCTCCGAATCAGCCGGCATTTCCAGACCGAAGCTGACCGTCTGAATGCGATTGCCATCCACCCCTTACGAAATGAGATCCTCGCGCACTGCGCCCGCGCGCCGGTCACCCAGCCCACGATTATATTCCGCCGTCCCGCGTTCATCCGTAAAGCCGGCGATGATTATTTGCGCAGAGCCGCCTTTCATGAATTGGGCAATTTGTTGAATTTTCCCCGACTCAGACGAACGCACCGCCTGACTATCGAAATCGAAATAGACAGGTTGAAACTGTCCGCGCTCAACATTGCCGCCAAAAAACGACGTGCCCTCGCGGCGCTCCGGAAGCGGTGTCCCGGTAACATAATCACCGGTCGCGCCGGCACTCTGACCGCCACCTTTGTTTGCGCAACCGCTGCCTCCGCACAAGATCGACAAGAGTAAGATCGACAATAACGCACGCGAGAATTTCACGACGTGCGCAGAATAGCTCCGGACAATCCGTGTGCAAGCTGGCTTCACTTCATCTTCGCGCCAAACAAGTGTTTCAACGAAGCCAAAAAGGAACCGGCGCGGTCTGCTTTACCGGCGCGAGCAACCAGCACGGGACAATTCGCATGATTCAAAATGCTCCGCGTGAGATCGCCCATGATGTAATGGCGCAGCATGCCCCGCGCTTGTGAAGATCCAGTCACAATCAAATTGTAATTTCCTTCGCGCACTTCTGCGAACACCTGGTCAACCACGATACCGTGCCGGACGCGGACCTCGGCCGGCACACCAAGGCTCTCCAGATCTTTCTTCTGCTGGAGAAGATTCATTCCCAGTTCCGATTTGGATTCCAGTAGTCGATCGATATCCTCTTCCAAACGGACGAGGTCGGCGTAGATCGCTGGCGGTTCAGCCACGATATGCAGGAGAGTAACCGACGCTCCCATGGCCGCGGCGAGCTTGCCGGTAAGTTGAACTGCTTCCTCAATGAATTCTTTGCCGCCAGTGCAAACGAGAAATCTCTTCAGGTCTTCGTATTCTCCGATCGCCACCAGGACCGGCGGCGAAATCGCCTTGATGACTTCATAAGTCTTCATCGAGCGCCAATACAATCCGCTCGCACCCGTTCGCCGCGCCCCGATGACCACGAGATCGTAGGTGACTGTCGATGTTTGCTTGAGGATTTGACGGATCGCTTCGCCGGCCCGCACGACAATCTCAGGCGTGACACCATGCACGCGAAGCGATTGCGATTGCGCATTGAGCGCATCGCGCAAAGCGCCTTCGTCGCCCCGCTTCTCCGCGATGCCGAGAAGCGTCGTCTCCGCCTGTAACGGACCGGCCAATCGGCCGCCGAGGCGGGTCGCGCTGTCCGCGGCCGGCATTCCATCGCTACAAATCAAAATGCGCATAAAGTTAAACCTTGTGGCCAGTCATGAGCGTGTAAATCACGATCGCCGCACCGATCAGCGGAAGCGGCACAAAGGCGAGCCGAATCTTCGGGCCGGTAAAATATTGGGTCGAGATTGCGCCGATCTGCGCGCCGATGGCCGCGCCGGTGTGCATGACGAGTGCAATCAAAATGTCGACATTGCCTTTAATCGCATGCGTGAAAGTTCCGTAACTGGCCGAGATGATGATCTCAAACAAATCGGTGCCGACGGCGAGATGCGTTGGAATGCCAAGAACATAAACCATCGACGGCATGCGAATGTAACCGGCCCCGCCGCCAAGAAATCCGCTGAACAATCCGCCCACGAAAGCAACTAGAAGAATTATCCAAAGCGAAATAGTGATCCCCGACGTGGGCAGCTTGATCAGCGGCGGAATGTTCAAGCGTTGAATACTTCGCGTGACGTGTCCGAATGATGATGGATCCTCTTTTTTCGTTGCCGCTGTCGCCGGCGCAGCAACGCCGCGTTTTTTTGAGCGCAAGGTTTTACGACTCTCCCACATCATAAATGTGGAGATGCTCACGTAGACGGCAATCGAGACGATGCTCACGACCAGATTGACGTTGCCGGCGCGCTTCAACATTTGAATCAACTTCGCGCCGATTTCCGCGCCGGCAATCGTGCCGATGGCCATGACTAATCCGAGACGAAGATCGACATTGCCGAAAGCGCGATGCTGTCGCACGGCCACGACCGATTTGCCGACGATGTGGGCGAGATCAGTTCCGACCGCAAAGTTCCAATCCAGACCGACCGCCCGCAACGCCGGGCCCGCGATGAAACTGCCGCCCACTCCGAAAAAGCCGCCCAGAATGCCGATCACAAATCCGACGATGACCAGATAAATCGGACTGATGTGCGCGCTGGAGATGGGGAACAACATGTCGATCTTATCCCGCGCGACCACGAATGAGACGCAACAAAAGCGTGGTCACATTTTGGAGAATGACGGCCTGCCCGATGATAAGCAGAAGGGCGACCCCGGCATAAGTGTATCGGTGACGGACCTCGAGCTGATGCAGTCCCTCCCCCAGGAAATGCAGCACCAGGAAAAAGTATCCCACGACCAGCGCGGCGTAGACCACCAGCTCGATCGCAAAAGCTCGCAACGTTTTGGCCGTCTCTTTTTTCATCTCACTCCGCCCCACATAATTCGCCACCGCTCTGTCTGGCGGTTGCGCAAGACCGCGTCAACGAGCAAATTTCATTGCGCCCCCGATGTTTCCTCCTAACGTTCCAGTCCACTCTTTCAAAGGGTCGAACCATGGCTGACGCCGCAAACAAATACGCCGAAAACGTCGCAGGAAAATTTTATGTCGATGATCAATGTATCGACTGTGATTTGTGCCGCGAAACCGCCCCCGCCAATTTCAAGCGCAATGATGATGGCGGGCATTCCTACGTTTACAAACAAGCGGAAAGCCCGGAAGAAGAAGCCCTCTGCAAAGAAGCCATGGAAGGTTGCCCGGTCGAAGCCATCGGTAACGACGGCGCCTGATCTTGTAGCGGCGGTCTATGACTGCCGAAATCGATGGCGAGGAAAACAAAACGGCGCTCACAGAGCGCCGCTACAGCCGTCGTACTGACCATCGCCGGTTCGGACAGCAGCGCCGGAGCCGGCGTCCAAGCCGACTTGAAAACCTTCAGCGCATTCGGGGTTTATGGATTGACCGCCGTCACCTGTGTCGTTGCGGAAACGCCGGGAAAAGTCGTCAAGATCGGCAGCGTTTCCGCCGCAACCGTGCGTGCGCAAATTGAAACGCTTTTTGAAAGCTTTCCGATCGCCGCCATCAAGACTGGTTTGCTTTACTCGGGCGAAATCGTGGCGACGGTGGCAAGTGTGCTCACCGGGCGCGCCGCGAGCGGTCACCGCCTTCCCCCCCTTGTCATTGATCCGGTAATGGTCGCCACGAGCGGCGAGCTGCTTTTGCACGATGACGCGATCACGCATTACGAACAGGGGCTTTTTCCACTTGCCTCGCTTATCACACCGAACATCGACGAAGCAGCCAGGTTAAGCGGCAAATCGATTGTCGATCTTGCCACGTTGCAGACTGCCGGAGAAAAACTCGCGAAAAAATATCGCGTGCCCATTCTACTGAAAGGCGGGCACCTTCGCCGCGGTCATGCGACCGATCTGCTTTTTTACAACGGACGCATCACGAAATTTAGCGCGCCGTTTACGCGAGGCATTCGGACACACGGGACCGGCTGCACTTACTCCGCCGCCATCGTGGCAGGCCTGGCGCGCGGGTTATCCCTGGAGCGGGCGGTCCGCTCCGCAAAAAAATTCGTAAGCACGACAATTGCACGGCATCTGAAATGGCAAACTGCTGCCGGGACGAGCATATACGCACTCAATCACTCGCCTTACGCGTCGCGCGGCTGATTTTCCGCGGCAATTTTGTCGATCTTGGCTTGCGACCCGGTTTCTTTTGCCAGCGCTTCGACTCCATCGCTTCCAAAGCGGCCGCCGTTTCCGCTTGTTTCTTGCTGCGGCCGCTGCCCTTTCCAAGAACTTTTCCTTCCCACACCACTCGCACGGCGAATGTTTTTTCGTGCTCGGGCCCGCTTTGCGTAATCAGTTCATAAACCGGACTCTGCTGCGAAATACTTTGCAGTAATTCCTGCAAATGACCTTTCGGGTTAATGTCGACCGGTTCTTCGGCGATTTGCTCCAGATCGGCACGAGCCTGGGCGAGAATAAATTCTTGCGCCGTTTTCAAATCGCCATCCAAATAAACCGCGCCGATCAGCGCTTCGAACGCGTCGGCCAGTGTCGATGTTCGCGCCCGCCCGCCGCTCGCTTCTTCGCCGCGTCCCATCAGCAGGTAATGGCCAAGATCGAGAGCAAGCGCGTGTTTCTTCAAGGTGTCGCGAGAAACCAGGCGCGACCGCAGCTTCGTTAGTTGTCCTTCCGGCTCGGCCCGAAATTTGCCGTAAAGATGTTCGGTGATGACGAGCTGAAGAATGGCGTCGCCCAGAAATTCCAGGCGCTGATTATTAAAATGATGTTGCTGCGTCTCGTGGCCGAGACTGGGATGAGTAAGCGCCTCCGCCAGCAACAGCGAATTCCGGAATTTGTAGCCGATGCGTTCTTCGAGCGGATGCACGTTAACGCTTTTGATAAATCTCGAGCGATGTCACGAGGTCGAGCGCGCGTTGCAAAACCGGATCGCGCGTCGGCTGCTTCTCCCGGCCGCGGTTGCGACGCTGCGCTTCGGCCGCATCCACCTCCGGATTGGTTCCCGCCAACAACGCCGCCTCGTTCAGATGCGGACGTTCGGTTTCGTAAACAAACGGCGCCATTCCTTTTTCGGCGCTCAACTGAAAGATTTGTCGCTTCTCCGAGACCGACATCGCGACCGGCAAATCGGGTTTTATTCCATCGGAAAACAACGACTGGCCTTCCGGCAAAACCGCTTCCGCCACCGCCACGCGCAAAACTTTCCCGCTCGGCAGTGACAGGTCGGAATACTCCACCGCCCGGCCAGCGCTGGGCTGCCCGATGATTAAAGCCTTGTCATACAATCGCAGTGCGCCCGCAATCGCTTCCGCTCCGCCAGCCGTTTCGCCATCGACCAGCACCAGCAAGAGCCCTTGAAAGGCCGGATCGCGATCGGAAGAAAACGCCCGGTCCTGGCGCGCGGCTGGTTTGCGCACGGTGAAAAGCAATTTGCCTTTTGCACAGAATCGTTTCGCAAACTCCGCCGCGATCGCGAAATCGCTCGCCCCACTGGCGCGAAGATCGACAATCATGGCGCCGATTTTTTTCACGCCGAACTCTTCCAGCTTTTTATCCATCGCCTTGAGATTCGCACTGGTCAGCGCTCCGAAGCGCACATAACCGACGTGGCCGTCAAAAACCTCACTGTAAAAAGAAGTTTCCGCGGGCGTGCTTTCGCCCCGCGACGGCGGGGGCAAAAGCATCAAGCCGTGTGCCTGGCGAATCAGCATTCCCTCAACGGTAGCGCGATTTAATTCCATCTCCGTAATTGCATCTGGATTGGTGAAATTGTTTTTCAAAAGCGTAATCGCCGCCTGCAAATCGGCGGCGCTTAATGAGTTGATCAGTTCTTCCATCGTCGGAGATGCAGAGGGCGAAGGCGTTGGCGCCGGCGCGCCGCTTGGAAAGGGCGCCGCCGAAGTTGAGGGCGCAGGAGATGCGGCGAAGCCGTGCGCGCTTATCGAAACGCAAACGATAATCCCCCACCGGCGAATAAATCGAAACATTACTCGATTGTTATCCGCTAACCGCGCCAAGAGCAATATCGCGCCGATAATGGCAGCCATCGAAATGAATGGCCGAGACTGCTTCATAAGCCCGGATGCGAGCCGACTCCATGGTCGATCCGAGCGCGGTCACTGCCAGGACGCGGCCGCCCGCAGTCACAATTTCACCGTCCGCGCGGCGTGTTCCCGCGTGAAAAATCTGCACGTCGTTGAGCTTGGTCGCCTTATCGAGGCCGGAAATCGGCTTTCCCGTTTCATATTTGCCGGGATACCCGCCAGAAGCGAGCACGATGGTAACAGTGACGCACTCGTCCCATTCGATCGTGCAATTGTCGATCTTGCCGTCGATTGTCGCCTCCAGAAGCGGCAGCAAATCCGATTTCATGCGCGGCAAAATCGCCTGCGTCTCCGGGTCGCCGAAGCGGCAATTGAATTCGAGCACATGCAGGCCGTCGCTTGTGATCATCAATCCCGGATAAAGTAATCCGCGAAAGGTGACTCCTTCTTTGAGCAACCCGCGCAACACGGGAGGCATGATTTCTTCCTCAAGTTGCGATTGCAAATCGGGAGTCCAATTGTTTGCTGGGCTGAATGCGCCCATCCCGCCCGTGTTCGGCCCTTTGTCACCGTCGAAGACGCGCTTGTGATCGCGCGCCGATTCGAGCAACCGGTAATTTTTTCCATCGACCAACGCGTGCAGCGAACATTCCGAGCCGCGTAAAAATTCCTCGATCAGAATGCGCCGGCCCGCCTCGCCGAAGCGTCCCTCATTCATCATCGAGTCAATTGTCGATCTTGCCGTCGCTGAATCCGGCGCGACGATCACGCCTTTGCCGAGCGCGAGACCGTCGGCTTTAATCACGACTGGAAACTGGAGCTGCTCGCAATAACGCAGTGCTTCGTCGCTGTCGGAAAATGTGCTCGCCTTCGCGGTTGGAATTTTCTGCGCACGCATCAATTCCTTCGCGAAAATTTTTGAAGACTCGATCCGCGCGGCCGATTTTGTCGGGCCGAAGACGCGCAATTTTTCCGCGACGAAAAGATCGACAATCCCCGCCGCCAGCGGATCGTCCGGACCGACCACGGTTAGATCGAGATGAGTTCCCTTCGCGAATCGAGCTAGCGCGGGCAAATCAGTCGCCGGAATCGCCACGTTCTCCGCAATCTGAGCGGTACCAGCGTTGCCCGGCGCGCAAAAAATTCGATTAACGCCCGGCGATTGCTTCAATTTCCACGCGAGCGCGTGTTCGCGGCCGCCGCCGCCAATGACGAGAATTTTCACAGCGAAGTTGCAAGGTAGGGACAGCGCGCTGCGCTGTCCAGGACGCCGCAGCGCGGCGTCCCTACCTCAAGCGGGCTGGCGCGATTCCGCGGGCAAGATCGACAATCCTAATTTTTCGGTGTGCCGAATGATTAATAATTTTGCTGCGATGCCGATTTGGTCGCCCATGAGCATCTTGTGCAATTCGTGGATGCTCCCAATTGGTTGCTCATTAAATGCAACAATTACATCGCCTTCGCGGAGGCCTGCGTGCTCGGCCGGACTGCCTTTCTCGACCGAAACAACAAGCACGCCGGTTTCCCGCGGCAGATTGTAAAAGCGAACGATGCGCCGATGGAGCGGCACATTTTGTCCGGCGACGCCGATGTAACTGCGCCGAATTTTGCCGTCTTTGATCAGCCAGCCGGCCACGAACCTCGCGGTGTTGCTCGCGATCGCGAAACAGATTCCTTGCGCCGGCCGGATCATTGCCGTGTTCACACCGATCACTTCGCCGGTGGAGTTCACCAGCGGTCCCCCGGAGTTGCCGGGGTTCAACGCCGCGTCGGTTTGAATGATATTGTCGATCAAACGGCCAGATTGGGAATACATCGAACGTCCAAGTGCGCTGATAACTCCCGCCGTCACGCTGGCCTGAAAACCGAGCGGGTTGCCGATCGCGACCACCAGTTGCCCGACCCGCAAAATTTCCGAATTAGCCAGCCGCACGTGGACGAGCTGAGGCGCATCGATGCGGATCACCGCAAGATCTGTTTCTGGATCGTCGCCAATTAGCCGCCCGGGATACTCGCGGCCGTCCGGCAAATTGACTGTGATCTGTGTCGCGTCATGCACGACATGGCTGTTGGTCAAAATGAATCCATCGGGCGCGATCACGAATCCGGAGCCGCTGCCGCCAATTTCGCGCGCGCCCTGTCGGCTTCGCCGCTGTTGTTTGATGTCGATGTTGACCACGGAAGGCGCGACGCGCTCCGCGACGCTTACGACTGTGCGCGAATATTCGTCGAGCAAGGCAGAGTCATCCGAGGCGGAGGCTCCCGGCACGGGTGGAGATCCGGGCGCGGAGCTGGCGTCATGTAAGAGAAGACCGAGCGATGGCGCCTCTTCGTTTGGGAAAGTTGCAGTTGTCATAAATCAAATTTCAAGTTGCCGGCACCGGCAGTCAAGTACATGCCGATCTTATCTGTATGATCTGTCTGGGGTGTTACTCTCTTCTTGCACCTAATGGCAGATTCAATAGAAGAAAGATATGCGAAAACTTTCCTCCAGCGCCTCGGTGATGGATGCGCAATGTCCGTCCCGGCTTGTGCTCGATCGCATTGCCGATAAATGGACCGCGCTCATTATTCAAATCCTCGCTCGCGGCACGATGCGTTACGCCGCGCTCCAACGTGAGATCGGCGGGATTTCGCAAAAAATGTTGACGCAAACCCTGCGCAGTCTCGAACGCGACGGCCTCGTGCGACGCACCGTTCATCCAGTCGTTCCGCCAAAAGTCGAATACGCGCTCACGAGACTCGGGCGGACCTTGATTGAACCGCTGCACGCGCTCTGCCGATGGTCGGAAAAACATTTGCCCGAACTCCAAGCAAACCGCGCGCGGGCAAAAGCACCCGCGTTGTCTTCGCATCGTTCCGACTCGTTTTCGCTTCATGCATCGTAAGAGGCTTACGATGCAAATGCGGATGCAGCTTGCGTCCAGCCAGTCCGTGGACTGAAGGTCGATTGTCGATCTTACGATGCATCAGTCGGAAATCATTGTCCTTTTATTCGCAGCGGTAGCGGGATTGGCGGTAGTCGCGCGCAAGCTCGCGCTGCCCTATCCGGTTGTGCTCGTTCTTGCCGGACTTGCCCTGAGTTTCATTCCGCATCTTCCACAAGTGAGGCTCGATCCGAACCTTGTTTTCTTTTTCTTTTTGCCCCCGCTCATTTATCCGGCGGCGCTGTTCACCTCGTGGCGGGATTTCCGGCGCAATTTGCGACCAATTTTGCTGCTCGCGATCGGATTGGTCCTTTTCACCACGATCGCGATCGCTTGCGCGGCGCATTCGATCGCGCCGAGTTTGCCGTGGGCAGCTGCGTTCGCGCTTGGAGCAATCGTTTCCCCGCCGGACGCGGTCGCCGCGACGAGTGTGATCCGCCGGCTTTCCGTGCCGCATCGCATTGAGACCATTTTGGAAGGCGAAAGTTTGGTGAACGACGCGACCGCGCTGGTTGCCCTTCAATTCGCCATTGCCGCGCTCATGACGGGAACTTTCTCGCTCGGTCATGCGACGCTCCGGTTCGTCTGGGTCGCCGCCGGAGGCATTGTCTTCGGATTACTCGTTGGCGCCGTGATGCGCTGGGTGCATCGACATCTCGACGATCCGCCCGTGCAGATCACGATTTCATTGCTGACGCCGTTTCTTGCTTATCTGCCGGCAGAACGACTACATGTTTCCGGCGTGCTCGCCACGGTTGCAGCGGGCATTTTTCTCGGCTGGCACTCGCCGCTCATCGTTAGCGCGCGATACCGTCTGCAAGCGTCTGCCTTCTGGGAGATGGTTGTATTTTTACTCAATGGTTTCGTGTTTATCACGATCGGTCTGCAACTCCCGGGAATCCTGCGCGCGCTGCACGCTGCTTCGCTCCTCAGCCTGATCCGCGACGCTGCATTGGTGAGCGGCGCGGTGATACTCGTGCGCATCGCCTGGGTGGTTCCGGCAACGTATTTGCCACGTTTGTTTAGCAAAAAACTCCGCGCCCGCGATCCAGTTCCGCCGTGGCAACATGTCACGCTCGTGGCCTGGTGCGGCATGCGCGGCGTCGTTTCACTCGCGGCGGCCTTCGCCCTGCCATTCGCGTTGAACGATGGCCGCGCATTCCCAGGCCGCGATTACATTTTGTTCCTGACCTTTTCCGTGATCCTCGCGACACTCGTCTTCCAAGGCCTCACGCTGCCGACCTTGATTCGAAAACTCGGGGTCAGAGGCGATGGCGCGACCGACGAAGAAGAACGCTCGGCCAGGTTTGCCGCGAACACGGCCGCCCTCGCTTACATCGACAATGTGTCGGGACGCGATGGACTCTCTTCGGACGTGATCGCGCGTTTGCGCGCCGAGTACGATGATCGTCTCGAGCAACTGCAGCGATGCGCTGAGAACCCGGGCGATCGCAGCGGCGAAATTGCGACGCCGCAATATCAGCAGCTGCAATATGAGGCGCTGCGAATCGAACGCGATACGATCATTCGCCTTCGCAATGACCACGTCATCAATGACGACGCCTTGCGACGCATCCAACGCGATCTCGATCTGGCGGAAGCGCGCTTAACCGGTGACTGAGAGCACGCAAAAGCAGTGGCTTACGTCACTGTGAACGCGATTGTCGACCTAGCGCGACCAGCTTGGCTCGGTGATTTTGCCGAGACCGTCGAGAATTTTTTTTTGCGACTGCTAACGGTATCGAGCAAATAAAGGTCGCTGCCTTCAGCAAATATAATGTGGCGCGAGTCAGCGCCCCAAACGGGATTTTCCCCAGCTGAAACGACACGCGTGCCGCCGCCGCCAAGATCGACAATCGCAATTTCAAATCCTCCGCCGCCGCGCACGTTGAATGCGATTTTCTTTCCGTCCGGTGACCAATTGGGCTCGGTGCAATAACCGTGGCCGGTCGCAATCGGCTGGCCGTTCCCGCCACCGGACGAAATCCGGTGAAGTTGCGGACCGCGGCCGTCATCAAACGAATAAATAATTTCCTCGCCGTTCGGCGACCAGGTTGGGCCCGACTCGACACCGCGGGTGCGAGTCAGCCGTCGCGCGCCGCCGCCGCTGGCGCTGACGGTGTAAAGTTCCGGATTACCGTCTTTGCTGACGCTGAGCGCAATACGGCCCCCCTCCGGCGAAAACGCCGCGCCACTGTTTGTTCCAGGAAAGTTGACGATGCGATTGCGCGCGCCGCTCGCCAGATCGATTACGTAAACATCCGGGTAACCGCTCTGATAACCGGTGTAGGCGATTCGGCGTCCATCCGGGCTGATCGATGGATGCACACTGATCACGCCGTCGTGCGTAAGCTGGCGGACGTTCGAGCCGTCGTAATCGCCCACATAAACTTCCTTTTTGCCGCTGCGCGTGGCGATGAACGCAATTTTGCTCGTGGCGAAACCTTTGTTGCCGGTCAGCGTTTCGACAATATCATCGGCAAATCGATGCGCATTTTCGCGCGCGCCGCCGCTGTAGCTTTTCGCAAGAGCAGTCCCGCCGCCGTGATCGACCACCTGACCTTGCAAATTGCCCGCGCTCACGCTGCCGCGGGCTGTGTAGGAAGCACTGCCGCCCAAAATGAAATAACCGGAACGCGTGAGATCGTTCTGCAAAGTTTTCGTCGCGGCCGCGCCATCGCTGCCACCAAGCGGCGAAACGGTCAGATTAATTTTGTCGCCCTTGCTGACCGTGATCGTCGGCACTTCCTGTGCGTAGATCGATCCGCCCGAGGCGGACAAGATCGACATGCACGCGAACATTAAAAAAAATGATCTCTGACCTCGCTTCGCCGCCGAAGCGGCTTTGGCGCGCAGGAGGCTAATTTCTGACTTCTGTTTCATTATTCGGAATCCGGTTCGAAATTGATTTTGACGTCGTAATGCTCGCCGTTGCCGAGGCCGGCCGGCAGAGGATCGACTTCGGTAACACGTTTCGCTGTCGTCGCCACCGATTCATCGAACACGGCGTTGCCGGAGGGTTTAATGATTTCGAAACCGGAGACTCGACCATCCTTCTCGATCCGAATTTTTACAAGGGCGGAAATCTTAGCGCCGGAAGTAATGTTCGTCGGCGGCGGGACCCACTCGCTGTAAAAACGGTCGTGCAGCATGCTTCCGTACCAGCCGAACTCCGATTGGCCGCCCGTTCCGCCCGCGTGTCCGCCCGCGCCCGGTGAAGTCCCCTTTCCGCTGCCCGGCTGGGCCGTTGTTGTTTTTGTCGAAGGTTTGTCCTCATTGCCTGAGTCGTTTTTCGCCAATGCAGCCTTGGCGATTTTCTTTCTTTCCGCATCGGCGTCGGCTCGTTCGTCGTGTTCGTCCGTTTCCGCCGGGGTCGCTTTTATTTTCGGTGATGGTTTGCGCGACGCTTTCGCTAGGATAGTTTTCTTCGGAGAAGGTTTTGGTTTGGGAGTTGGTTTTGGTGTCGGCTTCGGTGTGGGTTTCGGCGTCGCCTTGGTCGCCGGAGTCGGTTTTGGAGTAGTTGTCGATGTTGCCCTGGGCTTCGGTGTGGGTAACTGAATCTCGCTCCTGGCCGAAGTTAAAATCGGCTTTTCCTCTTCCGTTTCTTCCGGTCTCGTTTGCTTTGGTTCAGCCCGCGGTGCCGGCGCTTTTGCCGATTTTGGAGGCAGCGCGCTCTTCGCGCCCGCGCTATCGCCGGCACCGCCATTTAGCCAAACGATGCTTTGGGCCTGCGCATTTTTTGTTTCCCGACTCCACCGCACCAATCCGACGATGAGCCCGACATGGGCAAGCCCGATGAGTGTAACGTTTCGCCAGAAGCGCGCGTCTTTCGACACCGTTATTTCGCCTCGGCTTTCGTAGCAATCCCGACTTTCGTGATTTCCGCGCGTTGCAGCGCGTCCATCAACGCCACCAGTTTTTGCACCGGCAACTCGCGGTCCGGCCGGATCACCACCGCCACATGCGCATTCGCGCGCTTCAATTCACTCAACCGCGCGGTCAAGGTTTCAAGATCGACAACTTGATTGTTGAACTTGATCGTATCGCTGCGGTCGATCGAGATGGTTTGCACCTGTGACGCATTGACCGGCGGATTGGGCGTCGTGCTCGACGGGATGACAAGACTCATGCTGCTCTCGAGCAGCGGCGTTGTAATCATGAAAATGATGAGCAAGACAAACGCGAGATCCAGCAATGGCGTGACGTTGATCTCGCTCAACGTCGCCAGGTTATTGCGCTGCGAATAACGTCTCATCGCCGCAATGCCGGCTCGCGCACGCCGTGATCAACAAACTTGTGCTCGAAGTCGGAGGCGAGCTCGGCCGCAAAGTTGTCCATCTCCACGATCATGGCGCGGATGCTGGTGACCAAAAAATTGTAACCGAACATTGCCGGAATCGCGACGCAGAGCGCGGTGACGGTAGTGATGAGCGCGCCAGACACGCCGGGTGCCATCGCGCCAAGGCTGGCGGTGCCGGCCACGGCCACTCCACTGAACGCGTCCATCACGCCCCAAACCGTGCCGAGCAGTCCCAGAAATGGCGAACCGCTCACGGCGGTCGCGAGCAAAATCATTTGTGATTCCAGATCGAGCGCAGTTTCGCCTACGGCGCGTTCCATGGCAGCGTTGACCGCGCCCATTTGCGCCGGCGAAATTTTATCGGCGATCTCGAGTCGCGCGCGAAATGTTTCATCCACTTCGGGCGAGCCGAGCAGATGAAACGTCATTTCCTGACAACCGGCCCGATATACATTGAAATTTGGTGATCCAGGGAGGCGCGCATTTTTTTCAAACAACCGCAGCGGTTGTCGATCCTGCCGAAAAGCGGCCAGAAAACGCGCATTTTGTTTTCGGGCGAACCGGATCACGCGCAGTTTCGTGATCATGATCGACCAGCTAAAAACCGAGACGATGGCGAGGAGCGACAGGACAAGTTTCCCCGCGACGGTCGCGTGCTCGAACGCGAAAAGCAGACCGCCTGCTGCAATCAACTCCGGAATCAGCATGCCCGCTTCACCTGTTTAAGTAATACTGGATTCTGGTGAAAGGGAAAGTGACCTTTTGTCTTGTCGAGCGGAGTCGAGACATCTCTCACTATTGCTTGGATAACCGTAAGAGATTCCTCGACTGCGCTCGGATGGCAGATTGTTAGACCGGCATCTTCTTCGGAAAAGTCGGACGCATCTTCGCAGCAACGATAAAGGCGATGCCGATGGCGATCAGAAAAAACGAGAAGAACTGACCGCGGGTGAAGCCGGCAATCAGCATCGCGTCCGGCTCGCGAAAATTTTCGACGACGATTCGGAAAATCGCGTAGCAAATGAAAAAGAGTCCGGTCAGAACGCCGTTTGGTTGTCGCCTGCGCGTGCGCACGATCCACAAAATGGCGAACAAGACGATCCCTTCGGAAAAGGCCTCATAAAGCTGCGATGGATGGCGCGGTGTCAAAATGGAGCGCAAGGGCGCCGCCACTTGTGATTGTCGATGGACCGCAGCGACGATCGCTTCCGGCGTGGCGAGCGAAGGATCGATCTGCACGCAGGCGGCGACCGCGCGGTCCGCTTCGGTTGGATGATCGAGCAATTCCTTCGGGAACTGCACCGCCCACGGAACATTTGCGGCGCGTCCATAAAGTTCGCCGTTAATAAAATTGGCGCAGCGGCCAAAGAACAATCCGAGCGGCGCGGTCACACCAAGATTGTCGCACAGGTTCCTCCACGAAATTTTGTGACGACGCGCGTAATAAAATGTGAAAGCCAGCAGCCCGATCATTCCGCCGTGACTCGACATTCCACCCTGCCAGACACGCAAGATCGACAACGGCTCGCGCAGCATCTCCGGTTTGTAGAAGAAAACGTAACCGAGCCGCCCGCCGACGATCACGCCAAAGAGCGCGCAACCAGTGATGAAATCGCCAACTTTCACCGGTGACAAATCGGCGTACCCGAGTTTTGCGAGCACACGTAGCAAGACATAACCGCAAATGAAGGCGAGGACGTAGGCCATGCCGTACCAGCGCGGACCGACATCATCCCAAAGGCGAAAGATCAACGGATTAAGATCGTGCAGGTAGTAAGCGAGCATTGGTGCGATCTTCAGCGATGTGAGGGCTGCTCGCAATATAAACACTTCGGCCCGTGTAGCCGTCGCCCTGTGGGCGACGCCACGCTTCGCACAGCGAAGCGGCTACAGCGCTCGCGCTTTTCGAGCGCGCGACGGCTTCAACACGTCGCGCAAAAATGGCGCGGTGCGACTAATGCGACTTTTCGCCACTTTTTCCGGCGTTCCAAACGCGACCACTTCACCGCCCTCGGCGCCTGCCTCCGGCCCAAGATCTACAATATAATCCGCTTCGGCGATCACGCTGAGATTGTGCTCGATCACAATGACGGTGTTCCCGTCATCAACAAGTCGATGCAGCACATTGAGGAGCAACTCCACATCGGCCATGTGCAGACCGATGGTCGGCTCTTCGAGCAGATAAAGTGTCGATCCCGGCTGGCGCATTTTGCGAATGCGTTCGTTTCGTGCACGACCGACGCCGCGCTTGAGTTGCGTGACGAGTTTGAGCCGCTGCGCTTCACCGCCGCTCAAGGTCGGGCTGGGCTGCCCGAGTTTAAGATAACCGAGCCCCGTATCGACGAGCAAGAAGAGCGCTTTCTCGATCTTCGGATGGGCCGAGAAAAATTCGGCTGCTTCCTCGATCGTCATCTCCATCACGTCGCCAATCGATTTTTCGTTGTAGAGGACTTCCAATGTCTGTGGATTGTAGCGGCGGCCTTCGCAATCCTCGCATGGCACAAAACTGCTCGGCAGAAAATTCATCTCCAGTTTGATCACGCCCTGGCCTTTGCACGTTTCGCAACGGCCACCCTCCGCATTGAAAGAAAAACGGCTCGCGGAATAACCGCGCACGCGCGAGACCGGCAGTTGCGCGTAGAGATTCCGAATCTCATCGAAGACTTTAATGTAGGTCCCCGGCGTCGAGCGCGAAGTCTTGCCGATGGGCGATTGATCAACCTCGTAAACGGCCTCGATTGGAGTTTCATCGCGACTCGAAAACAGATCGCGCATCTTTTGTCGATTTCCGCTTTTGTCGATTTGCTCGCGAGCAAATGGCAGCAGCACCTCGTGCATCAAGGTCGATTTTCCCGAGCCGGAGATTCCGGTGATGACGGAAAGCCGACCGATCGGAAAGCGGACACCGACATCTTTCAAGTTATTAACGCGGGCGCCGCGGACTTCGATCCAGCTCTCAACCTTTTGCAAGGACCTCCGCGATTTCCGGATCGGATGGCGGAGTGAAAACTTTAAACAGCGCCCGGTCTCGGAATTTGTCGCGCGCTCGATATCGCTTAGCGTGCCGGTCGCGACCACTTCACCACCGTGCACGCCGGCGCGCGGACCAAGATCGACAATGTGATCGGCGCGTCGCATCGTTTCCTCATCGTGCTCGACAATCACGAGCGAGTTCCCTTTTTCACGCAGCGCCGTCAACGTCTCAAGCAAGCGCAGGTTGTCGCGCGGATGCAATCCGATGGTCGGCTCATCGAGCACGTAGAGAACGCCGCGCAGATTCGAGCCGAGCTGCGCGGCCAGGCGAATCCGTTGCGATTCGCCACCGCTCAACGTTTTCGCCGAGCGACCGAGCGCAAGATAACCGAGCCCTACATCTTCCATGAAACGCAAGCGCTGCCGGATTTCGGGAATGAGGTCGGCCGCGATAGTCTGCTGCGTCCCGCGGAATTTCAACTGGTCGATCTTCTGCGCCGCTTCCGCCGCGGAGAGATTCGTGAACTGATCGATCGTGTAATCTTGCACGCGCACATGCCGCGCAACTGCGTTCAAGCGCGAGCCGTGACAGCCTGGACATTCGCGCGCTTCCTCTTCCTCGATCCATTCCGACTCTCGCTCGGCCGCGAGTTCATTTTCCAAAACCGAATCGCCATCGTCGCTTTCTCCCGTTTGCAGATCCTGGTTCCAGATTTCTCCAAAGCCACCGCATTCCTCACACGCGCCGTGCGGCGAATTAAATGAGAACACTCGCGGATCGAGCTCTTCAAATGCGCGGCCGCAGCCGGGGCAACTCATTTCCGTGCTCATGATCGTGAGACGATTCCTCGTGTCGAGCAGGTGCGCTGTGCCGCGCCCGATCTCAAGTGCGCGTTGGACAAGATTGCGCGCTTTCAGAATTCGCTTCGCGCCGATTACGCCGACAACGACATCGATGGTGTGTTCCTTGAAACGCTCGAGCTTCCGAAATTGCGCCAGGGGAATGAGTGTGCCATCGACATAAAGCGTATCGAAACCCTGACGCTCGGCCCAGCGTGCAACGTCGCTATGAAAACCTTTGCGCGCTTTCACCAGCGGCGAGAGCACATGGAGCGAGCCGCGCTTCGCCGCCGCTTCGACCTGCTTCACAATCGCGGCGACGCTTTGTTTCTCCACGGGCAAATCGCACTCCGGGCAAAATTGCGTTCCCGTTTTGGCGAAGAGCAGCCGGAGAAAATGATAAACTTCCGTCACCGTCGCGACGGTCGATTTTCCGCCGCCACGCGTGACGCGCTGCTCAATCGCGACGCTCGGCGGCAAACCGGTGACAAGATCGACATCGGGCTTTTCGAGCTGCTCGACAAACTGCCGGGCATACGGCGACATGCTGTCGAGGAAACGTCGTTGTCCTTCCGCAAACAAAATGTCGAACGCGAGCGTCGATTTCCCCGAGCCGCTCAAGCCGGTAATAATAACCATTTGATTGCGCGGAATTTTTACGTTGATGTTTTTGAGATTGTGTTCGCGCGCGCCGTAAACGGCGATTACGCCGTTTCCACTTCTGGGCAGCTTGCCCGGCGGCTCTTCTGCGGCGCGCGCAAGCTCTTCCTCGTCGTCCCCGTTTCCGGAATAAGATGTTCGCGGCAAGCTGCCGCGAACTGCAGGCCAGCGGCCTGCGCTCCCCAGAATCGCGCGTAGAAACTGCCCCGTGTGCGAATTCGCTATCTTCGCGATTTGCTCGGGCGTTCCAACCGCGACAACTTCACCACCTTCATCCCCCGCTTCCGGGCCAAGATCGACAATCCAATCCGCGCATTTGATGACTTCCAAATTGTGCTCAATCACGACGATCGAATGGCCGCGGGCGACGAGTCTCTGAAAAAGTTGCAACAACATCGCGACGTCGTCGAAATGCAGTCCCGTCGTCGGCTCGTCGAAAATAAAAAGGTCGCCGTGCGCTAGCGAAGCGCTGGAGGGCGCCGCGCTGTCGACGCCATTCGTTGGACGCGACGACGCGCGTCCCTCCACATCGGTCAGATGCCTGACGAGCTTGAGTCGCTGTGATTCGCCGCCGGAAAGTGTGTTGAGCGGTTGGCCGAGGCGCAGGTAACCGAGTCCCACTTCTTCGAGCACATCAAGCGGCTCGGAAAGATTTTTTCGTTCGCCGATCTGCGCGAAAAATTGGATCGCTTCGGTCACGGTCAATTCCAATACGTCGTGGATCGATTTGCCATGCACCCGCACTTTCAACACGTGCGATTGAAAGCGGCGGCCTTCGCATTCGGCGCAGCGCACATAGAGGTCGCTCAAAAACTGCATCTCGATTTTTTCAAAACCGGTGCCGCAACAACGTTCGCAACGTCCGCTGCCGGAATTAAACGAGAACGCGCCCGCGGTCAGGCCCTGCAACATCGCTTCGGGCTGCGTGGCAAAAAGTTCGCGGACGCGATCGTAAAGACCGAGATAAAGGACCGGGGTTGAACGCGGGGTGCGTGCGAGCCGCGCTTGATCGACCATCACCACTTCACGGATGCGATGCGCGCCGGTCACGCTTTTGCAGGCACCCGGCTCCTGGTCGAAAGACTCGCTTTTGGCGCGCAGAAGATTTCGATAAAGCACGTCGTGAATGAGCGTCGATTTGCCGGAACCAGAGACGCCGGTGACACAGGCGAAGACGCCGATTGGAAGATGGACATCGATATTCTTCAAATTGTGTTGGCGCGCGCCGGTGATCTTGATCGACGATGTCGATCTTCGCCGCGATTTCGGAATTGGAATCGATTTACGGCCGCTGAGATAATCGCGCGTGAGTGATTGGTGGATCGGCCGCTCCGCGGGCGATGTTAAATCGGAAGCCGCGAAGCGGCTCATATTGGATCGCATCGTGCGCGGAGGCCCCGATCCATCTAAAAAATCTTCAAGCGCTCCGCTGAAAACCAATTCGCCGCCGCGCTCGCCGCGGCCCGGCCCGATATCGATCAAATTATCGGCGGCGCGAATGATTTGCTCTTCATGCTCGACCACGAGCAGCGTGTTGCCTTTGTCACGCAGGTTATGCATCACGCGCACAAGCCGGCCGATGTCGCGCGGATGAAGTCCGACGCTGGGCTCGTCCATGACGAAAAGCGTATTCACAAGCGACGCGCCCAGGCACGTCGTCAAATTAACGCGTTGCACCTCGCCACCGCTGAGGGTGCGGGTGGAGCGATCAAGCGTGAGATAACCGACGCCCACTTCGCAAAGATAATTGAGCCGCGCGCAAATTTCGCCGCGCAGCATTTCCGCGGTCGAGTCGTTCGCTGAGATGTCGATCTTGCCGAGGAAATCGCGCGCGCTCGAAATCGGAAGAGCGGCGAATTCCGGAAGACTTAATTGTAGCCGCGCTCTGTGAGCGTCGCTCGAATTTTTGCGACGGTCGTAGACCGCCGCTACAGAAGCAATTTTAAAATTCAGCGTCTCGGGTTGAAAGCGTCCGCCGCGGCAGCTCGGGCAGGTGGTGTAAGCACGATACCGACTGAGCAGGACGCGCATGTGCATTTTGTAGGTCTTGCTCTCGGCCCAGCGGAAAAAACCGCGCACACCGTACCAGCGGTCTTCATCGTAATCATCGTCCACGCCGTCGCTGCGCTTCTCGCCGTTGATGACGAAGTCTTGATCGGCCTTCGGCAATTCCTCGAACGGCACGTTGATATCGATCTCCTCACGCGCGCAGGCGCGCAGCAGATCCTTCTGCGATTCGCCAAATTCGACGCCGCGAAAAACGCGTACCGCGCCTTCCTTGATACTGAGGCTGCGGTCCGCAATCGCTTTATTTAGATCGATCGCGATGGTGCGACCGAACCCGCGACACGCTGGACACGCGCCGAGCGGATTGTTGAAACTGAAAAGACCAGGAGTCGGCGCCCGAATATCGAGATCGCAATGCGCACAATGCCAGCCAGTGGAAAATGGAATTTCAGATTGCGGAGCGCGGATTGCGGATTTGGAGAGCGCCGCGCTGTCGGCGCCATTCGTCGGACGCGACGGCGCGCGTCCCTCCAGAGTCGGAACGATGTTGATCTTCCCCTTGCCGAAACGGAGCGCGGTCTCAATGGCTTCGACAAGACGCGCGCGATTTTCCGCGCTGATTACAATCCGATCTTGAATGACCTGCACGCGCGCACCAAGCCGTTTGATTTTCTTGTCCGAATCGACGCGCACAACTTCATTGTCGATCCAAACGCGAAGGTAACCTTGCTGCTGGAGGAAATTGAAGAAATCGTGCGGCTCCGTTTTTGCCGGAACGCCGACCCAAAATGTGATCAGGACTGTCTTGCCGTTCAGCTCACACAGAACTTGATCGGCGATTGACTTCGCGGTCTCGGGTCGAATTTCTCGGCCGCAGCCCGGACAAAATGCGCAGGCGATGCGCGGCCACAGCAATTTCAGATAATCATTGATCTCGGTCATCGTGCCGACAGTTGAGCGCGATGTTTTGACCGGGTTGGATTGCTCAATCGCGATGGCCGGCGGAATTCCGCGAATTTCGTCCACACGCGGCTTGTCCATCCGGTCGAGAAATTGCCGCATGTACGGGCTGAAAGTTTCGACGTAACGGCGCTGGCCCTCGGCGTAAATGGTTTCGAAAGCGAGCGACGATTTCCCGGAGCCGCTCGGACCGGTGACGACGGTCAATTTGCCGAGCGGAAGATCGACATCTACGCCTTTGAGATTGTTCTGGCGCGCTCCGCAAACCTCCACGCAACTCACCGCGGCAGGCTCGGTGACGCATTTTTTCTGATTAACCTTCGAACCCACTGGAGACAATTCCAGATGGAGATGTAATGCGCAAATTTCGCTCGTGAAAAACACAAATTCTGCAGGGGAAGCGGTTCGCTTCGTCCGAGCCGAACTGGCATTTGGGACGCTAAGAGCGTCCCTACAGTTTATTGTTTGAAACGCGCGGCGAGTTGTTCGCGTTGCTTGAGCAACTCCTCGGGAACGACGCCGCCGAGCGATTCAAAAAAGTTCTGGTGCCCGGCGAGCTCTTTTTTCCATTCCTCGTGATCGATCCCGAGAATCTCGACGATGCACTTGTGCTCCACATCGAGGTCGGCAAGATCGACATCGTGCGGGCTGGGCAACCAGCCGATGGGCGATTCGACCGCGCCGCCGCTTTTTTCCCAGCGATCGATGATCCATTTCAGCACTCGCATATTGTCGCCGAAGCCGGGCCACAAGAATTTTCCATCCTCGCCTTTGCGGAACCAATTTACATTGAAAATGAGCGGCGGATTGGTCAGCCGTTTTCCGATCTCGATCCAGTGGCGAAAATAATCGCCGATATTGTAACCGCAGAACGGCAGCATCGCCATCGGATCGCGGCGCACCTGCCCGACGGCGCCAGCTGCCGCGGCGGTTGTTTCCGACGCCATGGTCGCGCCCAGATAAACGCCGTGGTTCCAATCGAACGCTTGGAAGACGAGCGGCATCGTGTCGCTGCGACGCCCGCCAAAAATGATCGCGCTGATCGGCACGCCTTCCCCCTTTTCGACATCGGGATCGAGTACGGGGTTGTTGCCCATCGGCGTGGCGAAGCGGCTGTTTGGATGCGCCGCTTTCTCTTTTGAATCGGGTGTCCAATCGTTGCCGCGCCAGTCAATCGCATGC
>QHPX01000092.1 GCA_003219195.1 Verrucomicrobiota bacterium
AGGGCCAGGTTTTCTTTTTGCACAATCGAGTAATGACCATCGAGCGGATGCGCGACCGCATCGTCTATCTTTGCCCGGCCGCGCGGGTGGAGATCGGCCACGGCCGGATGGACGCGGAGGAACTCGAGGCGGTGATGGCGCGGTTCGTGGCCGGAAAGATCGACGTGCTCGTGTGCACGACAATTATCGAAAGCGGTCTCGATATCCCGAACGCCAACACCATCATCATCGATCGGGCGGACCGATTTGGTCTGGCCGATCTTTACCAATTGCGCGGCCGTGTCGGTCGGGCCGAGCACAAGGCCTACGCTTATTTGCTGCTCCCGCGTGAGATGATGACAATCGGCGCCGCCCGCAAACGAATCAACGCGATCAAGCAATACAGCTCGTTAGGCGCGGGGTTCCGGATCGCGATGCGCGACCTGGAGATTCGCGGCGCGGGCAGTATTCTTGGCACGGCGCAAAGCGGCCACATCATGGCCGTCGGTTTCGATCTTTACTGCCAGTTGCTCAAGCAGGCCGTGGCACAACGCAAAGGTGAAAAATTGCGGCTCCGCCTCGACGTCGATCTTCGCCTGAATTTCGTGGCGACGAATGAAGCGGAATTTGTTCACCTCGGGCTCAAGACATGCGTGCCGGCATTTATCCCTGCTGGTTTTATCGGCGAAGCCACTTTGCGCATCCAGGCCTACCGTCGCATCGCAGAAATAACGGCGCGCGACCAAGCGGAGCGCCTGAAGCGCGAGTGGCGAGACCGCTTTGGCCAATTCCCACCCGCGGTTGACAATTTGTTTCTTCTCACCGAAATCAGGCTCGCTGCCGCCGAGGCCGGCATCAGTCGCGTAGAAGTACGCGAGGACAAATTGATGCTGACACGGCGCGGGGATTTTATACTTGTGGGTGGCAAATTTCCCCGTTTAGTAGCGGGTAGAATCGAACAGCGTCTCCGGGAAATTCAGGAGCTGATCAAGAGACTATGAAGCGGATCATCCGTCGTTTTGCTATCGTGTCGCTGGCAATTTTTGGCCTGGCGCTGTCGCCGCTTTGCCGCGCTGCCTTTGCCGCGGAGCCGGAAGTTATCGATGGCATTGCCGCGATCGTGAATGGAGACACGATCACATACTCGGAAGTCCGCGCTGTGTCCACGCCGCGCGAAAAGCTGTTGCGTTCCCAGTACGCCGGTGACGAGCTCGTGAACAAGATCAAGGAAACGCGGCAAGCCGCACTCCAGGACCTGATCGATCGTGAGCTGATCATCCAGGCATTTAAGAAAGAGAGCTACCAGGTTCCAGATCACTATGTAGAGGAGCGGCTGCACGAAATCATCCAGGAATCATTCGGTGGCGACCGCAATACTTTTATCAAGACGCTCGAAGCGCAAAATTACACTCTGGGCGAATTCAAAAAATTGGAGACCGAGAGAATGATCGTGCAGGCGATGCGAAGCAAGAACGTGAAGCGGAACATGATCGTTTCCCCCACGAAAGTTGAAGAATATTACAAAGCGCATCGCGACGAATTTACCTCGAAGGAACAGATCAAGCTTCGCATGATCATGATCCCCAGCCATGCCGAGAGCGGTAACTCCGCGGCACAAAAAGCGATGGTCGAGGAGGTCCTTGGCAAGCTGGCGGGCGGCGCCGAGTTCGATCGCATGGCGCAGATTTATTCCGAGGACAGCACGCGCGACCAGGGCGGCGATTGGGGATGGATCGAACGCAAGACCCTGGCCGCTCCGCTTGAAAGAGTCGCGTTCAATCTGCCAATTGGAAGAATTAGCAGCATCGTAGAATTTTCCGGGAATTATTACATCCTCAAAGTCGACGAGAAACGCGGCGGCAACACGCGCTCGCTCGCTGAAGTTCGGCCAGAGATCGAGAAACAACTGATCCAACTGGAAGCGCAGCATCTGCAGGAACGCTGGCTAGCCAGTTTACGCTCGAAAGCTTACATCCGGACTTTTTAGTGGCGCAAGCGTCCAGCTTGCGAATCTTTGGTGCGCAACTTTCGAAGTTGCGCCACTTTGAAACGCATCGGCATTACGCTCGGTGATTGCGCCGGTATCGGACCGGAGATTGTCGACCTTGCTCTGAAGTCTGCTCGCCTGCCTGACTCGGCCGATTATATCGTTGTCGGCAAATATCCCGATTGCTCGTTAGGCAAACCGACCCTCGAAACTGCCCGCGCGGCCGCGGCCGCACTGGAAGAGGCGGTGACGCGCGCGCGGCGCGATGAGCTCGATGCCGTTGTTACCGGCCCAGTGCACAAGGCGCAGATGTACCAAGCCGGCTTCAAGTTTCCCGGACAAACCGAATTTTTCGCCGAACGCTGTGGCGTGAAAAATTTCGCCATGTGTCTGACGGGCGGAAAAATCACCGTCGCACTCGTCACCACGCATATTCCACTGAACGAAGTTTCAGGCGCGCTCAAACAAGACGAGATCGTTCGAGTCGGTCAATTGCTTGTCGATTTTCTTCGATGTCGATCTTATGAGTCGCCGCGAATCGCCGTCGCCGGATTAAATCCGCATGCCGGCGAATCGGGAAAACTCGGCCGCGAAGAAATCGAAATCATCGAACCGGCCGTTGCTGAGCTTCAATCCGCAATCCGCAATCCGCAATCCGCAATAGAAGGTCCGCTTTCGCCCGATACAGTTTTTCATCGGGCGGCCGAAGGTGAATTCGATGCCGTTCTTTGCATGTATCACGATCAAGGTCTCATTCCGCTAAAATTGCACGCTTTTCATGAAGGCGTGAATGTGACCCTGGGCTTACCGTTTCCACGCACCAGCCCCGACCACGGCACAGCCTTCGAGATTGCAGGCAAAGGCGTCGCGCGAGCCGACAGCATGATCGCGGCAATTAATCTCGCCGTTGAGCTCGCCAAGAAAAGGAAACGCGCGTGAATCGAACGAACCGGGACGAGCGAGACGCACGGCGGGTCGGGATCACGACTAGGGAGGAGTGCCGTAGCGGTGATTTTTCGGGAGAAAAATCATGAAGATCGACAAGTACATCTCGGTCTTCAACATTGGCCTGCAGAACACATTCGTTTATCGCTGGAATTATTTTCTGCGCGCGCTCTTCGGGTTGATCCCGCTCGCCGGCACCGTTTTTCTTTGGCGCGCTATCTTTCACGAGCGCGGTGGCGGACTACACGGCTACGACTACGGCTCGATGATTTATTACTATTTGCTCGCACTCCTGGTCAGCAACCTCGTCACGCCTACCGAAGACGAATGGCAAATCGCGGCCGATATTCGCGAAGGTCAGATCAACTCTCTCCTGACCAAGCCGATGAGCTATCTCTCTTATCGACTCAGCATTTTTTTGAGCGGCCGTCTCGTTTACACCGCCGTCACCCTGCCGCCCATCGTCCTCATCTTTATTTATTTCCGGCACTACATCGCGCCGCCTGAGCACGTGACAACCTACGTGCTGGCTTGCATCTCAATGGTAATGGCTGCCTTCATGCAATTTTTCATCACCTACAGCCTGGCCATGATGGCCTTTTGGATCCTGGAAATCTCCACCATCGTCTTCATCGTTTACTCGTTCGAATATTTTCTGGGCGGCCAAATGTTTCCCATCGACATCATGCCGGCCGGAATCCAGGCGGTGATGAAATGGCTGCCTTTTTACTACGAGTTGTTTTGCCCCATCGCGATTTTTCTTGGCAGGTTACAGGGCACGGCACTCGCGCAAGCACTCGCAATTCAAACAGGTTGGCTTTTGCTCACCTGGGCCGCGGCGCGCGCCATGTGGAAACGCGGTCTCGGCCATTACCAGGCCGTCGGCGGGTAAATCCGACCGCGCGGGTGTAGCGGCATTTGTGTCAAATGCCGAATTAAGAGAAAGGCGCTCGCCCCGGCGAGCGCCTCTACAACAGTTTCGACGTCGGCAACCCGGCAGCTTTCCAGGCTTGAAAGCCGCCGGCGAGCGAACGCACATTTTTGTAGCCCATCTTCTGCAAACTCTCGGCAGCGAGCGCGGAGCGGCTGCCGCCGCCGCAGTGACAAATGATGGTTGTGTTCAGATCTGGAAATTTTTCTTCCACTTCAAGCTCAATTGTTCCGCGGCTCAGATGAGTTGCGCCTGCAACATGTTCTTCATCCCATTCGTCTTTCTCCCGCACATCGACAATCACGGCTTCACCCCTTTTCAATTTTGCGGCGGCATCTTCGGGTGAAATTTCACGGATATTCTTTTTCGCGTCCGCTACCAGCTCTTCGAAACGTGTGTGTTCTCCCATATCAGTTAAAGGTAGGGATGGCTCTCCGAGCCGTCCGACTTAGTTAGCGCCTCATATAAGATAATTCGACGGACGCCCCGGAGGTGCGTCCCTACCAATTATTCGTAGCGTAATGCTTCAATCGGGTCGAGCCGGGCGGCTTCGCGCGCCGGATAAAATCCAAAAAAGACGCCCACCCCGGCGCTAACGAAAAAGGAAAGAGCGATTGAGCCGATCGAAATCAGCGTCGGGCAATGCGCGTAGATCGACAATAGCTTTGAGGCGCCAACGCCGAAAATAATTCCGATCAGGCCGCCGATCGAGCTCAATGAAACGGCTTCGATCAAAAACTGCGTGAGAATATCGCGACCGTGGGCACCAACGGCGAGCCGCACGCCAATTTCGCGAGTTCGTTCTGTCACGCTTACGAGCATGATGTTCATGATCCCGATGCCGCCGACCACGAGCGAAACGCCCGCGATCGCGCCAAGTAGAAGCGTCATCACGCGCGACGTCGCGGTGGCCGCTTCGGCGATTTCCTGTTGATTGCGGACCGTAAAGTCGTCGTCGCGGCCGGGACGAATGTTATGCCTTTGCCGAAGCAGCGAAACGATCTGCTGCTGTGCCGCATCGATTTGATGGGCGTCGCCCGCCTGCACATTGATGTTCCGCAGAGTCGTGCCGCCCACCACGCGTTTCATCGCGCTTGTGTACGGCATCACCACCACATCGTCCTGGTCGACACCCTGTGTGCTCAGCCCTCTCGGCGTCAAAACCCCCGTGATCGTGAACGGCACATTCTTGATACGCAAAATCTGACCGACCGGATCGTCGTTTCCGTAAATCTGCGTCGCAGTCGTGTGACCAACGACACAAACTTTGTTTGCGCTGCGCACGTCCTGTGGGGTGAACGGCGCGCCATCGGCGAGCGGCCATTGCCGGAGATCGAAATAATCGGCCGATTCGCCGTAAATTCGCGTGAACCAATTTTGATTTCCCGCCGCCACTTGTGTGGTCGAGGCAACTTCTTCGCTCACCGCGGTAACCCCAGGCACCTCACGCCGAATCGCCTCGGCATCTTCGATTTTCAACGTTCCGGCGCCGCCCCACCCGGTCCGGATCCCGCTCGAAGTTGTGCTGCCGGAAAAAATCAGGATCACATTTTGCCCGAGACTCGCGATCTGCGCTTCCACCTGCGCTTTCGCGCCGTTGCCAATCCCAACCATCGCGATCACGGCGGCGACGCCAATGATGATGCCGAGCGCCGTCAGCACCGAGCGCAATTTGTTCCGCCGCAGCGCACGGAACGCAATGTTCAAGGTCGATCCAAGTCTCATCGCTCAGTTGTCGATCTTGTAATTCTTTCGAGTTCCGTTTGCGCATCGAGTCGTCGCGTGACCGCAGAATCATTCAACACAACTCCGTCCCGCATGATCACGTTGCGCCGTGCATAAGCGGCGATGTCCGTCTCGTGCGTCACCATCACGATCGTGATGCCGCGATCATTCAACTGTTGAAAAATACCCATGATTTCGACGCTTGTTCGACTGTCGAGATTCCCAGTCGGCTCGTCGGCCAGCACGACTTCCGGGTCGTTGACCAGGGCACGCGCAATCGCCACCCGCTGTTGTTGACCGCCGGACAGCTGGCTCGGATGATGGTCCTCACGGCCTTCGAGTCCGACCGAGGCCAGAACGCGATCGGCTTTTTCCCGAAGTTGCGCATTGCTTAGGCGATGATCGCCATAAAGCAACGGCAACTCCACGTTTTCCCGTGCCGATGTGCGCGGCAACAGATTGAAGTTTTGAAAAACAAAACCGATTTGGCGATTGCGAATGTCCGCGAGTTGGTCTCGCTCCAATCCGGACACATCCGCTCCGTCGAGCAGGTAGCGGCCTGCGCTTGGCCGATCGAGACAGCCGACAATATTCATCAAAGTCGATTTGCCGGAGCCGCTCGCGCCCATCAAGGCGACGAATTCACCGCGCTGGATCTGGAGCGAAACGCCGCGCACCGCCCGCACTTCCATCTCGCCGGTGCGATACGTTTTCTCTACGTCGATCAATCGGACAACTTCCCCGTTCTTCATGTTGATCCTAGCATCACATCATGGGAAACGGCGCGGCCCGCCGCCAAATGGATTGGCGGGCGGAGAAGCGGCCGCAGTTGTTGCTGTCAGCTCAGCCGTCACGACGCGATCGCCTTCCTTCAAACCGTCGGCAACTTCGGTAATGACTCCGTCGCTGATTCCGGTCCTGATCTGCACCGCGTGCGGGCGGCTTCCCGATAAAACGTAAACCGTGCGCTCATTTCGGCGTTCTCGACCTCCGCTTGATCCGACTCCCTTGGGCGACGGTGTCGATCTTGTCTCGGCCGGCGTTGGCGCGTCTGCTGGCCGATAACGCAGCGCCGCGTTTTTGATTTGCAGGGCATCGTCGCGGTGCGCAACGATAATGGAGACGTTGGCCGTCATGCCCGGTTTCAGTTTCAAATCCGGATTGCTCACGCCGATGACCGTGTCGTAAGTGACGACGTTCTGAACTGCGATCGGCGCGTTGCGGACCTGCACCACCTTTCCGTGAAACGTTCGATTAGGAAAAGCGTCCACTGTGAAATCGACCGTTTGATCGACGACCACTGCGCCCACATCGGCCTCCGCCACGTTCGAATCGATCTGCATTTTTGTCAGATCGTTCGCGATCGTAAAAATCACCGGCGCTTGCAGGCTCGCCGCAACCGTCTGGCCGACATCGACATTGCGCGAGATAACCACGCCGTCGACCGGCGATGTAATGCTGCAATGGTCAAGATCCGCTTTCGCTTTGTCGAGAGCGCCTTGTTTAATTTTCACGTTGGCTTCTGCCTGATGCAGATTCGCCATCGCCTGATCGAGATCTGCTTGCGACGAATTTTTTTTCGCGAACAACTCCTGCGTACGCGTCGCATTCACTTTCGCCAGCTCAAGCGCGGCCTGCGCGCTCGCCAAATCGCCTTCGGCCTGCGTAACTGTCGCTTGAAAAAGTGCTGGATCGATTTGCGCGACTACCTGCCCGGCTTTGACCTGCGAATTAAAATCCGCGAACAATTTTGCGACGTTGCCGGAAACCTGGCTGCCCACCTGCACGTTCACCACCGGGTTCAATGTGCCCGTCGCAGTGACTGCTTGCGTGATTGCCCCGCGCGAAACCGCCGTGGTCTGGTAATTTGCAGCGCCTCGTTGCTGGCACTGATGCACGGCAAACAAAAGAACGAACAGGCCAATGACGGCAACGAGCAGTGGAAAAAAACGCCTCATGCGGGCGAGGGTTGACTTCGCATATAACTAAAGACAGGAAAAGACGGTGCGCCGTTACATCGACATCTACTCCATCATGCTGCGGAATTCGCTCATCCGCGAGATGAGTTTCAAAGCCAACTTCCTGCTTTGGCTGATCGTAGAGGTTCTCTGGTTCTGCGGGCAAATCGTTTTCTTCAGCATTATTTTTGGGCAGGTCGATCGCATCGGCGATTGGACGAAATGGGAAGTGGTGTTGCTTGTCGGGACGCATCAGATCATCGCACAGCTTTTCCAGGCGTTCTTTTTTGTGAATGTCGCAAATATTCCTGAACTGGTTCGCACCGGGAAACTCGATTCGCTTCTCGTCCTGCCGATCGACAGCCAATTTGCGGTTTCGACCAAACAATTCGGCCTCGACAGCGTGATCAACGCGGCGCTAGGCGGATTGGTCGTTTGTTTTTCACTCGCGCGGCTGGGCATCGTTCCCGGTCCGATGTCGATCTTGCTTTACCTGACGGCCCTCGGATTTGGCGTCGCCGTGCATTACTCGATCATGCTCAGCCTGGCGGCCGTGAGTTTTTGGATCGTCCGCGCGCAAGGGCTCGTTTACGGCTACTTCAACTTTCTCAACATCGCCCGCTATCCAGACGTAATTTATCCGAGGCTTTTTCGGTTCGTTTTTGGCTGGATCATTCCCGTTGTCATCGTCGCAAATATTCCAGCTCGGTTACTCATCAAATCACTCGGACAACCGGGCCGATTGATGCTGCAATTGGTCACCGCGTCCACTATCGTCTTCTGGTTGTCGCGCGTTTTCTGGCGTTTTGCCCTGAGGCATTACTCCAGCGCCAGCTCGTAAGATCGACCCGAACACGCGCCCTCTAATTGGTCGAATCTTTGCGTGAAATCTCCGCTTGCGCGTTTGGCGAAATGTTCTTAATTAAGCCTCCGTTTTTGGCGCCGGAAACTGCAGGCGCCTTCAATTATGCCTAAATCGAAGAAAAAGAAGGCCCCCGCTAGAAGACCGGCCACACCTAAGGCAAAGGCGAAGCGGGGGATTTCCGTCAAAAGATCGACATCGAAGACGCGAGAACATTCGGCAAAACGCTCGCCCAATCCCGCGAAATCCGGAAGAGGAAGGAACAACTCGCGCGGCACGCTCGAGCTGCTCGGCCGGAATCATCGCGAACGGAGACTCGATTCCTTCACCCGCAGGCAGAAAGAGAGACTGCTGCAGCTGCGCGATGCCATGGTCGATTCCATGGCCGGCGTGGCGCAGGACACATTGCGTTCGCGCGCCGAAGGCAGCGAAGCGTCCGCCTTTGGCATGCATCAGGCCGATGCCGGCTCGGATGCCTACGATCGCGACTTCGCCTTGAGTTTGCTCTCGCAGGAGCAGGACGCGCTTTACGAAATCGATCAGGCCCTGAAACGCATCGAACTCGGCACCTACGGGGTGTGCGAAATGTCGGGCAAACCGATCCCCCACACGCGACTTGAAGCGATTCCATTCGCGCGTTTCACGGTCGAGTGCCAGTCGCAGCTCGAGAAACAAAATAAAGCCTCCCGTGTCCGACAATCGGTGACTTCGCTCTTCGGTTTGACCGAGGAAGAAGGCGGCGAAGCCGAGGAAGAAGAAGCCGCGCCGGCCGAAAATAAAGAATAATCATCATGGCGCAGGAAATCATCACTCTCGAGTGCACCGAAGCAAAGGCGCTCGGCAAACCGGTCTCGCGTTACATGTCTTCTCGAAACAAGAAGAGTCCGCGCACGCCCAATCGTCTTGAGAAAAAGAAATACAATCCATTTCTCAAGCGTCATACTCTGCACCGCGAGACCAGGTAATTGTCGATGCAACCTAAAACCGCCAAACGCCGTTCCGCTTTCCGCCGCGCCAATCGCATCATGCCGCGGCGCCGGATCGACATCGCCGTGGAAGCGATCGATTACAAAAATCCCGATCTCCTGAAAAAATTCGTTACCGAAAGCGGCAAAATTCTCCCCCGCCGCGTCACCGGCATGCCTGCGCACATGCACCGCAAAATCACCCGTGAAATCAAGCGCAGCCGCTCAGTGCTGCTGATGAAATGACTGTAGGGGACGCTGTTAGCGTCCCAACCCGGGAAGCAAACGGCTTCCCCCTGCAGTTGCAGCCGCGGCCCTGCGGCGCGTTCACGCGTCGCACAGCGACCCGGCTTCAAGCCCTCACACCTTCCGGGTTCGCTCGCCTTGTTCGATCAATTTCCAGAACTCGCGCGTCTCACCAAGTTGCGCGTCTTCCGACGTCGGCAGTTTGCTCCGGAAAAGAAAATCGCGCAGCGTGTTTTTGTGCAGAACGCGGTGCACGGTGATTCCTTCGTCGGTCTTTGCGAAATAAATGCGGTAATCTTTCGCGCGGTAGCGGTGTAACTTTTTTCCCTCGCGCTCGATTACGCCAAATCGCCTGGCATCGAGATGATCGAGGTCTTCCGGCAAAATTTGAAACTCGGCCAGCAGATCGAGCTGCAACGACTTCGGCAAAGCCGAGATTTCTGCCGCGCTCAACTCGTTAAAAATGATCTGGAACATCGACAATCAAATGTAAATGCGCCGCACACGGCTGCCAATGCGCGTCGTGATCTCCCAAGGGATCGTGCCGGCCCGCTCCGCCAGTTCGGCCGCCGAAATTTCCTGATCGCCCTGGCTGCCCATTAAAATCACTTCATCGCCCACTTGCACATTGTCGATATTGCTCACGTCGATCATCATGAGGTCCATTGTCACGCGGCCAAGCAACGCACAGCGCCGGCCGCGCACCAAAACCGCGGCGTCGCGGTTGGAAAGATGCCGCGGATAACCATCGGCATAACCGGCCGCGAGCGTCGCGACGCGCATTCTTCTCGGCGTGATAAATGTGCGCCCATAACTGATGGAACTGCCCTTTGGCATGTCGCGAATGAGACCGACCCGCGTTTTCCAGGTCATCACGGGTTTCAAAATCTTTTGAAACTCAGGCAGCGGCGAAATGCCGTAAAGTATTAAACCGGCCCGCACCATGTCGAAGACTGGATCGCAAAATGCGAGAACGCCGGCGCTCTGGAGCACGTGAACCTTGTAATTGCCCGGCACTTCAGCGCGAAATCGCCTGATGAGTTTTCCAAATCGCAAAAGCTCCTCGCGCGTATGTTCCGCGTCTTCGTTTGCAACCGGCAGATGCGAGGAAACGCTGTGCACTTTGATGTTCGGTAGCGCGGCCACTTTTTTGAAAACAGCGAGCGCGTCGTTTTCCAGAACACCCATGCGTCCCATTCCCGTGTCGATCTTAAAATTGATTGCGACCGCGCCGACACGCGCGAGACGACTAAAATCTCCCGCTTCTTCAAGGGTTGAGATCGACGGAATGAAAGCGCGCTCGACGATTGTCGATCTTTCATCCGGCAGCGCTGGACTAAGAATGATGATCGGATGAGCGAGTGAATTTCGAAGCGCGATCGCTTCCTCCAGATTGGCCACGCCGAACATTTGCGCGTCATTCGCGAGCGCTTCGGCCACGCCCACCATGCCGTGCCCGTAGCCGTTCGCTTTCACGACCGCGAGCAGCTCGGCTGATCCGATTCGCTCGCGGACCGCCGCCGCGTTATGTCGCAGCGAGCTACGGTCGATCTCAGCCCAACATCGATATCTCTCCGTGGTCATAGAACAACTCTCGCTCTTTTCGGCATCGTGATGTGCGGCTCGCGCAAATAAATTGGCTCAAGCGGCGGCGATGCAAAATTGCGATGCGAATCCTGTGCAAGGCCAGCCAGCACGATTGCGGAAGGATAAGCAATCGCCGCGCGCTTAAACTGCGGAAGTTTCTCCGAGACAAAGATCGACATGTTGTCTTCCAACTTGTCGATCTTGTCTCGCAATTCAATTTCGCTGAGTAACGTCGGACCTTCGATTAAATCGTTGGCCCGAACGCGCGCAAAGAAAAACGATTGCCGGCGCGCGTCACCGACGACGCAATACTCGTCTTCGCCAGTCTCCATCGCACAGATCGAAGGAAACCCGATGAGTCGCGCATTCGATGCGGTCCGTAAACCAATCGCAGCTGAGATCGCAATTCGGACTCCAGCATACGAGCCAGGTCCCAACCCGACGACAATCGTGTCAGGCGCCCCAAACTGTTTTTGCGCATCCGCGAGATTTTCAAAAAACGTTCCGGAGTTTTTCCGATCGTTCGGCCACTCGCGCGCAAGGCTTGTCCTGAACTCAGTCGAAGGGGCGACATCGTCATTCAAGCGGGCGATGCTGCCGCGCACAGTAGAAAGCTCCAGAGCCAGCACTCTCATTTCATTTGGTGCGGCTTCAATGGTATACGTGATTCACGTATAGCATCGTCCTCCCGGGTATTGATTATTCGCTCGTTTTCCGATTTCATCTCGAAGAAAACCCATTGCGCCGGTTCTGGAATTAATTCCGGAAACTTGTCTGCCCATTCGATGACCGAAAGGCCCGCGCCAAAAAAATAATCGTCGAGACCGAGCCGCACGGCGGATTGCCGATCTTGCAGCCGGAAAAAATCAAAATGATAAATGGGCAAGTGCCCGCCAGCGTATTCGTGCAAAATCGTAAACGTGGGACTTGTGACCGGCGCCTTGCTGCCTAATCCGGCGACGAGACCTTTGACGAATTGCGTTTTCCCCGAGCCGAGCTCGCCTTTCAGCGCAAGCACCGTCCCCGGGCCTACACGTTTGGCCAATCGCCGGCCGAACGCCTCCGTTTCCGCCGGGCTATTTGAAATGAACGTAGCCACCGGGCAATTTTCGATTTTCGATCTTCGATCTTCGATTGAAGTGACCAATCTTCGTCAGCAGGAGCTTGGGAAATTTTCGGCGCCACCTCATTTGCAAACGATCGCTGTCGCGCGGCGAAATGGCGAAGAGCAGTTCGTAATCTTCCCCGTCTGAAATTGCATTGTCGATCGTGGCGGCGCGATTGAGCGGCAGGTTCTTCTTGTCGATCTTGAAACCGACTTTGCTGGCGCGCGCAAGTCTCGGAAGATCGGCGCCAAGGCCGTCGCTCAGATCGATCATGGCGTGAAGCGCGAAATTTTTTGTCAGCCAGCGGGACTCCTCGATCCGCGGAACGAATCTTAAATGTCTTCTCCGATTCGCTCCACCAAGGCGGCCGCTCACGAAAAGATCATCGCCGATTTTGCCGCCGCTGCGCAATACGCATCGGTCTCTCTCGACAAACCCCGCAACGCTGACCGAAATGACGGCGGGACCTCGAGTGCCGCTGGTCTCGCCTCCAACAATGCTGACGCGAAACCGCGCCGCGGCCCGGCTTAAACCGCGATAAATCTTCTTCACCCAGTCGTTCTTTGTTTGCATGGAGACGATGAGCGTAATCAAGGCAAACTGGGGCACAGCGGAAGTCGCGGCGAAATCGCTTAGCGGGCGCATCATTGCCTTCCATCCAACATCGAGTGCGTTGGCCTGGCTCAAAAAGTGGACGCCTTCGACCACGCAATCGGTTTTGAGCACAAGAAAATTTCGGCCGACGGAATTTTCTACTAATGCGCAGTCATCTCCTGCGCCTGCGAAAACGGACCTTCCGGGCGGGAGTTGCGGCAAGAGTTGAGCGAGCAACCGGTCCTCGCCGAGCTCTTTCAATTTCATTGCGAGAAGAGTTCTGGAAATGCAAGTAAGGTGAGCGACACGGAATTAAAAAGCGCGTGCATCGTCATCGAAACGAGAATGGAGCCGCTCCATTCGTAGGCAATTGTGAAACAGCTTCCCAGAACAAAGAGCGGCGCGAAGGAAGGCAGATGGGTGTGCACGGCGGCGAAGAGCAGAGCATTTGCCGTGAGCCCGAAAAAGCGCCCGAAAAAGCGCTTGAGCACGCCATAAAGAAAGAAGCGAAAAAGAAATTCCTCGGCGGCGGGGGCGACCGCGACGGCGAAGATAATGATTATGATCCGCTGCTCGATAGTGCGCGAGCCGTTGAAAAGCTCGACGATGCTCTGCTTGCTAGAACCGCTGCCGAGAAGGCGCTGCGTGATCGCATCGGCCAGGGCAATTAAAGGGTAAGCCGCCAGCATGAGGATTGTTCCCGTGCTGAGAGCGCGAAGAAAACTGGTTTGGGAAAAACCGCCCAACAAATTCAGATCGAACCCGCGCAACCTCAAAAAGGCGACAACAACTAAAACAATGCCGAGGGTGAAGAGAAGATTTTCTACGAGAACGCGGCCGCTAAACTGAACCGATGGTTTTGAAACCGACACCAGAACGCCAAGCAAAAGCAAAAAGGTTAGTCCGGCGGCAAGAATCGCTTCCGGAAGACCAAATCCCGCTGTCGATCCGTTTGGAGATGTCGATCTTCGCCCGCTGATCTGGCGAATGAGCGAAACGTAAATATACAGCCCGACAACGAGAAGCAGCGCGTTGGTGACGCTTCCAAGCGCCATTAGGAAGGTGGCGGACAGCATGCTCCGCCTACGGAGCGTAATAGCTCGGCAGGAAATACGCGCGCCCCGTTTCCAATTGCGGGACGAGCTGCTTTGGAAGCTGGAGCTCGATCTTCGAATCCGCTTGACCGAATGCGCGAATGAAACGACTCAGGCTGAAGGGCGGGCCGTACTTCACAATTTTTGCTTCCGGCGCGTTACCCAATTGCTTCGCTTTGACGAATGCATCTTCCAATTGGCCAAGCGCATCGACCAGCTTGTGATCGAGGGCATCCCTGCCCGAGAGAATCCGGCCGTCGGCGATCGTATTGCGCAAGAAATCGGCGGGGAGATTTCTCTCCTTTGCGACGATGCCGAGAAATTTGTCATAGGTTTTCATAATGAAGCTTTGAACAAGATCGCGCTCCTCCGGAGTGATCGGTCGCGCGCCGTTGAGCATGTCCTTAAACTTTCCGCTTTTGAAAACGACGGAGGCGAGCCCAACTTTATTGAATAATTGCTCGTAGTTCAGAGTTTGAATGATGACACCGATGCTGCCGGTAATGGTGGTTTCGTTTGCGATCAAGAACTTGCCGCCGCAGGAGATGTAGTAACCACCCGAAGCGGCAAGTGAATCCATGTAGACAACGACCGGTTTTTTGGCGCGCGCTTTGACCACAGCGTTGTAAATCACATCAGAAGCGGTGACTTCCCCGCCGGGCGAATCGATTTCCAGCACGATCGCCTTGACGTGATTGTCCTCGCCGGCCTGTTGCAACGCCGCTCGGATGTCGTCGACCATCGAATCGCTAATGTTTCCGGGAATTGACGAGCTGATCAAGCCTCGCAACAAGATCACCGCGATCTTGTCGGAAATTCCCCGGCTGCCTCGCTGCAAAACGGTCTCGCGGAAGCGGGCGATAGGTTCTTCTTCACTCACGACGCCTCCAAGCCGCTGAAAAATAAGGGCCACCAGCACAAAATTGACGAAGAGGCTGACGCAAAGTGCGACGAACAAGAAGATATTGAGGAAACCGAGTTTGCGATCTGCCATGACGGTTGAAAAGTGGCGGAGAAGCCGCAGGCACACAAGCGGCTTTTCACGCGGAGAGGTATTGGCCGCTGTCCTCAGCGGCATGTCATAATCTTCGCCGCCGAGACGGCCGCCGCCACAATGGCTTGGAAATTGCTCAATCCCAGCTCAAGCAATCATGCATAGCAGCGGCCATCTTCCCATGAGCGAATCGGCGACTCGCCGCGTCCGGGACTCGAAAGCGCGGCGAAAAAGACGGGACCGGCCAAAAAACGCCGCGACTGCTCACTCGGACGGCGAGCGCGAACTTGCGTCTGTGGGCGGCCTCACCCGGACGAAGGCCCTCCTCCTCTCGGCCCTGCGCGTCTGGGAACTAAAGTACCGGATACGCAAATAGAGTGGCGCAAGCTACCAGCTTGCAATTTTATTAGAGCAGCAACCCGGAAGGTTGCTCTACTTCTTCGGCTCCACCTTCACGTAAATCTCACGCGGCGCGGCTTGGAAATATTTAAACAGAGCCGAACAAAGCCAGCCTTCCATTTTGAAATGATCGCTGTAGTACCAATTGCCGCCTGCTTCTTCGCGGCGCCATTCCAATTTAAATTGAGAACCGGGAAACGGCGCGGCGCTAAAAATCGCGCGAAATCCGCGCGCAGCGTGTGGGATGTTGACCACCGCCTTGTCGATCATCGTGTCGATGCCGGCAATGAAAGGTTCTTTGGCAAGACCGGCCGCCGGATCATCAAACACCCATAGGCCTTCGTATTTGTAAGGTGCGATGACAAAGAGCGAATTCATCGGCTCCATCGTCCTGCTGCGCTGCATAAAAATCAATCCGGCGAGGACAGCGACGCCGATGATGATTGCAGTGAATACGCGCACAGCTACTCTTCTATTCGATCTGCGCCCGTAGCTCAGCCGGATAGAGCAACGGATTTCTAATTCAAGAAAGAGTTTTTGCGCGTGTTTTCAGTGTATTGCACATCGTCGCAGAAGCTACGTGTTTCCGGCCAATACGGTTCCCACAGCGTTATGCAGAGTTGCGTGTTTTTGCAGCAAAAAATCGTCAGACCGTAGAAAGAGACCGTGAAAAATTTCTTAGCTCGGATTCTTTTTCTCGGGCGCAGAGTCAGGCAACACCAGCCCCACCCTCTGCAGCCTTTTTGCTTCTGTCTGGCTGGCTGGGAGAATGATTTTTCTCGGCCAACAAAAGCCGGTCTGGGAGTCCGCCCCGCGTGGCCGACATAACCAGCCGATAAAGGCGCCCTCAGCGACTGATGGTGAACGCGCGCAGGTACTGATCCGGCCCGGCGAGATATAGCACGCCATTTGCGACCACCGGGACCGCGTTGGCGCAGCTGCCGCCGCATCCACTGCCAACAGTGACCGACCACAGCAGCGCTCCGTTGCGTTCGTCGAACGCATCCCACTCTCCATTGAGTGAGGATGCATAGACGACACCGTTCGCGACCACCGGACCCCAGCCACTAGTCGCCGGCGCCGTCCAGACCACCGCACCAGTGGCAGCATTCAGCGCTACCAGGTTGGACTGCGTTACAAACACCAGCCCGTCCGCCACCGCCGGCGCGCCAGTCGTCGAAGCCGTCACTACGGGCGTGGCCCACAGCTGCGCGCCAGTCGCTTCATCCAACGCAACGACGTTCGGGTAGTCATTGTAGAACAGCGTGCCGTGCGATGCGGCGACCGTCCCAACCGCGAAAGCGGCTTTGCTCCAGAGCTGCGTGCCGTCCCTCGCGTCGTACGCCGTCAACGTGTGGTCCGTCCGCATTTGAAAAACCCTCCCGCTATCAACCACCGGTGCCTGGTCGTAAACACAGCAGCGCCCCGGAGCCGACCAAATCGGAACGCCCGTCGCCGCGTCCAGCGCGTTCAGCGTTCCGTCGAAACTCGCGACATAGAGCACGCCGCGCGCAAGTGTCGGCGACGCGCGTACGTCCGAGACCGCCGGCGACGTCCACACGATCGATCCTGTCTCCGCGTCATACGCCACCAGCGCCTGATAAAGTGCGCTGGCAAATACCAGCCCTTCCCCTCCCGCAGCGGAGTCGACGAAAAAAAGCGGTTGTTGCTCGCCGATCCAGAGCGTCGCGCCGGTGGCCGCGTCGAATGCGTACATTCGGCCATCCCCACTGCCAATACAGACGCGCCCGGCGCAGACGGTGGGGGAGGCGTAGAGCGTGCCGGCGCCGACTGGTGACGCCCACGCCTGCGTAAGATGCCCCACGTTCGAGGGCGAGAGGAACTGCTCCAATCGATTATGCGCCGTGTGCGCCGCATCGAACCCAGCCTGGCGCCAGGGCGAAACCGACTTGCGATGCGCGTTGGAGGGAGCCAGCTGCGCATTATCACTCCCAGCAGGTGTCGCCTCGCACAGCGCGAGCAACGCGACAACCGCAATAGCCCGCGCGCTGATCGCCGGAACCGATGCTGTGAACCTGCTCGTTCGGCTGCGTTTCATTTCTCTGGTCGCCGGTCTGCCCGTACGAAAGACCGAGTTGACCCTACCGCCGCCCCTGGCCGAAATGTCGAGACAAATCTTCACCGCGCAGGCTGGCTGCAAAACCTATTTCACCGGCTCGCTTGTCATTTTCTCGTCCGCGCGGAGTCGAGCGGCAAATGCAGCCTCTGCGGCCTTTTTGCTGCTGTCTAGCTGACTGTGGGAATGCATTCCTCATTATGAACCTGAAGGGGTCGTGGAGATATACTATGATGTCGAGATCATTAAGAATGTGCATTTAGCGATCGACTATCAGTTCGTGGCGAATCCCGCCTACAATTCGGACCGTGGTCCGGTGAATATCTTCACGAGCCGGTTTCACTTTCAGTTCTAAGATATGTGGCTGCGGCCGTTTTCGGGCGATTTTGATCAATGAAAAACCGAGAGTTATCGGTACCGGAGTTGAATCGAGAACCCTTTCGCATCCGGCGCGGTCGGATTGGCGCGCTTCAGCCGTCGCGGCCTCTGTCGATTCTCATCGCATTGCTTCTGGTTCTGGTTGTGGGAGTGGCCGACTACTTTTCCGGCTACCAGATTTATTGGTCGATCTTTTACCTGGTGGCAATTGCATTTGCGCTCTGGAACGTTGGAACGCTGTTTGCGTTACTTATCTCCGTATTAAGCGTTATCAGCTGGCTGCTGGGTGACTGGGCGGCCGGAGTTGCTTATCCAAACCGATTCGTTCCAGCATGGAATGCGCTGATCACCTTCGGCTCCTACGTTGTCGTCATCTGGTTGCTCGCATATCTGAAGTCGTTTTATCGGGGGCTCGAAACACGCATCCGTCAGCGCACGGCGGCGCTGCGCGAAGAAATGGAAAAACGCGAACGCCTCGAAAAAGAAGTAGCCGAGGTAACAGAACGCGAACGGCGCCGCATCGGCCACGAGCTTCACGACAGTCTGGGGCAGCATCTCACCGCCACTTCTCTTGCTTTGCAGGTGCTGCGCGGCAAACTCGAAACTGAACCCTCGCCTCGCTCGAACGATCTTGATCAAGCGGTCGAATTGGTTGAACAGGGAATTGATCTGACACGAAAGATAGCCAAGGGCCTCTTCCCATTGGAACTGGAAGGTGAAGGTCTGGCCGCCGCTCTGCTGGAACTTTCCAGAGTCACGGCGCAAAATCACCATGTGGCTTGCGAACTGAAATGCGATTCATCGGTTCGCCTGTCAGATTCGACCGTTGCGACCCATTTGTATCGCATCGCGCAAGAAGCTGTCATCAACGCAATCAAACACGGTCATGTCAATCGAATCGTGATTGAACTTTCACGCAGAGATGCGAACCTCACGCTCTCTATTAAAGATGATGGCATCGGTTTAGCTGCGCCTTTGCCGGAGAACCGCGGGATCGGTTTGCAGATCATGTCGAGCCGCGCCGGAATGATTGGCGGCACGCTTTCGGTTAGGAACCAGGCCGAAGGAGGAACGATCGTTACCTGCGATTTATCGCTGGCGAACGACGGATCGACAACCGGTTCATTATCTTGAGCACACAAGCTTCCAAAGCCGGCAAACAGAAAACGCGGATCTTCCTAGTGGACGATCATCCCCTCGTTCGAGAGTGGTTAACGAACTTGGTCAATCAACAATCGGATTTGGAAGTATGCGGGGAAGCAGAAAATGCTGCTGATGCCTTGCATGGGATCGCGGCCACGAAACCGAAGCTGGCGGTGATTGACATCTCGCTCAACGCCGCCTCGGGCCTTAAATTGGTTAAAGATCTTTGCATTCAACATCCTTCGGTCGCGCCGCTCGTGTTGTCGATGCATGAAGAAGAGCTTTACGCTGAGCGGGCCATGCGCGCTGGCGCGCGGGGTTATGTCCGTAAAAGAGAGACTAGCAAAAACATTCTGGCGGCGATCCGCCGCGTGCTTGAAGGAGGAATTTACATCAGTGAAAAGCTCTCGAACGCCATGGCTCTAAAATTCTTGAAGGGCCAGAAGGGAATTGGCGTTGCGCAATCGCGAGTTGAACAACTCAGCGACCGCGAGCTGGAAGTATTCCACCTTCTTGGACAGGGAAGATCGACATCGCAAATTGCGGAACAACTGCACATCAGCTTGAAAACTGTTCAAGCCTACTGCGTTCGGGCGAAGGAAAAGCTCGGTTTGACAACCGCAGCGGAACTCGCTCGAGAAGCGATTCTCTGGGAAGAAAACGCGCATTTGAGATAAAGCTCAACCGTTCGCGCGCCTACCTGTAAGGCTTCGCCTACTGCAGAAAAGTAGGCGCAGCCTAATGGTTCTTCGAAGTCGCTTGCGCTAAATTATCAACGAAAGCGACTCGCATTTACAGGGAGGATCAATGAAGTTACAACCTAAAAAAGGAACTGGAAATATAATCAAATCGTCGTCGGACAGACTGATGGCGCACCTCGGCGTGCCGCTGGTGATCGCGGCTCTAATGTGTTCAGCGCTCTTCGCCACCGCTGTCCAAGCGGCAACCCTGCTCGATCCGAGACCGGAATCTTCTACGACATACTTTGGATTTTCTATCGCGGTCGTTGGGGACGTGGACGGTGACGGAGTTCCCGATCTCGCAGTTGGGGCTCCGTTCCAGGATGGAGATTTTGCAGTTAATAACGGGTTTGGCCCGCCCCAGGATGTGGGAAAGGTTTGGCTTATCAGCGGTGCCACTTTGGGCGTCATCACTCAGCTCAATGACCCATATTTTCAGACCCCCAACCCAACAAAGTTTGGTGGTTTTTTTGGCTTTTCGGTAGCTGGTGTCGGAGATCTTAACCACGACGGTGTCCCGGACGTTCTCGTTGGGGTTCCGCACCACACCAATTTCGCAGCGGACCGCGTAAACTGTGGTGAGGCTTTTGTGTTCAGCGGCAGAGATGGCAGTATCATCTTTACTCTTAACGATCCCGATGAAGCAGAGGGTAACAGAATGGGTTATGCTGTCGCCAGCTTGGGAGACGTTAACGGCGATGGAATTCCCGATCTGCTGGTTGGCGTTCCAAAGAAGGATACGCCAGCTGGCCTGCCCGACGTGGGCAGTGCTTACATTTTCAGTGGCGCGGATGGAAGCTTCATTCGTTCATTAGATCCTCCCGCTCAAGGGGGGCGGAGGCAAACGGCAGGTTCGGCGCAGCCGTGGCTAATGCCGGGGATGTTAACGGTGATGGCGTATCCGATATTCTTATTGGCGCGCCGGGGCAAGGTCGGGCTTACGTTTTTGACGGCGCGACTGGCGCGCTTATCCGCACAATAACGAGCCCGGTTGCTGAGACACTGCCTTCGTTTGGGTTTGCTGTGGCAGGCGGTCGGGATGTCAATGGCGATGGCATTCCCGACTTCGTTATCGGTGCACCACAGGCAGGCGGCAAAGGAGCAGCTTTCGTTTTCAACGGCGCCAATGGAACCCTGCTATATACGTTACGCGCCGCTCCACAGGCGTTCGCCAAATTCGGCTCTTCGGTAGCTTTAATCCCAGATGTTACTGGCGATGGGCGCCCGGATATTATGGTTGGCGCCCCTGATCACACTGTGAACGGACTGCTCAATGCGGGAGAAGCTTTTATTTTTCGCGGCAACAACGGGAAGCTGTTCAAGACAGTAACCAGCGCAATGCCTAAGGCGTTTGCCGGTTTTGGTTACGCCGTGACGACGGCAGATTTCAAAAACAATGGGACCCAAGAGACCGTCGTCGGGACTCCCTTTGAAGACGCAGATCTAATTGAAAATGGAGATACTGTGACTCATCTCCAGATTGGTCAGATTGAGGTTCAGTAAAAGTGGATAAAAAACTATGAAAAAACTACAATTCTCAACCCTGGCTTGCTTAGTCCTTTCCGCCGCGTTTCTGCCCTCGGCGTGGGCCAACCATCGAACCGGCAGCATAATAGCCCCAGAACTGCTCGTGGCCGGCGATTTCAACGAGGACGGCAAAATGGACCTGGCTGTCAACTGCACCGGATTCGACGTCGTCGCCATCTTGTTTGGAGACGGGAATGGCGGGTTCACTTTGGGGGGGCATTTTCCGGTCGATACTCTCACAAAGGGGCTTCAGGTGGGGGATGTGAATCGGGATGGACATCTCGACCTCGTGAATTGCGCCAACTGGGGTTACGACGAGGCTATTCTCTTAGGCGATGGTTTAGGTGCATTCCACCGCGCTAGCCCGCCAACCGAAATTGACGGCGATGGCGAGCCGGTTCGTCTTCTTTTGCGTGACTTCAACAACGACGGCAAACTTGATCTCGCAGTAAATGCCCCCCAAGACGACAAAATCGTCCTTTATTTTGGCGATGGGAAAGGGAATTTCCCTGGCCCTGACTTGGAAGTGGAAGGAGTGCTAAACCCCTACGGTATGGATGCCGGCGATTTCAACAACGATGGAAATCTGGACATGGCAATCACGGGTGCGTCCATGCTGGCAGGTCAGAGTGTAGTCTCGATCTTGCTCGGAGATGGGGCAGGGGGATTCCGTGTTAGCACGTTCCCAGTCAACGATTTGCCAGCTAGTGTGAAGGTTGCCGACCTGAACAACGACGGCGTCTTAGACCTGGTCGTGGCGGGAGCGCTGCCAGGCAATACTACCGGTAACTTCATTTCCACATACCTTGGCAACGGGAGGGGTGTCTTTGCCCTAACACAGACAATAAATTTGGGCCCTGGGAACCTAAAAGGCGACATAGCCATTGGGGACTTCAATGAGGACGGATTCCTGGACGTGGCGTTTCCTGTGACCGGAATTCAGGATCCGCACAACCATAGCACCCATGTTCTCACATTCTTCGGCAACGGTACCGGAGATTTGGTAGCCGGACCGACTTTAACCGTTGGACAGGAACCTCACACTGTTATTGCCGTCGATGTTAACCACGATGGCCATCTGGACCTGGCTGTCACCAATAGGACCGATGGAACGGTTACGGTGCTGTTGGGTGACGGGCACGGGAACTTCACCGTTTCATCGACAACCTCGGTCCTCTCCCCGATTCCGTAAATCGCTCGCGCTGTGAAATCAACCATAGTCATCTTCCTATCGTTAGCGAAATAGCAACAAAATAGCAACTTAGAGGATAATACTTGGTAACACAGCGCCCTTTGGAGGCGTTATTCTTGGTTCGAATCCAAGCGGGGTAGCCACTCTCTCAAACAGTGATTTACCTATGAAAAAAGGTAATTAATCGAACGCGCAACGACCCGAACGAAAACGCAGTCTATTCGACAAGTATTCGTCAACACGCTATGGCAGAGGGGAGAGACTCAATTCTTTTTCTCGTCAGCGCGGAGTCGGGCAGGAAATGCAGTAGCCTTTTTGCTGCTGTTTGGCTGTGTGAATGCATTGCCGGGGCAGTATTGGATGCATCTACGGGCATTGCTGCGGCAGCTAGGGGCATTGTCGGTGCAGCATTGGCATTGTCTGTGTTGTCTTGCTGTTCTGTTTGAGACAAAGAGGGAACGATGGGAGTGGTGAGCGTGGACTGCGATGCGTTGGCGTTGGAAGGGTCTCGGGCGGCTGGTGGAGCGTCTGGGAGGGCGTCCAGGATAGCGTCCCACGTTTCGCGGGTGATAGGTTGGAAGTGGTGGGCGTGAGCGTGGAGGTGCTGGTGTTCGTGGCGGATGATTACGGCTGGGTCGGCGGAGAGGGCAAGCACTTTGTCCGTCGTCACTCCGAAGGCCACGACCGCCTGCGGTAGAGTGGCACCGTCGATCTGGTCTTCGACGCGATCCGCAGCGAGCTTAGCAATGTGAGCGGCTTGCTCCATCAGCGTTTGTTTTCGTGTGGCTATAGGAATCGCCTCACGCTGCTCAACGGCTTTGACCGTGTCATCCGTCACGTGGCAGCGGCGACAGATTTCCCGATAGCTGACGTGCTGGCGCGGTTCGGCTAATAGCTGCACAACGCGGCGATAGGTTTCGGGGCGCAGCACTTTCAGGCGTTCGCCGGTATAATTGCCCTTTGGCTTACCGCGATCGGGCTGGCCGTTTGATGATTGATTCATGGTCAAATGAACGTATAAGCTGACATCGAGGCAAACGCAAAGCGTTTCGTTGTGGTATGACAGGCATCGAAATCAAACCGCATGGTAACGGTTGGAAAGTCTTCGAAGCGCCCGGTGTCGAACCGGTCTTTTTAATGAAAGAACAGGCGGTCAATTAGCGCAAAACCGTGCGAGTTTTCGCTCTGGCGAGATTCGCATTTTCGATTCGAGCGGCAATGTCGAACGCATCATCGCGTTCAAAGAGACGGAAAGAAAGCTGTGACGCTCTGATTCGCGTTTACGATGAAGCGGGTAACGTGATTGAAACGCACAAGCACGCAGGCGATTTCAGAGAGTGGTGAGCGGTGATGTTTGTTCGAAAACGCGGCTGGCTGGAGGTCGGCTGCCTTGCTAATCCCTTGCGACGACTCGCGCTGCAGGTTTCGTCAGGTCAACCTGATTACTTACTTTTTCCAAACCAGCGGTGAGAACTTTGATTTCGTTCTGCTGCTGTGCCAGCGCGGTCTTCAGTTCGGCGATTGTCCCTTGTTGTTTCTCTACTTTGCGGTGCTCTTTAATAGCGGCGATGCCCCGAAATCGTCGCGCCTAGTGCAGGATCAGATATGATCCACCCTGGGCGCCCCTCGCCACAAAAGATTCCTTAAAACAAACAACTCCAGCGCAAACGGCACGTACCCGCCATAACCAAGCAGCGGCATCTCGAATACATGTAGAAACTGAGCTCCCGGCGTGTGATAAATCCACTTCGGCCACGAATAATAATTCCACATCTCCCAAAAAAATCCGCAAATCAACGCCCCAACCGATAGCGACACGATCGGCCGCCAATCCCCCCGTTCCAAATATTCCATGAAATGCTCTCTTCCCAACCAGCGATTCAGCGGTTCCAATATCAACACCAGCGACGTCCAAACAAACGGATAACAGTATTTCGGCCAAGCCAGCGTCAGCAGCAGCATTCCTGCTCCTGCTAAAAAGAACCCCGCTTCCAATGCCGCAGTCTCCCGAACCCGGGGTCCAAAAGCGAACCGCTCCACCCACTTAAAGCTGCCTGCCAACTCCGCCGTCTCAAACACCGCCGGCATCACCGTCGAAAACGAAATCGTGCAAAGCAGATAATGCTCGAATGTCGTAAAATGGTTACTTCCCAGGTACTCCCAGTTCGCCGTGCGGTCGTTGATCACCTCAAACATCCACCAAACCGGCGAAGAAGCCACAAACAGCAGCACGAACTCTTTCCGCGACCGCGTCCACATCGAACTCCCCGTCCGCGCCGCCACCAACGCGTCCACCACCAGCACGTACCCGAGCCATAAGGGAAAAAAGAGATACTCCGTAACGCCTTTCAGCGTCCAGTTCAACGGCCAACATGTGGCAATGAGCAACAGCCCTACCCATCTCTGCGTCCGCCAGCGGCTCCGATGGGCGCTGGCTGCGCTCGGCAAATTCCTCAGTTCTTCCATCCTTGCCTATCATCCAATAATCGGAGCCAAGCCACCAGATCGTTGCCGAAGCCAACACGGTGCGGCAAAATCGCTCAGTGAGTCGTCGACTGCCCGTCGTCGATTCGTGCCTCAGAGAAGACGTAAGTGATGTAGTCTCGCAGCTATGCTCTCGACTATCGGCAGAT
>QHPX01000039.1 GCA_003219195.1 Verrucomicrobiota bacterium
CATTTGAGGCAATCAAAGCGGCCGACCTCCTTTTGCGCGACGGAAATTTCCGGTTGGTGATTGTCGATCTTGTCCTCAATGCGGGGGAGCAATTAAAGATTCCGCAGACGAGCTGGTATCGCTTACAACGGCTTGTCGAATCAACTTCCACTGTGTGTCTGGTTTTGACCCGCCGGAGCATGGTGAGCAGCGCCCAACTGAAAATCGTTCTCGAAAATTCATGGATGCTGGCAACTTTTTCAGAAGAGAACGCTATCTCGCGATTGCGATTTCGGATTCAACGATCGCATCTCAATCACCAAGAAAGCGTAATCGAAAGAGCGAGTTGATGTTTGCGACAATTTATTTGCCGAATTTTTATTTGCAGGCCGCCACGCACCATCAACCACAATTACAAACGAAACCGGTGGCGGTGATTGATGAGAAAGAAGCAAAAGCGGTGATCATTCAACTCAGTGAAGCGGCAGAAAAGGCCGGCGTGCACAAAGGCATGACACCGAGTCAGGGATTGGCGCGCTGTTTAAGTCTGGTGGTAAAAACGCGAGCGCATTCACAGGAAAAATTGATCGACGAGATCCTGCTTCAGCAGGCATTTACGCTTGCTCCGTATGTTGAAGCGACCGCACCCGGCGTTTGCACGATTCAGTTTACGGACAATCGAGATCTGGCCGCGAAGCTTTCACGCGTGATCGAGCAATTGGCCGAGTGCGAGATCACCGCGCAAGCCGGTATTGCGCATTTGCCGGACACAAGTTTTCTGGCAGCCCATCTGGCGCGGCCTGTTTTGCAAATGGACGACGCAAAAGAATTTCTCGCGCCGCTGCCAATCGAAACACTTGCGATCGGGATTAGCTGATGGACGGCGCAGGTTTGCGTTCGATAAAGATCCGGTAAACCCAACCGCCTAACGCTCCCCCAAGAAACGGTCCGATCCAATAAACGTAATGGTCGTGCCAGAAATTTGCTGCGACGGCCGGACCAAAAACGCGCGCGGGATTCATGGCTGCGCCGGTAAGAGGCCCGCCGAACAAGATATCCAGAGTAATTGCCGATCCAATGGCAAATCCGGCGACTCCTCGTCCACGTTCGTCCACTGCCGTTCCATAAACGACGAAGACAAGAAAGAAGGTCAAAATTGCCTCGACCAAAATTCCCTGCATTCCGCTCAGATTAACCGCCAGCTGCGGAGTTCCCGTGATAACCACATCACGGCCGAACAAACCGAGGCAGATCAACGCGGCGGTTATTCCACCGAGCAACTGCGCGATCCAGTAACGAATCGCGTTCGGGATTGTCATGTGACCTCCGCAAAGCAAACCAAACGTGACCGCCGGATTTAATTGACCACCGGAAATGTGCATGGTGGCGGAGACAAAGGCTGCGATGGTCAGGCCGTGAGCAAGCGCGACCGCCAGCGTATCGTGTCCAGCGGTTTTAATTGCGCCGATTCCGACAAAAATCAGAGCGAATGTTCCGATGAATTCAGCGAGGCAGGGACGAAACTTATCCATGCGGCGATGCAATCAGATTGCATCGATCCTGACAACGCCCTTCTGAAGGGACACGCGCTGTCGTGTCCAAATATCAGGGCGCCGACAGCGCGGCGCCCTCCATCTAACCGCCGGCGTAATTCGGATATCTTTCGTGTAACTGCCGGGCGGCGCGATCGGCTTCATCGGTTTTGCCTGCCCGCTGATAGGCGACTGCCGCTTTCTGCAACGCGCGCGGTGTGATGGCCGGATCATCGTAGAGCAGGGCCACGCCCATGAAGACTTTGCCCGCGTCCTCGAAATGCCCGCGCTCGAACTGAACATCGCCCGCGAGAAGGCGCGCCTCGGCATTAACGCGGCCTTCGGGTTGCAGAACCATGATTTGCTCGGCAATTTTTTGTGCGTCGTCGGCTTTGTGCGCAGCGATTTTGACGCCGCCGAGCGCAAGCAACACTTTCGCTTTGCCCGCCGGGTCGGTGGCAATTTGCAAATATTTGCCGAAGGCGCTTTCTGCTTCATCAAAATTTTGCAGCCTGGCAGCCGCATCGCCGAGGTAAAACCAGAAGTCGGGTTTGACGTTGGAGGGATCGTCGAGCTTGCCCAGAACGCTCAGATATTTCTCGGCCACCGCATAATTTTTTTCGTTGTAATACTCGATCCCGAGCCACTCCAAAATTTCACCGGGCACGGTGGCTTTTGGGGTCGTCGTCATAAGATTATCGACCTCGGTCGTGAGCGCCGGCCGGTTCCGCAAATAAAAATACGAGGAAATGATACGAATCGTCGCGAGATTGTAGTATTGGTCCCTATTGAGCTGACGCGCCGCCTCGAGCGCGGTGAGGGCCGTCTTATAGTCCTTTGTTTCAAACGCGGTTTTACCGATATAGTACTGCGCCTGTGCCGCGACCGGGCTATTCGGAAATTCTTTGAGAAGCTGGCGGAAAGTATCGCTCATACCTTTGGCATTTTGCTGCTGACCGAGAATGAGCGCTTTGTGCTGTAACGCCTCCTCCCGCTCATGCGCGCCCGGATACTTCGTCAAGATCATGTTCCAATCCGAAAGCGCGGCGTCGTAATTTTTGTCCTGCTGGTAGGCGAGCGCGCGCTGCGCGAAAGCGGCGGAGGCTTGCGGACCGTCGGGAAATGTTTGTACAAAATACGAGAACGCCTCAACCATTCCGGCGATATCCTTCATTTGGATGTAAGACCAGCCGAGTTTATAAGCGCTTTCGGCACGCAACTTCGGAGCAAGCTGGGAGGCGCGCAGTTCCGCGTAAATTGGCGCCGCCCTGGCGTAATTCTGCTGTTTGTAGAGCGCCTCCGCTTTCAGCAGCTTGGCCTGATCGGCGCGTTCCGTCGTCGGGTTCGAGGCGAGGAACTCGTCCACCTCAGGAGGCAGCCTCGAAGTGTCGGAGTTGTAAATGTTAATGAGCCGCTGGTAACGCGCGTCTTTCGCCTCTTCACGATCCGGATATTTCGCGATGATCTCACCATAAATCGACTCCGCTTCGGCTGCCTGTCCGAGTTGTCGCTGACTGTTGGCCGCGAACAACATGACTTCCGCGCGAGCTTCTTCCGGAACTTGCTGCTGCAATTTCTTGTAGTCGGCGAGCAACTGCGCGTACTGACCCGACTGATATTGCGATCGCAGAATACCAACCTGCGCAAGCGCGCGCCAGCGTCCCGCCTCCGGTAACGAGCGGCCTTTTTCCAACAACGCCATCGCTTTGTCAGCCATTGCCTTATCGATCTTGCCTTTCTCCGGTTGTTGCAGATCGACGGCGAGCAGACCGGCGCGCACCGTCGCTTCGGCTTTCAACGCAGGCTTCTCTGTCTCGTTGGCAAGCGCTTCGTACTGTTTGAGCGCGTCACTTTTTCGCCCGCGGGCAAGCGCGATCGAAGCAGCCGTCCGTCGGGCGTCTTCGCGATAGGGGTTTGGATTCTTGACCTCGGCAACCTGCTGATAGATGTCGCAAGCTTCATCCTTCCGGTCGAGCACTTCGAGACAGCGTGCTTCGAAATAGCGCGCGGAAAGCGCCACCGCCGACTCCCTCGATTTCACGGAGGAACGATGAAAGAGCGGGAGCGAGGCCGCATAATCTTTTTCTGTGAAAGCCATCTCGGCCAAGGCATAGGCGGCAGGTCCGGCAAACTCGCTTTCCGAATAATCGTTCAGCACTCTTTGGAAACTGGCTCGAGCGCTCGAGGCGCGATTCAAATTTCGATAACACTCCCCGAGCGAAAAATAAGCGTTCGCCCGACCTGAACCTCCCGGATAATCGTCCAGGTATTTTTGATATTCTGGGATGGCCAGATCGTAGAGTTTTCGAGTGAATAACGCATTCGCGTAATCGAGTTGACGGCGATCAGGTGCTTCTGTTTCCGGCCTTGCCGGTTCGGGAGTTTGCTCCGCCGAATACGGGGCGGGCGCCGCGGATTCATCAAGGGGGACAGCTCGCCTGACGGGCGGGGGTTCGTCCACGGGCTGAGCCCGACGCACCTCAGGCGCGCGTTGAGCCAAGGTGATGCCGCCGGTCCCGAACAGAATTGCCAGCTGGCAAAGAGCCGCTGCACTCCGCACTAATTTCATTTCGCGGTCGCGAAGGCGACGTTGGTAATCCCGGCTTCGGTGCAAATGTTCAGGACGCCGATAATATTCTTGTAAGCGCCGGCTTCATCGCCGCGGATGACTACTGATTGTTCCTGGTCCAGCTGAAGCAAACGTTTCAGCAATTCGCTCACCTCGGGGCCAGTCATTGCTCGATGATTGACCACCAAGCCGCCATCTGCCTTTACGTTGACCACGACCGGACCAGGCGGCAATGTATTTTCCCTCGCGGCTGATGCTTTCGGCACCTTCACGTCGAGTTCGTTTTCGTTTCGGGCCGCATTCCAAGTGAGTAAAAAAAAGATGAGCAGCAGCAACAGGACATCGACAAGCGGTGCGAGCTGGATACCCGGATGATGCAAAGGGGCACGACCGCGCAAATTCATATCACGAAAGAGAAGATGTCGATCTTGCGAATGCAAACACGATGGACGGTTTTAAAGTTCGTCCTCGATCAGCACGGGCGTCCGCTCGGCTCGCCTATCGTATTGCAAAGAAAGCAACGCCAACACGTGCGTGGAGGCAGATTCCAATTCTGAAATCAATTTCTGCGCTTTGCCGCGGAAAAACGCATAAAAGATCATTGCCGGAATTCCGATGGCAAGTCCGGCACAAGTGTTGACCAGAGCTTCGCTAATCCCCCTGGAAAGCAAGACATAGCGGGCCGTACCGAGATCGGCGCCGAGCGCGCCGAAGGAACGAATAATGCCAAGAACCGTGCCGAGCAGGCCAAGCAACGGTGCGATCATCCCAATGTCAGCAAGATAAGTAACGCGATTGTTCAGACTGGCCGCAACGCGACCCCCTTCGGTCTCGGCAATCTCGCGCACTTGCTGAAAATCCGCATTTGGATTCTTTGTCGTGAAATCGAGTATTCTTTGCACAACGCGCGCAATCGCTTCGCCGTGTCGATTGGAAACGGCGAGCAGACCAAGATAATCACGTTTCCGCAAGAGGGCGTCTGCCGTCGCCATATATCCGCTCGAAACGATCGCACCGCGACGGATCGTCATTAGATAAACGATCACGAGCATGACTGAGAAAACCGAGAGGGCAAGCAAGACATACATGACTGGCCCGGCTGCCAGAATCGCATCCATGACCGTCTTTGGCTGCGGGTAGTCTGGGGCGGTGGCGGCTGTTGGGCTTTGCGCGAGCAAAGAGGCTGCGCTCGCCAGCACGGCGAGCAGCGAGAGCAAAATCTTCATGCTGAGAGTCTGTAATGATAGACGGAGCGGTGCGGGATGCAAATGAGCGGGTACCTTCTAAAACACGTCTCTGCCCTCCAAGTTGCTAAACGAATCGATCACCCCCAACGCAACGCCGCACGCGAAATATGTGCGCTGGCTCGATTTCGGGATCGAGCTCAATGTAGTTGCGGCGGCCGCGCCAGAGGTAGCGCGCATCGCTCAAGAGATCGTGCACCTGATAGAGGTCACCTTCCATCGAACCAAATTGATCGATCGGTACATCGACATATGAATTCTGTTTACGATGGGGATCAAGATTCACAATGACAAGAATGATGTTGTCGCGTGCGGGCGTCATTTTGCCGTAAAACAGGATCGCGTTATTATCCGCCTGATAGAAGCGCAAGTTATTGTAAAAATGAAGCGCGCGATTCTCGGTCCGGATTTGATTCAACCGCGTGATCCAATCCTTGATGTTCTCCGGCGCGTTCCAATCCCGCTTCTTCAATTGATACTTCTCGGAATCCAGATATTCCTCGCGACCGGGCAGAGCGTCGTTTTCGCACAGTTCATAGCCGCTGTAGATGCCGTAGAGAGTTGAGAGCGTGGCGGCGAGTGTGACTCGAATCATGAATGCAGGCCGACCGCCGTCCTGAAGGAAAAACGGCAAAATATCCGGCGTGTTCGGCCAAAGATTGGCGCGAAAATATTCGCGCATTTCACTTTGGGTGAGTTCGGTGAAATATTCCATCAGTTCAGATTTCGAATTCCGCCATGTGAAGTAAGTGTAACTCTGGGTAAAGCCAGCTTTCGCCAGCGCTTTCATCATTTTTGGTCTTGTGAATGCCTCGGAAAGAAAAAGCACATCCGGATATCTTTTGTGGACACCGGGAACGAGGTATTCCCAGAAGGCAACCGGTTTGGTGTGCGGATTATCAACACGAAAGATGCGCACGCCGCGCTCCGCCCAAAAAAGGACGATGCTCAGCATCTCCGCCCAGAGCTCGGGCCAGTTTTCGCAACGGAAGTTGAGAGGAAAAATGTCCTCGTACTTTTTCGGTGGATTCTCGGCAAACTTGATCGAACCATCGGGCCGCTTATAGAACCACTCCGGATGCTCCTTCACGTACGGGTGGTCGGGGGAACAATTGAGTGCGAAATCGAGTGCGATCTCCATTCCGCGCGCGCGCACTTCGACTTGCAGCCAATCGAAATCAACCAGGGTTCCGAGGGAAGGCTCGACCGCTTTATGTCCGCCGACTTCGCTACCGATCGCCCACGGCACGCCCGGGTCTCCGGGCTGGGAAACGATCGCATTGTTGCGGCCTTTGCGATTGGTACGACCAATCGGATGAATCGGCGGCAAGTAAATGACATTGAACCCCATCGCTTTCGCGTCGTCGATTCGCGGCAAACAATCGCGGAAGGTTGAGCTCCGATCGACGCGCCCTTCGGCCGAACGCGGGAAAAATTCATACCATGCAGCCATGTGCGCCGCTGGACGATCGACAATTACGCGCGGAGGTGGCGCATATTGCGTCGCGCTCGAGCGGTCGGGATAGGTTGCCATGAGCACGTCTAGTTCCCCAGACTCCGCGATGGCTTTGATCTCGGCGTTGTCAGCCGTGCCGATTTGTTGGGAGAGCTGGAGTAATCGGACTGAGTCCGTGCGATCGTGCGCGCGCTGCGACGCGGCTTCGAGCAACGCAGCGCCTTCCAGCGCTTCGCTCGTCAGTGTGGAAGCGCCGGCTTCGAACTTTGCCACAAACTCACGCTGCCAGCCGCGAAACGTGTCCGCCCAGGCTTCGACCGTGTATTCGTAGATCGCGCTATCGTAGAGAGTGCAGATGCCGCGCCAGCGGTCATTGTCGATGTAAGCCATCGGTGTTTCGTGCCAGCTATTCTCGCCGAGAACACGCCACTTCAAGGCCGCAGCCACAACATCGTGCCCATCTTTGAAGATATCCGCCTCGACCACGAGATCTTGGCCGGCCACGCGTTTGACCGGGTAGCGTCCGCCGTCAACAAGCGGCCGTAAATTTTCGATCACCGCAGTCGGAAAGGCCCTAAGCATGGGCCATCAATCAACTGAAATTAACCCGACGCGAAAGAGAAAATCGCGCGAGACGAAAGATCGACAATGCAACTACAAGGCGAAGTAAAACGCGCACTCGTAAAGACCCGAATGGCGAGTCTCTTCCCTGCGCACGCGCGTACCCAAAACGGCTTCAAACATGTCCTGCTCAAGACGGCCGATGATTGGATAACGATCGAGCAAGTTCATAATCGGCGAATGGCATTCGAGAATCTGCGGGCCACCTTCTTTCTCGTCGGTGATAAATTGCGCCATGTGACCTTCGCTATCACGCACCTTAGCCAGCCATTTCGCGCGCTCGGCCACAGTTTCTCCCTTTACCTTGGCTTTGAGGGCCGTGCCTTTTCTCTCGAAGGCATTGTATAAAACCTTCTCGGGCGCATTGAGGCCAAACATTTCCTGAATTGACTTGAGCAACTCGAGTGTGAATTGGTTGCTATCGGCAGGGAAAAGATCGTGGGTGCGACGCGTAA